>NZ_CP023696.1:5435321-5757886 GCF_008704425.1 Streptomyces fradiae ATCC 10745 = DSM 40063
AGGCGGTCGAGCTGTGCGGCGAGCACGGACGGGGGGCAGACCAGGGCGTGAAGGGCTGCTTCCCACAGGATGAGGTGGAAGCGCTTGGACGAGTCGTACAGCGCCTCTTGCCGCTTCACACGGGACCGGACCGCCTCCTCGGTGTCGCGTGGCGACCGCTGGAGTTCCGCGTACCTCGTGAAGATCGACCGCGCGTAGTCCGGTGTCTGGAGAATCCCGAAGACCATGGAGGATTCCCAGCCGCGGAACACAGAGACGTCGGCATGCGCGCCCAGGTGAGTGTCCTGGACCGCCTTGTGCCCCGAGGTCAACTGCCGCCGCCATGATCGGATGTGGGTTTCGAAGCCCTTGAGGCGCGCGAGCAGTTCGTCGAACGTCTCGGGTTGGCCGGTTGCCTCCGCCCACTTGCGCAGGTCATCGGGTGTGGGTGTCTGCCGGCCGTTCTCCAGCCTGCTGACCTTCGACTTGTTCCACCCGTACTGCTCGGCGAGCTCCGTACCGGTGAGCCGGCCCCCAGGGGTGGAGAGCCTGAGCTCGCGCAGCCGTACCCCGAGCGCTTCCCGTGCCTGCTGGTAGTCCGTGCTCACCGGAGCGCACCTGTCTCAGTCCTCCTGCGCGGCCAGCCGCGCCGCGAACTCCTCGTACGGGACGGCATGATGCAGCGCCGCGTCGCGTGTCATGACGTACCGCAGTACTGCGGCGGGCTCGGTGATCAGCTCGACGTCGACGAGGTTGTCGGCGTCGTCGAAGTTGAGCAGCGCGACCAGCCGCGAGTCGAAGATCCAGAAATCCTCGGCGGGCAGGCCGAGACGGTCGGCATCCTCTCGCGACAGGTTGAGGATCCTCTCGCCGACGGCGCTGTTGCGACGCGCGTTGTCGAGCAGATACAGCTGGCCTGTCGTAGGCGGGTCGTCGACGATGCGGACACGCTCGAACCGCTTGCCGAGCGCGGTCTGCTCGCGGCGTTCAGCGCACCACTCCGCGTCGATGCCGTGCCAGTCGACGGGCTCACCACTCGTGAACTGGGCGTAGGTGGCGGTGAGCTCGTCCGACGCGTACCGGCGGCGCGTCTCCAAGCGCCACGCCGTGTGCTCGAACTGTGTGAAGAGCCGGTCGAACTCGTCCAGCCCGATGATGTCCGGCACGCGGACGACCTCCTTCGGACCGAAGTCGACCAGCAGCTCGCGCGGTACCACGATGGGCACCTCGCCCTTGTCGAGGTGCCGGAGCCGGGCGATGTCGTCGGGGTCGGTGAGGGCGGGGCCGTGCACGATGACCTCACCCGTGTCGAGGTCTTCGTGCAGGGACGGGCACCCGTTGACGCCGCTGCCCGTGCCGTTGAAACGCAGTCGTCGAGCCATGATCTCGTCCTTCCCTCGGGGAGTGAGCTCCCAGACTTCCACGAGACCAACTCCCCTCGCCCGGGCTTCGGCCGACCTCCATCAGCAACTTCACGCAACCTCGCCGAGGACTGGAGCAACCTCGCGCAACTCTCATGGCACCTCACGGCGCCTGCTCCCTACCGTCGCGTTCATGGCTGGAGCTCACCGGACGAAAGGAACAGGTCTTGACCGTTCCGCTCCCGAAAACCGACGTGGACTGGACCGCGCTGCGGAACTTCGCGGCACTGCGCGGACAGCTCAGGGTCTCGCTGACCCCCGTCTGCAATCTGAAGTGCTGGTTCTGCCACAACGAGGGTGACGTGCCGCCACCGTTCACCCACCTGCACCGGGAGGCCAAGCCCCGTGTGCGTGAACTGGCCGCGGACGACTACGTGAACGTCCTGCGCGAGCTGATCGGCGCCGGTCTGAAGCGGGTCTACTTCACCGGCGGTGAGCCACTGGCGTCGAGACTGGCGAAGCCGGTCCTCACCCGGCTCCCGGTCCACGGCCCGGACGTGTCCTACACCCTGATCACGAACGGCCTGCTGGTGCGCACCCATCAGGACTGGCTCGCCACGACCGGCCTGGACAAGGTGAAGGTCTCCCTGCACTACCTCTCCGACGAGTCCTTCCGGGCCATTGCCCAGACCCGCGCCGGCATCGCGACCGTTCTGGACGGCATCGAGGCAGCCCGTGAGATGTTCGAGCGGGTGGAGCTGAACACGCTCATTCAGCGCGAGAACGAGCACGAGTTGCACGACATCCTCGCTTACGCGCTGGAGCGCAGGCTGCCGGTGCAGTTCATCGAGCTGGTGGACACCGACTTCAACGCCGACCGGAAGTCCTCGGCCGTCGGGGCCCGGGGCATCATCGACCACCTACGCACCCTGACCAAGGAGGAGGAGACAGAAGTCTCCGGCACCGGCCAGGGGCGGCGGATCTTCCGCATCGACGGAATCGAGATCGACGTCATCGAACGAGGACTCGGACGCCACCATGTCGGCCAGTGCGGCACCTGCCCGGTGAAAGCCACGTGCGTGGAGGGCTTCTGGGCCCTGCGCCTGGACCATGCCGGCGGAATCCAGCCCTGTTTGTTGCGGGACGACCTCCGCATGGACATCCGGCACGCGCTCGCCGATCCGGAGGTGGTTCCTGCGGCCGTGGCCCGGCACGTGGCAGCCTTCACGGAGGGCACCCTGTGAGCCCCCTTCGAGCCCCGTACACGCCCGGGGCGGAGGGACGACGCCAAGGGCCGTTCGTCGTCCTGGAAGGCGTCTCAGGAGTCGGGAAGTCGACGCTCGCCCGCCTGCTGGCGCAGCGGCTCGGCGCCACGGCGATCCACACCCTCACCGATCCGCACACCGGCTGGTCCGGCACGGCCAACCTGGAGCTTCGGCCGCTGCCGCAGTTCGCCTTCTACCTCTCCGGCCTCCTGCACGTCTCCGACGCCGTACGACAGCACCTTCGCACGGGGCCGGTGGTCGCGGACCGGTACGCCTCTTCGGTCATGGCCTGCCACGCCGCCGTCAACCGCGTCGGCCTGGACCAGGTGCGAGAGCTGATCACCCCGTTCCTGCCCTACCTCGTGACGCCGGACGCCACCTTCTACCTCGTCAGTTCCGAGAACTCGTTGAAGGAGCGGATGAGCGTCAAAACAGACGTGAAGCCGGACGACACCGACCTGTTCGACGTCCCCGGCCGCCTCTCCCGGCTCCGGGAGCACTTCCGGTCCGTCGCCGAGACCGATCCGGGCACGGTCGTGCTCCCCACCGACGACCACAGCCCGGACGACCTGGCCGACATCATTGTCAAGCACCTGGAGGACAGGCGTGCTCACCCCGATCGACACCGACGCCGTCATCCGTGACGGCCGCGTCGCCGGCGCGTTCCCGGACGAGATCCACGAAGGCGTCGCCTGGTGGGTCGCCGCCTGCTTCGTCGTGGTCGTCCGGGTCCGGCAAATGGCCGTGGCCCACGACAGCCATCCCGTCACGGCCGGGTTCCACCAGCGGTTCTGCCGCGGGGCCGTCAACGCCCAGCACTTCGGCTGCCAGGTCTCCAGCCTCGGCGTGGCCGACGAAGCCCAGCTCATGCATGCCACGAATCGACTCGGGGGCGTCGCCGGAGCCCTGCTGACCACGGCCGACGACGGCGGGCGGCAGACCGTCACCATCCGCCTCTACAACGCGGACGGCCGACCGGTCACCGAGGACACCGGCCTGGCGAGACTGCGGCAGATGATCGCATCCGACCGGGTCCCTCTCCCGGTGAACGACCAGGCCAAGGGCCGCGTCACCGAGCGCCGCGACCTGGTGGGGGCACTGTGATCGACGCGGCCGACGTCATCCGGAGCGGAACCGGCATCCTGTTTGTCACCCTGGACTCCCTGCGCTACGACGTCGCCCGCGCGGCCCTGCGCGCCGGGCAGACACCGTGCCTGGCCAAGATCCTGCCGGGCGGAGCGTGGGAAGAACGCCGCACCCCCGGAACCTTCACCCTCCCCGCGCACCTCGCGTTCTTCTCCGGCTTCCTGCCCAAGCTCCCGCAGCCCGTACAGCCGCCGCGACTGTGGGAGTGCCGCCCGCCCGCGTTCAAGACGGTCGATGCGGGCACGTTCGTCTTCGACGCGCCGAACCTCCTCACCGGGCTCGCCCAGCACGGCTACCGCACCGTGTGTGTCGGCGGCGTGACCTACTTCTCGCGGGAGACACCGCTCGGGGCGGTGCTGCCCGACATGTTCGACGAGGACCACTGGCGGCCCGACTTCTGTTCCCCGGAGCCCGACTCCACCCGCCACCAGGTCGAACACGCCCTGACCGTCGCCGAGCGGTACGCCGGCCGACCCCTGTTCCTGTTCGTCAACGTCTCCGCCACCCACGTCCCCCACGGCCACTACACCGGTGACGGAGACGACTCATGGCAGTCCCAGGCCGCCGCGCTCGCGTACGCGGACGAACACCTGGGCCGCCTGGTCGACGGGCTCACCGCCAAGAGGAGATGGCTGATCATCATGTGTGCCGACCACGGCGACGCCTTCGGCGAGGATGGCTACCACGGCCGTGGCATCGCTCATCCGACCGTGCTGAACGTGCCGTTCGCGGCCTGGCTGTCGGAGTAGGCGGATACGCTCCCGGGCCATGACCGACACAATCCGGCAAAAGGCGAAGCGCGACGCCTCCGTCATCGTGGCCCGAGACGCGGAGGGCCTGGTCGCCGTCCTGACCGCCGAATTCCCCCGGCACGGCGGCGAATACGCGTTCCTGCCCGGGGGACGCAGGGAGGAGGGCGAGACGCCGGAAGACTGCGCGCGACGTGAGCTGCGCGAGGAAGCCGGCGTCATCGCCCGGTCCTGGCGGCCCCTCGGCTCGTACGCCATCACCCTGGACTCCACTGCCCGCATCTCCCTGTTCCTGGCTGAAGGGCTCACCTGTGGCCCGCAGCAGCTCACGCCCGGCGAAGAGAGCTTCAAGCTCATGTGGTGGCCGATGCCCGACGCGATTCGGGCCGCTACCGAAGGACGCTTCCTGCTCCCAGGGGGACCGCTGGCACTGCTGCTGGCCCAGCAGGCCATCACAGTCTGAGAGGAGCCGATCCCGAGCACCGGCCGACAGCCCGGTCGCGTCATGGGCCACCTCGGCGGATCTACTCTGTCCCGCACACCGGGGCGCCGATGTCCGGAGACCGCGCGTCGGGCACCCGAACTGCCCTGCGTCACCTCCCTGTCCTTGGCCCCGGAGGAGGGGCCGTCCTTCGCGAAGAGGAATCGCCTTGCCCGCACAACACGACATCGCCGCCGAGACGGAGGTGTGGGACACGTTCGCCGCTTCCGCCTTCAAGGAAGACGCGGAGCCGAGCTTCTGCTGGACCCAGTACGCCGGTCATGGCCCCGGCCCTGAGCTGCTGGGCGACCCGCGCCGCGTGCTGGAGATCGGCTGCGGCACAGGCCGCGCCCTCGCCCACCTCGCCGAGCGCGGCATCGTCGCCCGGGGTGTCGACCTGTCTCCCGTCATGGTGGAGAAGACCACGACGAAGTGGCATGACACCGGGGCGGAGTTCGTGTGCTCCGAGGTACTGGAGTACCTGAGTGGGCACGAGGAGGTGTACGACGCGGTCTACTCGATCTTCGGGGCCGCCTGGTTCACCGACCCGAGCCGTCTCTTCCCCCTGGTCCGCCGGAGGCTCGGGCCCGGCGGTGTCTTCGTGTTCTCGCAGCCGCCCGCCATCCCGGGCGCGTACGGGCCGCAGGGCATGTACAAGGGAGGCTTCGCCGGAAAGGCGATGCTCACCTACCGCTACAGCTACCGGCCGGCCGTCTGGGAGCGACTGCTCACCCGAGCCGGGTTCGCCACGGCCGACGCGCGGGTGCTCGACGCGCCTCACCCGGGGCACATCGGGACGCTCCTCGTACGAGCGGTCGCTCCTTGACGGGCCCCTACCCGTGGAGACTCGTCGAAGTGCCGGCTCCCCGCGGCGGGGGCAGGGGAGCGATCTCCCGGTCGAAGAAATCGTAGAACCCCTCGCCACGCTCATACAGCGCATCGAACCCGGCGTTCGTCTCCCGGATCAATGTGCTGTCCGTATAGCGATTGGCTCCGTCCGCATTCCCGTCGTCGTCGTACACGACCTCGTACATGACCGCATCGCCGAGAATCACCACTTCCGGAACGAGGCGATTCCGCTCGATGCCGGAGAGGTCGCGCGCGTCGATGACCTTGATGGCGTCGCCCACGTCCACCCGTACACGCAGGACGAACAACTCCCATTGCACGTAGGGAGTGACGGGGAACTCCACCACTCGGAGGCGGCGATGCGCAACGCCCAGTTCCGACGCGCGCCGGATTTCCCCGGCGTAGTCCTCGCGTCTCTCGTCGGCCAGCGCCAGCGCCCTGTCCCAGTCGCCGCCGGCGAAGGCCTCCCAGCTCGGGAAGCCGCGCTCCTTGAAGTGCTGGCCGCGCTCGAGCTTGTTGAGGAAGCCGATCCCGCTGGTGTAGATCCGGCCAAGGTCCGCGTGGTACGCGGGGCGGTCCAGCCGGTCGCAGGCGCCGTCCGCGAAGGAGTCAAACACGGGGGATGTCCGGCTTCGCCGCGATGAGCATGTTCCTGGGGATGACCACGAGGCGTTCGTCCGACCCGATCGACACCCCGTCGGGCAGGTTTCTGCCGAGTGACTGGGTGAGGTCCCGGCCGATGACCGCGATATCGCCGTTGGCGAGTTCCCAGATGTCCGGGCAGTCGGGAGTTCCGGTGGTGTTTCCCAGCTCCTGCGGCGATTTCCCCAGGCGTCGCTTGAAAGTCGTGTCCGGATCCGCTTCCCATGGCCTGGACATTTCCCTCGCCCCCTCGCTCGGTCGGGAGACTCACTGTAGCGCGCGACGCGCCTGGCCGACCATGTGTCGGGCACGCCCCGCTGGGGTATCGGGGAGGATTGGCAACTCCTTGTTCCCCGCCGCTCAGGGGTGGAATGATGACGATCGGAATGAAGACCACGCCCACGCCTGACGGGTGACACGTTCCCTCTGCGCTGACGGGGAACGGGCGAACGGAGGAGCGGCTGTGGACGCGGAAGTGGCTTTGCTGGCACAGAGCGCGGGGACCACTCTGATCGCGTTGATGGCGACCGATGCCTGGCACCAGGTGCGTGAGGGAATCACACAGCTCTGGCGCCGGGCGCAACCCGAGCGCGCCGAGTCCGTCGCCGCCGAGCTGGAGGCCGTGCACGAGGACGTGCTGGCCGCTACGGACGCGGACGACCAGGAGACCCTGGACGAACTACGTCATCAGTGGCAGGGCATGGTGCGGCGGCTGCTCGTCGCCCGGCCCGCCGCCGTCGAGGAACTGCGCGCCCTGCTGGACCGTCTCGATCCGGAGGGCTCCGCCGCCCGGCAGATCACCCAGCACGCCACCGCGTCCGGTCAGGGCCGGGTCTACCAGGCGGGACGCGACCAGCACATCACCGAGCGATGACCGGCACGGACGGTCACGCCGAGGACCACGGACGCGTCTACCAGGCGCGCGGGGACCAGCACATCACCGAGCACCACCACTACGGCGGCGACAGGGCGGAGCACGGCGGGCCGGACTCGGTGCGGCGACCGGCGGTCGGCCGGTGTCCTGTCGCGTTGCGCGACCGCAGCGAGGTGATGGAACGCCTGCGGGAGAGTGTCCGGATGGAGCGCGGCGGCCAGGTCTACGTGCTGTACGGGATGGGCGGCTCCGGCAAGACGGCGGTCGCCTGTGCCCTGTTCGAGGAGGTCACCGGGAACCAGGGCCGCGTGGGCCTGTGGGTCAACGCGGCCGACCGGGCGAGCCTGCGCGCCGGCATGCTCGCCGTCGCCGCCGACCGGGGGGCGCGCGACGCCGAACTGCTCGCCGCGCGCAACGGCCTCAGACCAGCCGCCGATCTCGTCTGGAGACACCTCGACCGGTCCGCCGAACCCTGGCTGCTGGTCCTCGACAACGCCGACGAACCGGAGATCCTGCGGGACGGCAACTGGCTGCGTACCAGCCCGCGCGGCACCGTCCTGGTGACCACACGGCGCGCGGCGGCCCGGTGGTGGCCGGGCGCCGAGCTGCAGCACATCGGTGTCCTGCCGCGCGAGGACGCCGCGCTCGTGCTGCGCGATCTCGCACCGCACAGCGGGACGGCGGAGCAGGCGGCGCGGGTCGCGGACCGGCTGGGGCGGCTGCCCCTCGCGCTCACCCTGGCGGGCGGCTTCCTCTCCCACCAGGTCATCGACCCCTGGACGATGGACGCCTACGGAGAGCAGCTCGACGGTGACGAACGGGTCCGGCTGATCGACCGGGGAGCCGACATACTGTCCCCGGCGGACCCCCGCCATCTGGTCGGCCTGACCTGGCAGCTCACCCTCGACGCGTTCGAGGCGCGCGGGCTGCCCGAGGCGGCGGCCCTGCTCAGACTGCTGGCCCGGTTCGCCGCCGAGCCGCTGCCGCTGGCCCTGCTCGACCACACCGGCATCGGCGCCGTACTGCCTCGTGCCCGCACCGAGACGGCCCTCCGGGCCCTTCTCGACCAGTCGCTGTCCGAGCTGGTCGAGGCCGCCGGCACGCGCTGCGTACAGAGTCACGGCATTCTTCTCGACAGCGTCTCCGCGGCCACCGCCGCGGACCTGGTGCCCGCGCTCGACGCGACCGCCGTCCGGCTGCTCGACGCAGCCGTGCCCGCCGTACCCGACGCGGGTCCGCACGAGCCTCGGCTGCGCCTGCTGGTCCCGCACGCCCTGGCGCTGCTGCGGCATGCCGGCGAGCCGTCCGCCGCCGACGCCCTGGCCGTCGCGACACGGCTGGCGGTCGCCCTGCACCGGACCGGTGACTACCTCTCCGCCTGGGAGACCGCGAGGAACGCCGCGGACCTCGGTCAGCGGCACCTCGGCGCGGACCACCGTACGGTCCTCGCCGCCCGCTCCAGGGCGGGGCGGGCGCTGTTCCGGCTGGGCAGGTACGCCGAGGCCGAAGCGGCGCTGAGCGCGGTCCGGGGCGCCCAGGAGCGGCTGTTCGGCGCCGGGGACCCCGACACCGCGGACAGCGGCTACGGACTCCAGCTGGTGCTGGCCAATCTCGGGAGGCGCGAGGAGTCCGTCGCCCTCCTGCGCGACACCGTCGCCGCACGGCGCTCGGCGCTGGGCCCCGCACATCCGCTGACCCTGCGGGCCCGTGCCAGTCTGCTGGAGACGCTGCCCGCCGCCGACGTGGCCACCGAGGAGGGCGGCGCCCTGCTCACGCTGCCCTCGGAATGCGCCCGGCACCTCGGCCCCGACCACACGGTGACCCTGGGCGCCCGGCACAACCACGCGTGGGCGCTGTACCTCCTGGGACGCTTCGACGAGGCCGACCGTGAGATCCGGCAGGTCGCCGAGGCGTACGCGCGGCGCTTCGGGCCCGAGTACCCCGTCGTGCTCGCCGCCCGGCAGCTCCACTCCCGGACCCGGGCCGCCCTCGGGCACATGGACGAGGCGATCGCGCTGATGGCGGACGTCGCCGAGCGGCGGGCGCGCGGCCTGGGCCCCGAGCACCCCTTCACCGCCGCGAGCCGGCGGCTGCTGGACGCCTACCGGTCGGGGCTGCGGCGGCCGTAGCGCCCGCGCGAGGACGGGACGTTCGCACGGAAGGTGCGCGAGGGCATACGGCGGGTGGTCGAGCGGAGGACGGATGTAGGGTGCTGGGGCAGGCCGTGGGGGTGACGTTCAGGGCGAGTCGGACCGGTCTCGGGCCCCGGCGGCGGAACCCGCGCGTCCGAGGACGAGCAGCAGCAGCGACCACCGTCAGGGAGAGCGAGACCCGCAATGGCCCAGCCGCCCCTCCTCCGCGATGTCATCGACATCAAGGAGTCCATCTCCACCTCGGACTTCGTGCTGTCCCTCGCCGAGGCGACGACACCCGAGGGCGCCCGGCACGCGCTCGAGGACTACGTCGTCACCGAGCGGCTGCTGGAGAACTTCGACGAGGCGCTGGCCCTCATCAAGTCCGCGCTGGACGGGCACCGCTCCAAGGCGGCGTACCTCCACGGCTCGTTCGGTTCCGGCAAGTCGCACTTCATGGCCGTGCTGTACGCGCTGCTCAGCGGCGACCAGGCCGCGCGCTCCCGCACCGAGTTCGACCCGGTGCTGACCAAGCACGAGTGGCTGAGCACGGACGGCAAGAGGTTCCTGCTCGTGCCGTACCACATGCTCGGCGCGAAGGCCCTGGAGCAGCGGGTGCTCGGCGGGTACGTGCACCACGTCAAGAAGCTGCACCCGCAGGCTCCGACCCCGCAGGTGTACCGGACGGACTCCCTCTTCGAGGACATCCGCGCCATGCGCGCCCACATGGGCGACGAGGCCGTCATCCGCGGCCTGGGCACCACCGGCGCGGACGACGGGGAGGAGGACGAGTGGGGCGAGGGCTTCGCCTGGACCCCGCAGCTCCTCGACACCGCGCTCGCCGCCGAGGAGAACCACGAGGCGGGCGTCCCGCTCAACCTCACCAACCCCTCCACCCCGGCCGAGCTGCGCGCCAAGCTCGTCAACGACGCCGGCACCCACCTCCTCCCCGGCTTCACCAGGAACGCCGCCGAGGACGAGCACGGCTTCATCTCCCTGGACGCCGGCCTGTCCGTCATCGCCGAGCACGCCAAGTCGCTCGGCTACGACGGCCTGATCCTCTTCATGGACGAGCTGATCCTTTGGCTGGCCACCCTCATCCACGACCAGAAGTTCGTGGCGCGCGAGGCCAGCAAGATCACGAACTTCGTGGAGGGCGGCGACGCCCGCCGCGCCATCCCCGTCGTGTCGTTCATCGCCCGCCAGCGCGACCTGCGCGAGCTGGTCGGCGAGGAGGTGTCCGGCGCGGCCGAGTCGTCCATCCAGGACACGCTCAACCTGGCCTCCGGCCGGTTCGACAAGATCACCCTGGAGGACCGCAACCTCCCGCAGATCGCCCACGCCCGCCTCCTCAGGCCCAAGGACGACAGGGCGGCCGAGCTGGTCGACGCGGCCTTCGAGCAGACCAAGCGGGTCGGACCGCAGGTGTGGGACACCCTCCTCGGCTCGGAGAAGGGCACCACCGGCGCGGACGCGGAGTCGTTCCGGCTGACGTACCCGTTCTCGCCGGCGTTCATGGACACCCTCGTCCACATCTCGTCCGCGCTGCAGCGCTCCCGCACCGGTCTGAAGCTGATGGGCCAGCTCCTCGCCGACCACCGCGACGAGCTGCGCCTCGGCCAGCTCGTCCCCGTCGGCGACCTCTACCCGGTGATCGCGCAGGGCGGCGACAAGCCGTTCACCGACAGCCTGAAGGTCGTCTTCGAGGCCGCCGACAAGCTGTACAAGACCAAGCTGCGGCCCTACCTGCTCAGCTCGTACGACATCACCGAGGACGACGTCGAGCAGTACCGCAACCGGCCCGAGTCGCTCACCGACCCGAAGAAGCTGGGCGGCTGCCGGATGTTCACCGGCGACAACCGGCTCGTGTGCACGCTGCTGCTCTCGGCGCTCGCACCCAGCGTGCCCGCGCTGTCCGAGCTGACCATCCGGCGGCTCGGCGCGCTCAACCACGGGTCGGTCCTCGCGCCCATCCCGGGCGCCGAGGTCGGCATCATCAAGAACAAGGTCGCCGAGTGGGCGGCCAGGTTCCCCGAGATCAAGGAGACGGGCACCGAGGCCAACCCCGGCGTCCGGCTGGAGCTGTCCGGCGTCGACGTGGACTCCGTCATCGCCAACGCGCAGGTCAACGACAACCCCGGCAACCGGGTCGCGCTCGCCCGGCGCCTGCTCTCCGAGGAGCTGGGCGTCGAGCACGGCCAGCTGAGCGACCAGCTCGGCTTCACCTGGCGCGGCACCGCCCGCACCGCCGAGATCGTCTTCGGGAACCTCGCCGACGAGGACGAGCTGCCCGACCACGACCTGATGCCGCAGGAGGACGGCCGCTGGCGCATCGCCATGGACCTCCCCTTCGACGAGGGCCCGTGGGGCCCCGTCGAGGACGTCGACCGCATGCGCCGGCTGCGCGAGCGGCAGCAGGGTGAGCGGTCCCGCACCGTCGCCTGGCTTCCCGCGCACCTGTCCGCACAGCGCTTCCAGGACTTCCGTCGCCTCGTCGTCATCGACAAGGCCCTCGCCGACGAGCACCGCTTCGACACCCAGTACGCCGGCCACCTCAACGCCGACAACCGCAGCCGCGCCAAGGGCCTCCTCGAAACCCAGCGCGAGGCCCTGCTCAAGCAGATCAAGGGCGCCTTCAAGCAGGCGTACGGTCTCGCGCAGAAGCAGGCCGCCGACGTCGTGCCCGATTTCGACGACCACCTCGTCGCGCTGCCCGACGTCGACGGACTCACCCTGTCCTTCGGGCAGAGCCTGCACGACGGCATCCGGCACGTCGCGGGCAGGCTGCTCGCCCACCAGTACCCGGCCCACCCCGACCTCGACCCCGACGCCACCGGCACCGCCGTCAAGCCCGCCGACACCAAGAAGGTGTTCACCCACGTCCGGGCCGCCGCCGAGGCACGCGACGGGCGGGTGGAGGTCCCGGCCGCCGACCGCAGGCTCATGCAGCGCATCGCCGGACCCCTGCGCCTCGGACAGCAGAAGGAGGCGTACTTCGAGCTGTCCCGCTACTGGGCCGACCACTTCCGCCAGCTCGCCCGCTCGCAGGGCGTCACCGGGGACCTGTCCCTGATCACGCTCACCGACTGGACCGACCAGCCCGACCCGCGCGGTCTGCCCGACTTCCTCGCCCGGCTCGTCGTCGCCTCCTTCGCCGAGATGGACGACCGGGTGTGGGTGCGGGGCGGCACCGTCCTCGACCCCGCGCCCGAACTGTCCGCGATCAGGGACCACGACGCACTGCGCAGCCAGCCGCTGCCCGCCGAGTCCGACTGGGACACCGCACGGCAGCGCTTCGAGACGGTCTTCGGGGCGAAGCCGCCCGCGCTGCGCCGCGGCCGGATGGTCAACCAGTTCGCCCGCCAGATCACCGAGGCCGCCCGCGCCCACCGCGACCACGCCGCCGACCTGGTGCACCAGCTGGAGGCGCACGCCTCCTTCCTCGGCCTCGACCAGACCGCCGACACCGGACGGCTCGCCCTCGCCCGCCGCTCCCTTCAGATGCTGGACGCCCTCACGGCGGAAGCCGGCAAGGGCGCGGCCGGGGCGAGGAAGACCGTGGAGGCCCTCGCATCCTTCGACCTGGGCGAGACCGGCGCCGACCGCTACGGCACCTCCATCAAGAAGGCCCGCGCCGTCGCGGAGGCCGTCGCCTCCGCCCCCTGGAGCACCCTGGAGCTCGCGGCCGGGCTCGGCCCGGAGGGCGAGGCACTGCTCGACTCGCTGCGCACCGTGGCCCGTGCCGACCAGCGCACCGCCGACCTGCGCGACGCACTGGCCCGCACCCAGCGCGAGGTCGTCGCCCTCATCAAGCGCACCCAGTCCGCCGCCACCCCGCCGCCCGCGCCCGCGCCCGTCACGCCCCAGCAGGACAGGGCCGACGACCTGCCCCTGGACACCGTCTCCAGCGACCCCCGCCTCTCCTACATCCGGTCGAAGGAGACGCCGCCCTCCCCGGCGAGCGGTGGCGGCACGGCGCGGAAGTCCGGACGGCGCAGCACCACGGTGGGCCAGGCCGCCGCCGCCCTCCAGGCGGAGCTGACCGACCTGGCCGCCCGCCACCCCGACGCGGCCATCGAGATCAGCTGGCAGGTCATCGAATGACGGACACCTCCACCGCCGTACCGGGCGCGGTGCGGCTGAACACCGCGACCGTCACCCAGTACCTGTCCTCGCAGACCTCCCTCGCCACCGCCCTGACGGGGGACGGCGAGGGCAGGCGCAGGGTCGTGCTGCTGCGGTCCACACCCCGGTGGGACGGCCCCGCCCAGCCCGTCTGGGGCGAGGGCCGCACGGCCGCCGTCGCGGTCGCGCCCTCCCCGCTCGCCGTCCACGAACTCGTCCTCGACCACCTGGCGGGCCGCCGCCCCGGCCCCGCCGTGCTGGTCGTCCTCACCGACCGGGAGCAGAACGAACTCGACCCGGCGATCCTCGCCCGTGTCCACAAGCTGCGCATCGACACGGTCGACAGCTGGGACGTCGTCCGCGAGGCGTTCGGCGCCCGGCAGACAGACCCCCGGCTCAAGGACGCCGACTGGGCCGCCGAGGCACTGCTCGACGCCACCCCGCCCGGCGGCTGGCCGGCCGTGCCCGGCGGCTGGCTGTCCCGCCAGTACGCCCTCACCGCGCTCGCCCAGCGCCGCCTGCGCCTGGGCCGCTACGACACCGAGGGCGGCACGCGCCGCCCCGGCGACGACCGGCTCGACGCCCAGGCCCTGCTGCACTGGTCGACCCGGCCCGGCGCCCCCGAGCGGCTCCTCGTCCTGCGCGGCCCCGAACGCGCCGGCCTGGCCGCCTTCCTCGGCGAGGAGGACCAGGCGGGCCTCGCCGGCCGCGCCCTGCTCGCCCTCGTCGACGCCGAGCGCGGCGCGGACGCCGCCGCCTTCGGCCTCGTCTGCGCGGCGCTGTGGCAGCACGCCGACCCCGCCCCCGAGACCTACCGGGCCCGAGGCCGGGCCGAACGCTACTTCGGCGACCGGCCCCCGGCAACCGGCGACCAGCTCGACGCCCTGGTGACCGTCCTCGGCCGGGCCGCCGAGGAGTACGTCACCACGCTGCTGGCGGCCGGGCACCGCACCGGCGGCACCGACGCCGACCACGCCCGCGAGGCACGCCGCACCACCGGCACCGTGCTCGACCGGGCGTCCCTCCTGGCCCGCCAGTTCGGCGCGGAGGAGGCCGTGGCGGCCAGCCCCGTCCTGCGCGGCGGACTCGAGGCCCGGTTCACCGCCGTCGGTGAGGCCCTCGCGGCGGGCGACACGGCCGCGGCGGCGGACGCCGTCCGCCGCCTGGAGGACCACCGGCTCGCCGCCGAGCCGGAGGAGGCCGCCCGCATCGAACGCGCCCGCATGGGCCGGCGACTCGCCCGCTGGCTGGCCACCGACCCGCCCGCCGACGCCCCCACCGTCGCCGACGCCATACAGCGGCACGTCGCCGAGACCGGCTGGGTGGACCTCGCCCTGGAGCACGTCGAGGCCGGCGGCGACCCGGACCCCGTCCTCAAGGCCGCCTACGACACCCTCGGCGCCCGCGTCAGGGACCGGCGCCGCCAGATCGACGCGTCCTTCGCGCGCTCCCTCGCGGCCTGGACGGAGGCCGGCACCCAGCCAGGGTCCATGCTCACCGTCGAGACCTTCCTCCACCGCGTGGCCGGACCGGCCGTGCGGCGCGGGGAGGAACGGCGGATGCTGCTGCTGGTGCTCGACGGCATGAGCGCCGCCATCGCGAACGAGCTCGCCGAGGAACTGCGTCGCTCCTGGGCAGAGTTCGACCCGCTGCCCGAGGGCAACGCCCCGCGCCGACGGGCGATGGCCGCCGCCCTGCCCACCGTGACGGCCGTGTCCCGCACCTCCCTGTTCGCGGGCACCTTGTCGAAGGGCACCCAGACCGACGAGAAGCGGCTCTTCCCCGCGCTGAAACTGTGGGGCGGGGCCCCGGCCGCCGTGTTCCACAAGGACGACCTGCGCACCGAGTCCGCGGGCGACACCTTCGGCCCGGCGCTCACCGAGGCGCTGGCCGACGGCAGGACCCATGTCGCCGTCGTCCTCAACGCCATCGACGACCGGCTCGCCAAGGAGCAGAAGCTCGGCGACGGTGCCTGGCGGGTCGGCGACGTGCCCGGCCTGCGCGACCTGCTGCGGGTGGCGGCCACCCAGGGCATGGCGGTCGTCCTCACCAGCGACCACGGCCACGTCGTGGACCGGCACGGCAGGAAGGTCGACACCGCCGCCGACCCCGCCTCCGCCCGCCACCGCCTGCCCGGCGGCGGCCCGCTCGCGGAACGCGAGATCGCCCTGTCCGGGCCGCGCGTGGTCTGGCCCGAGCCCGGCGCGTCCATCGTCGCCCTGTGGGACGCCGACTCCCGCTACACCGCCGTCAAGGCCGGCTACCACGGTGGGGCCTCGCTCGCCGAGGTCACCATCCCGGTGCTCGCCTTCCTGCCGTTCGGCGCGGAGCCGCCCAGGGGATGGCGGGAGCTGGGCGACCAGCGGCCGGTCTGGTGGGCCCCGGAGGAGGCCGGCAGGGCACCGATGCCGGACGAGCCCGCCGCCCGGCCGATGACCGCGACGGCTCCCTCTCCCAGGAAGCCGACGGGCAAGGCCAGGAAGGAGCAGGCGGAAGTCGCCCGGACGCACGAGGCGCTCTTCGACGTGGCGCTGACGGCCGGGGGAGACGACGCCCTCCTCACCCCGACCGTCGTCTCCCGCACCGAGATGCTGGTGACGGCACTCCTCGAATCGGAGACGTACCGGGCGCAGCTCGGCGGCCTGGCCCGCAAGCCGCAGCAGGAGCAGGTCCACAAGGCGCTCACCGCCCTGCTCGACGCGGGCGGCACCCTGCCCGTGACCGCGCTCGCCCAGCGCGCCGGCATGCCCGTCACCCGGGGTGACGGCTTCGCCGCCGTCCTGCGGCAGCTCCTCAACTACGACGGCGTGCAGGTCCTGGAAACCCTGCCGGACGGCCGCACCCTGCGGCTCCACGAGGCGTTGCTGCGCGAGCAGTTCGCCCTCGGAGCGGGCTGACGACACGGCAGCGGGTGCCTCCGGAGCCTGTCCCGGAGGCACCTCGGCCCCTGCGTCGTCGGACGGTGGTCTCACGCGCGTAGGCGGTGAACACGGCCCACCGCTCCCGAAGGAGGCCCCAAGCGGACGGGGCGCGACGATACGGGCCCGAGGAGGTGCTCCAGGGCCCAGCGGGCCCGTACGGCGGCGCTGCCGAGATGGGAGACTGGTCCCCGTGAGTACCCCCGGATCCACGCGCCCCGCACAGGTCAGCGCCGCCCGCCGCCGTACCGTCGTCGACGCCCTGCGCCGCGGGGCCGTGCCCGAGAGCGGACTCGACCTGCTCGCCACCGGACTCGGCCGGTTCGAGGCGGCCCTCGACGCGGAACTGGACGCGGTGGCGTCCGGCGGGTCCGTGTTCAAGGCCGTGCGCGGGGAGTACGGGTCCGGCAAGACGTTCTTCACGCGCTGGCTGGGGGAGCGGGCCAAGCGCCGCAACTTCGCCGTGGCCGAGATCCAGATCTCCGAGAACGAGACGCCGCTGCACCGGCTGGAGACGGTCTACCGGCGGCTCACCGAGCGCCTCACCACCTCCAGCTTCCCGCCCAGCGCCCTGCGGCCCGTGGTCGACGCCTGGTTCTACGCCCTGGAGGAGGACGCCCTCGCGGCCGGTGCGACCGAGGAGGAGCTGCCCGGCGAGGTGGAGAAGCTGCTCGTCGCGCGGCTCGCCGAGGTGTCCCGGCACGCCCCGTCCTTCGCCACCGCCCTGCGCGGCTACCGGGCCGCCCTCGCCGACGGCGACGAGGCGACCGCCGCAGCCGTGCTCGCATGGCTCGGCGGTCAGCCGCACGTCGCGGCCTCCGCCCGCCGGTCCGCAGGCGTACGCGGCGACCTCGACCACTTCGGGGCGCTCGGCTTCCTGCAGGGCCTGCTCACCGTGCTGCGCGACTCCGGGCACACCGGTCTCTTCGTCGTCCTCGACGAGGTGGAGACGCTCCAGCGGGTCCGCTCCGACGCCCGCGACAAGGCGCTCAACGCACTGCGGCAGCTCATCGACGAGGTGCACTCCGGCCGCTTCCCCGGCCTGTACCTCGTCGTCACCGGGACGCCCGCCTTCTACGACGGGCAGCAGGGCGTCCAGCGCCTGGCCCCGCTCGCCCAGCGGCTCGCCACCGACTTCACCACCGACCCGCGCTTCGACAACCCCCGCGCCGTGCAGATCCGGCTGCCCGGCTTCACCCAGGAGTCCCTGGTGGGTCTCGGCACCACCATCCGGGACCTGTACGCGGACGCCGCCACGTCGCCCGCACGCGTGCGGACGGTCGTCGACGACGCCTACGTCGCGGACCTCGCGCGGGCCGTCGGCGGAGCGCTGGGCGGGAAGGTCGGGGTGGCCCCCCGGCTGTTCCTCAAGAAGCTCGTCGGTGACGTCCTCGACCGGGTGGACCAGTTCGACGACTTCGACCCCCGGCAGCACTACCGGCTGACGGTCGCGGGCAGCGAGCTCACCGACGTGGAACGCAACCTGGCCGCCGCGGTCACCGGCGGTTCCGCGTCCGCCGACGACATCGACCTGGAGCTGTGATGGGGGAAGCCGACAGCCGGGCTGGGGCGGAGTCGGCCGGGGCGGAGTCGGCGAGGGCGGAGCCGACGGGGGCGGAGTCGGCGGTGACCGCGGCGGCCGGGGGAGCGGCCGACGTACTCGACCGGCTCGACCCCGTCGTCCTGCACCACATCGTCAACACCCTCGGCTGGCCCGACCTGCGTCCCCTGCAGCGGGCCGCGATCACCCCGCTCATGGACGGGGAGGACGCCGTCCTGCTGGCCCCCACGGCCGGCGGCAAGACCGAGGCCGCCTGCTTCCCGCTGCTGTCGGCGATGGCCCAACAGCGGTGGACCGGCACCTCGGTGCTGTACCTGTGCCCCCTCAAGGCCCTCCTCAACAACCTGGTCGGCCGCGTCGACACGTACGCCCAGTGGCTGGGGCGGCGCGCCGCCCTCTGGCACGGCGACACCAAGGAGTCGCAGCGGCAGCGCATCCGCACCGAGGCGCCGGACGTCCTGCTGACCACGCCCGAGTCGCTCGAGGCGATGCTGATCGGTGTCAGGACCGACCACGCGCGACTGCTGGGGAGCGTACGGGCCGTCGTCGTCGACGAGGTGCACGCCTTCGCGGGCGACGACCGGGGCTGGCACCTGCTCGCCGTGCTCGAACGGCTGGAGCGGGTCACCGGCCGGCCCATCCAGCGCGTCGGCCTCTCGGCGACCGTCGGCAACCCCGGGCATCTGCTGCGCTGGTTGCAGGGGGCCGGTGCCGGCAGCCGCACGGGACGGGTCGTCGCGCCGGGCGTCCACCCGCCCGCCACCGGTGCGGCCGGACACGGGGAGCAAGCCGCCGAAGCTCCCTCGCCCAGGCCCGCGGGCGAGGTGGAACTCGACTACGTCGGCTCCCTCGACAACGCCGCCAAGCTCATCGCCGCCCTGCACCGGGGGGAGAAACGGCTCGTCTTCTGCGACTCGCGCCGCCAGGTCGAGGAGCTGGGCGCCGCGCTGCGGGCCCGCGAGGTGACCGTCTTCCTCTCCCACGCCTCCCTCTCCGTCGACGAGCGCACCCGCTCCGAGCAGGCTTTCGCAGAGGCGCGGGACTGCGTCATCGTCTCCACCTCGACCCTCGAGCTCGGCATCGATGTCGGCGACCTGGACCGCGTCGTCCAGATCGACTCGCCGGCCTCCGTCGCCTCCTTCCTGCAGCGCATCGGCCGCACCGGCCGGCGCGCGGGCACGGCCCGCAACTGCCTGTTCCTCACCACCCGCAAGGACACACTGCTCCAAGCCGCCGGGTTGCTGCTGCTGTGGTCGCGAGGCTGGGTCGAACCGGTCATCCCGCCGCCCGGGCCGCGCCACCTCGTGGCCCAGCAACTCCTCGCCGTCACCCTGCAACAGCACAAGCTGGGTGACCAGCTCTGGGAACAGCAGTGGAACGGTCTCGCCCCCTTCGACCGGTCGGCCGCCCCGATCCTGCGCCACCTCACCGAGGAGGGCTTCCTCGACAGCGACGGCGGCATGCTGTTCGTCGGTCCCGAGGCGGAACGCCGCTTCGGAAAGCGGCACTTCATCGAACTCACCGCGTCCTTCACCGCGCCGCCGCAGTTCACCGTGGTCTCCGGGCGCACCGAGATCGGCCGCACCGACCCGAGCGTGCTCACCGAGGAACGGCCCGGCCCGCGGCGCCTGCTGCTCGGCGGCCGCAGCTGGCAGGTCACCTACATCGACTGGACGCGCAAACGCGTCTTCGTCGAACCGGCTGACGGCGGGGGCGTCGCCAAGTGGATGAACGGCGGCATCGCGGGCCTCTCGTACGCCCTCACCCGCGCCATGCGCGAGGTGCTGCTCGGCGCGGACCCGCCCGTCTCCCTCACCCGCCGCGCCGAGGCGTGCCTGGCCGAGCAGCGTGAGAGCGACGCCCCCGCCACCGTGCACCCGGGCGGCACACTGATCACCCGCGTCGGCGGCGACGTCCGCTGGTGGACCTGGGCCGGCTACCGTGCCAACGCCACCCTCGCCGCCACCCTCCCGTCGGCCGCCGACCCCCTGCAACGCCCCACCGACTGCTGGGTGCGCCTGCGCGAGGACCTCACCCCGGCCGACTGGCGCGCGGCCCGCGAGGGCATCGGCGAGAGCCTCGTCCTGCCCGACGTGGACCGCCGGGCCGTGCGCGGCCTGAAGTTCTCCGCCGCGCTGCCCGAGCGCCTCGCCGTCGCCACGGTCGCCGCACGCCTGGCCGACTTCGACGGTGCCCGGGGAGTGCTGGCGGAACCGGTGCGCTTTCTGCACGGTGATCGAAGCGGCCCTTAGAGCGGGGCACCGGGCGGGATGCGCGGTGTCAGACGGGGCCGGGGGGCGGGGGGAGGAAGGTGACCTGGGGGGCTTCGGTGCGGGGGTGGATGGTGACCTCGGCGGTCACGCCGTAGACGTCCGCCAGCATCGCGGGCGTCAGGACCTCCGCCGGGGGGCCCGAGGCCGTGACCCCGCCGTCGCGCAGGACGTACAGGCGGTCGCAGTAGTACGCCGCCAGGTTGAGGTCGTGCAGGGCGACCAGGACCGTCGCCGGCAGGCCGCGCAGTACGCCCAGCACCTCCAACTGGTGGCGGATGTCCAGGTGGTTGGTCGGCTCGTCCAGGACGAGGAGGGACGGCTGCTGGGCCAGCGCGCGGGCGATCAGCACGCGCTGGCGCTCCCCGCCCGACAGCCGGTCGAACGGGCGGTGCGCCAGGCCCGTGGCGTCCACCGCGGCCAGCGCCGACTCGACCAGGTCCGCGTCCTGCGGGGTGTCCCCGTCGAGCAGCCGCTTGTGCGGGGTGCGGCCCATCGCGACGACCTCCCGCACCGTCAGGTCGAATGCGGCGCCCGACTCCTGGACCACCGCCGCCACCGTCCGGGCCAGCCGCCGCACCGGCAGCGACCAGGCGTCGGCCCCGTCGATCCCGACCCGGCCCGCCGACGGGCGCAGGACGCGGTACACGGCGCGCAGCAGGCTCGACTTGCCGCTGCCGTTCGGCCCCACCAGGCCGACGACCTCGCCCGGCCGTGCCGTCAGGGAGACGTCCTCCACCAGGCGGTGCGCCCCGGCGGTGAGGGTGACCCCGTCGACGAGCAGGTCCGTTCCGCTCATGCGCCCTTGTTCCTCGGTGTGTCGGTGGTGGGGTTCGGTCTTCGCCTGCCGCTCCTTCGCGGGGGGTGTCCTCACGCGCCTCCTCCCTCCGCGGAGCGCCGGGCGTCGCGCCGCATCAGCCACAGGAAGAACGGGCCGCCGCACAGCGCCGTGAGGACCCCCACCGGGATCTCCATCGGCGCGGCGACCACCCGTGCGGCGATGTCCGCCCACACCAGGAAGACCGCGCCGCCGAGCGCGGCCGTCGGCAGGACGCGGCGGTGGTCGCCGCCCACCAGGAGGCGGACGGTGTGCGGCAGCATCAGGCCGACGAAGCCGATCGGGCCCGCCGCCGCGACCAGGACGCCGGTGACGAGGGACAGCAGCACGAACATGCGGGCGCGGAAGCGGGCCACGTCCAGCCCCATCGTGGTCGCCGCCTCCTCCCCGGCCAGCAGCAGGTTGAGGTTGCGGGCCTGCACCATGAGGGTGCCGGTGCCCAGCAGCAGGGCGGTGCTCGGCAGCCAGAGGGAGGCCCAGTTCACCCCGCCGAGGCCGCCGAGGGTCCAGGCGAGGACCGTGCGGGCCTCGTTGCCCCGGTCGGTGGTGAGCAGCACCACGTCCAGTACGGCGGTGAGCACCGCGGCGATGGCCACCCCGGACAGCACGAGCCGCGACGAGGTGATCCGGCCGCCGGTGCGGGCGGTCGCGTAGACCAGCAGCAGCGCGCCGAGCGCCCCCGCGAACGCGGCCAGCGACAGCGACAGCGCCCCGAACAGGGACACCCCGAAGACGATCACCACGACGGCGCCCAGGGACGCCCCCGAGGAGACGCCGAGCAGGTACGGCTCCGCGAGCGGGTTGCGGATCAGGGCCTGGAGGGCGGTGCCCACCACGGCCAGTCCGGCGCCCGCGACCGCCCCGAGCAGCACGCGCGGCGCCCGTACGTCCAGCACGATGGTCTCCCGCGCTCCCGACCAGTCCGGCCGCACCCAGTCGGCGCCCAGCGCGTGCGTCACGATGCCCCACACCTGGCCGGGCGGGACCGACACCGAGCCGATGGCCAGCCCCGCCGTGACGGAGACCAGCAGCAGGGCCGCGAGGACGGCGAGCGTGACGGCGAGCCCCGCCGGGCCCACCCGCCCGTCCCCGCGCCGGCGTGCCGTCGGTGGGGTGGTGGTGCGTTCGACGGTGGGGGAGGGGGCGGTGTGTTCGACAGCGGCGGAGGGGGCGGGGGCGCTGCCGGCGCCGGGCCCCGTCTTCGCTCCGGCCGCCGATCCCGTCCCGGTGGCCGGGGCCGTCACGCGAAGCTCTCGGGGTGGATGCCCCGCGCCAGGTCCTCCACCGCGTACGCGGACCGCACGCCGACCAGGGTGGCGGTCAGCGGCAGGACGACGAAGCGCTTGTTCCTGATGGCCGGTACGTCCTTCAGCGCGGGCTGCGCGAGCAGGTACTCCTTCTTCTGCTCGACGCTCCCCGTGCCCGCGTAGTCGTAGATCGCGATGACCTCCGGCCTGCGCTCGACGACCTGCTCCCAGGAGACGTCGCCGAAGACGTCGTCGAGGTCGGCGAAGACGTTCTCCCCGCCGGCCATCCGGATCAGTTCGGTGCCGAGGCTCTTGCCGCCCGCGGTGAAGGCGCTCTTGTCACCGCTGTCGTACACGAAGACGGGGACCTTCGGCGCGGACCGCACGGCGGTGGTGGCCCTGCCCACCCGCGCCCTGAGATCGGCGACCAGCTGGTCCGCCCGGTCCGGGACGCCGAAGATCCGGCCGACGGTGCGGACCTCCTCGTACGTGTCCTCCATCGTGACCCGCTTCTCGCCGCAGTACTCGCGGTTCAGGTGGGTGTCGATGCCGGCGTCCTCGAACGCCTTGCGGGAGCGGCCCTCCTTGTCGGCGAAGGCGCTGCCGTAGCCGCCGTACACGAGGTCCGGCTCCGCCTCCAGGATCGTCTCGAACGACGGCTCCCGCTTGGCCAGCTCCGGGATCGCCGCGTAGTCCTTCCGCAGCTCCGGCAGGACGGCGGAGTCGGGGAAGGCGGTGCCGACCATGCGGTCCTTCAGGCCGAGGGAGAGCAGCAGCTCCGCCGGGTGCTGGTGGATGGTGACGACGCGGGCGGGCGGCCTGTCGTACGTCGTCTTCACGCCGCAGTTGTCGATGGTGACGGGGAAGCCGACGGCCGACGGGGCCGCCGCCTCCTTCTCCTGGGCGGCGGTCTGCGACGTGCCGCAGCCGGAGGCGAGCAGGGCCGCCGACAGGGCGAGCGCCGCGGCGGCGGCGCGCAGGCCGTGGCGCCCGCGGGCAGGGGTGGGCAGGGGGGGACGGGACATGCCGTCGTACACGTGAAGCCTCCTGGGGAGTCCGCGCTCCTCGGAACGGGCCCGCGACGGGCCAGTGTCCTGACTCCCGGATCGACGCTCCTCCCCCTGCCTTCCCGCGCGGCGCGCAGTGGCGTGTCGAAGGGTGCACTCCCCGGTCACAGTGGCGGGACCGTGCCGGATTCGCACCGGCTTCCTGTTCCCCGTCGCGGCGATGACCTGTTGATCCTACGATCCGCCGAGTCCAGGTCAAAAGGGCGTGCGGCCCCGCCCGCGCGCGCCCCCATCCGCTCACGCCCCGGTGCCCGCCGGCGCCCCGTCACTCCGTCACTCCCGGACCGCCCGCAGCACCAGCCGCTCGGCGTTCTCGTCGTAGGGGCGGCCGTCGAAGCCGCCGAAGACCTCCACCCGGCCGAAGCCCGCCTCCTGGGCCATCCGCCGCAGCTCGACCGCGCTGTACACGAACCACACCAGGGTGGCCCGCGTCACCCGCCCGCCCCGGACCAGCACCCAGTCGCTGCGCAACCGCGCCCAGTCGTCCAGCACGGTGTCCGTCTGCACGAGCACGTCGTCGCCGCGCCGCACCACCTTGGGCGGGGTGACCCTGCCGGCCAGCAGCTCCTTCCCGGCGAGGTCCAGGACGAGGGTGCCGCCGGGGCGCAGGGCGGTGTACATGGTGCGCAGCACGCGGGCGTTGTCGGCGGGGTCCTCGAAGTACCCGAACGAGGTGAACATGTTGAGGACGACGTCGAAACTCCCCGGCGCCTCGTACGCGCGCGCGTCCGCCCGTACGTACGTCACCTCCGCCCCGGCGTCGGCCGTCCGCTTCCGCGCCCGCTCCAGCATGGCGGGGCTCAGGTCCACCCCCGTGACGTCGAAGCCCCGGCGGGCGAGCGGCACCGTGAACACACCGGGGCCGCAGCACAGGTCCAGCACCCGGGCTCCGGCGGGGAAGGACAGCAGCGGCGAGGTGTCCAGCAGCTGCTCGGCCTGCGCGTGGCGCTGCTCGGAGAAGAGGAAGTCGTGGAACTCGGTCCAGAAGTCGTCGTCCTGGAACCCGCCCGTGTGCGTCATGCGCGCTCAGTGCTCCTTCGGGTCGTCGTGGGAGAGGGGGAGGGGGAGGGGGAGGGGAGGGATGGCGGGGAAGGGGTGAGGGTCGGGGTGGGTGAGGGTGAGGGTGAGGGGGAGGGGGAGGGGGAGGGGGAGGGGGAAGGGGTGGTGGTCGGGGTGGGGCGGGAGTGGGTGTGCGGGGGAGTGAGGGTGCCGGTGGGGCGCGTGCGCCCGCGCAGCGCCAGAAGGATCGGGGGCAGCGCCAGGCACTGCGCCGCGGCCAGCAGCCAGAACCAGCCGGTGTGGCCGGCGGTGAGCCCGTAGAGCTGCCCGCCCACCAGGCCGCTGGCGCAGGCACCGAGCCCGGCCGCCAGCCGCTGCCTGCCGAACACCACGGCGTCCGAGCGGGAGCTGCGGCGCAGCGCCTCCAGGTCGTTCTTGAGGAACAGCACGATGTCGCCGAGGGTGATCAGCGCCCCGCCCGCCAGGAGCGCCGGCCGGGTGCCGACCGCCAGCACGGCGAGCCCCGCCGCCAGGCCCGCGAAGCCGACCGTGAGGGCCGTCGCGTACGGCATGCGCCGGATCAGGCCGGACGCGAGCGGCTGGACGACGATGACCAGGGTGAAGCAGAGCAGCAGCACCAGGCTGTAGAAGGTGCTGGACGCCCGCTCGACCGTGTACACGGCCAGGAAGTGCTGGAAGTGGAAGTAGAGGTAGAAGGCGAGCGCGTTGGCGGCGAACGGCAGGGCCGCCTCCCCGGCCCACCGGCCCGGCCGGTGCCGGCGGGTCCGGCGTCCCCGCCGGTCCAGCCCCGGCTGGGGGACGGGTCGCCCTCGTCCGTCCTGTGCGGTGGTTGCCCCGCGTCCGTCCTGCGGGGCGGTCTCCCCGCGGCCGTTCCGTCTGTCGGCGTCCTCGGGTCCGTCGGGCCTGTCGGTGTCGTCGGGGCCGGCCGGCCCGACCTGTGGGCCCCGGCCGTCGGGCCCGCCCCCCTCCCGGTCCTCCGCCGCCGTGGGGAGCCGGATGTGGCCCACCGTGACCAGGGCGAACAGCGCCGTCACGGCGACGAACAGCCACCCGGGCGAGGACAGGACGAACGGCCCGGCGACCAGCGGCCCCACGGCCATGCCCGCGTTCAGGGCGGCGTTGCCCGCCGACAGGAACGCCGGACGGCGCTCGTCGTCCACGCTCCGCACCAGGTACGCCTTGTTGGCGGGCAGGTACAGCGCGGCCCCGCAGCACGTCAGGACCAGTGCCGCGACGGCCAGCGGCGGCCAGCGCAGGGCCAGGACGAGTCCGGTGAACCCGGCCGTGCGGACGACCAGCGCCCACACCATCGTGCGGCGCAGCCCGATCCGGTCCGCCAGCGCCCCGCCCACGACCCCGCCCGAGAACTGCACCAGGGACGCCACGGCCAGGACGACACCGACCGCGCCGAGCCCCATCCCGAGCCGCTCGTGCAGGAACACCGACATGAACGGCAGGACCATGAAGCTGCCGAGCGGGATCAGGAACGAGCTGAGCAGCAGGAAGCGCAGCGGACCGTCGAGGGTGGACAGCGCGGCCCGCAGGCCCGTCCGGGGCCGCCTGCCCGAGGGGCGTTCACCCACCGGACGCCCCACGGGCGGTGGGCTCGGCGTCCTGGTGCGGGCCCTGGTCCGGGTGCGGGTGCGGGCCCGTGCGAGGCTCACCGGACGGCGGCCCCGCGGGCAGCGGCTCGGTCAGTACGCGGACCGCGTTGGCCGCCGCCACCGCGCGGTGGGTGGCCAGTTCGGCGGTCTCGGCCTCGGCGTACACGATGCCCGCGTAGCCGCGGCTGTCGGCCAGGTGCTCGACGGTGTCGCCGACGGACCTGACCGGGTACCAGGCCGGGGCGCCCGGCATCCCCGCCAGCCGGTCCAGCCCGGCGACGCCGGTGAACACCCCGGGCTCGGCCGGGTAGCCTAGGACGAAGGCGACGGCGGGCCCGCCGGGCAGGTCCGCGTCCATCAGCCGGGGGCGGCGGCCCAGGGCGGCCTCGACCATGGCCTCGTACACGTTGACGCCGAGCGCCCGGCACAGGCCCTCGCCCACCAGGGCGCCGCCGATCCGGGGGTTGACCTCCACGACCTCCGGGCCGTCGGCGGTCAGCACGAACTCCACGTGCGCGAAGCGGTCCGTGTAGCCGATCGCGGCCAGGACCTCGCCGAGCCACCGCTCCAGTCCGGCCCGCCGCGCCTCGGGGAAGGCCACGGGGAACGCGGTGATCTCCTCCCGGAAGTACGGCTCCGGGGACATCAGCCGGCTGGACACGCCCAGCAGCCGGGTCCGCCCCGCCCAGGTGAGGGTCTCGGCGCTGTACACCGGCCCGCTGAAGTACGGCTCCGCGAACAGCCGCCCCTTCAGCTCCCGGCCCGCCGCCTCGGCGAGCGCCGCGTCCAGTTCCCGCCCGTCGCGGACCAGCCACACGTTCTGGCTGCCGGTGCCCGCCGTGTCCTTCAGGACGGCGGGCAGGCCGGCCTCCTTGAGCAGCACTTCGCGCAGCGGCTCCCGCCCCTCCGGTACCTCGTGGGCCCGTCCGCGGGTCAGCCCCGCGCCGTACAGGCGGTCGCGCACGGCCGCCTTGTCGCGGGTCAGGCGCAGCACGGCGGGGTCGAGGCCGGGCAGGCCGAGGCGCTCGGCGAGCTCCGCGCCGACCAGCGTCCAGGTGTCGGTGGAGCTGATCAGGCCGCGCAGGTCGGGAGTGCGGCGCAGCACGTCCGCGACCCGCTCCACGTCGAAGGTGTCGACCTCCACGACGTCGAGGGCGTCCGCCGGGAGCCGTCCCAGCTCGTACGTGTAGTACGACGGGTCGCGGGTGAGCAGGACCAGCCGCTCGCCGAGCACGTCGGCGGCCCGCACCAGGTGGCCGAGGCCGAAGGTCAGCGACTCCAGGCAGGCGACGCTCATGCGGCGTGCTCCTTCGCGGTCGGGGACGGGGCTGCGGTCGCGGTCGCGGTCGCGGTCGGGGACGGGATCGGCGTCGAGGTCCCGGGCGGGGTCTGCGCCGCCGTCCCGGGCGGGGCCGCCTTCGCCGTCCCGGGCGTGGTCGTGGTCGTGGTCGCGGGTTCGGACGTGGTCGATGGGCGGGCCGCGCGCCGCCAGGCCATCGTGGACCAGGGCATGGACATCTCCTCGGGCGCGGAGACCTCGACCGGCTTCAGCGCGGCGGGGTCCAGGGCCTCGGTGTGGCGGGCGAAGACCCGCTCGACGTAGCGGTGACCGGTGTCGGCGCCGACCACCAGGTGCAGCCGGTCGGGGTGGCGGCGGGCCTCGTGCGTCGCGGCCAGGTACCCGGCGCCGGTGGACAGCCCGGCGAAGACGGCGTGGTCGCGCAGGAGGGCGACCGTGCCGGACATGGCGTGGGTGAAGTCCAGCCAGTGGAGGGCGTCGTAGAGGTGGTGGCGGACGTTGCCGAAGGGGATGGACGAGCCGATTCCGGCGATGATCGCCTCCGGGTCGTGGTGGTCCTGGCTGCCGAAGGTGACGCTGCCGAAGGGCTGGACGCCCACCAGCCGCACGGACGGGTCGCCGGCGCGCAGGCGTTCCACGAGGCCGCCCGTGGAGGCCCCGGAGCCGACCCCTCCGACGACGGTCAGCGGGGTCGCCGGGAACGCGGCCGCGATCCGGTCGGCGACCTCGTGGTAGCCGAGGTAGTGGACGTCGTCGTGGTACTGGCGCATCCAGTGCCAGTCGGGGTGCTCGGCGAGGAGCTCCTCCACCCGCCGCACCCGTAACTCCTGGTCCAGTTTGAGGTTCCGGGACGGCCTGACCTGCTCCACGGTGGCGCCGAGGATGTCGAGCTGGGCGCGGGTGGTGGTGTCGACGGTGGTGGACGCGACGATGTGGCAGCGCATGCCGTGGCGGTGGCAGGCGAGCGCCAGGGCGTGGGCGTAGATGCCGCTGGAGCTGTCGACCAGGGTCTGCCCCGGCCGGACCGCTCCCCGGTCCAGGAGGTGGCGGACGGCGGCGAGCGCCGAGTAGATCTTCATCGACTCGAACCGGATCAGGACGATGCGGTCGTCGAGCCGTACGAGGGCGGGGACCTTCAGGGCGTCGGCGATGTGGGGGTGGATCACCCGTAGCCTCCTTGGGCGAAGGAACACTGGTGGCCGAGCGAGTGGAAGAAGGCGGACAGCTCCGACTTGAGGCCGGCGTCGGGGCGGCCGGTGAAGAGGTAGCCGATCAGGCAGCCGGTGTGGGCGACGAAGACGCCGTCGGCGCCGAACCGCTCGCGGTGGGCGAGCACATGGTCGAACGACGCCTTGGGCAGCACGTCCTGCGACAGGGCGGCGCTGGTGGTGGCCGCCCGTGCGACGGCGGCCGGGTCGCCTGTGGAGAAACCTTTCAGCAGGTCGGTGAGGCACCGCTCGTACTCGTCGCCGCGCCGCCGGTAGTGGCGCAGCAGCGGGCCGGTGACGGCGGCGGTGTCGACCGTGCCCGGCTCGGTGACGTAGGCGGTGTGGAAGCCGATCTCCGTGCCGAGCCGGCGGACCACCCGGTGCCCGCCGCTGAGGTGCAGCGCGAACTCGTCGAGGAAGACGCTGTCCGCCCGCTCGATCGCCGCCAGGACGCGCAGGACCACGTCCGGGTCGTAGGGCAGGGCGAAGAGGCGGAACAGGCAGCGCAGGGTCGCCACGATGTCGGCGGTGGAACTCGCCATCCCCACGCCGACCCGCAGGTCGGAGTGGGCGCTCCAGCGGCCCGGCGGCAGCGTGAGCCCGAAGTGCTCCAGGAAGAGCCGCGCGGCCGTCGCGGACTTGCTCCCGAGGGGCAGCGGGTTCGGCGGGTGCGCGCCGGGGGTGAAGTGCACCCAGGAGTGGCGCTCCACGGGGAAGGACACGACGGCGATGTCCGGTACGGGGCCCGCCCGCAGCGGGCCCTGGTACAGCTCGCCCAGGGTGCCGTGGCAGACACCGGACACGGTCCGGCCGGGCGGGCGCCGCGCCTCGCGGGGCGCGGGGGCGGAGGCGGGCGCGGGCCCGGCCGCCTCGGCGGGGGGTGCCGGGGCGGGCGCGGCTCGGGTGGCGGCCGGTCGGGCGGTGGCGGTGGGGGCCTGGGCGGTACGAGCTTGGGCGGCCGCTCGGGCGGGGGCCGGTCCGGGCGGTGCGGCCTTGGTGGAGGCCGGTCCGGGCGGTGCCGCCATGGTGCGTGCCGGTCCGGGCGGTGCCGCCATGGTGCGTGCCGTCCCAGCCGACGGCCGCCCGGCCGCCGCACCGATGGAGGACGCCCCGGTCGTGGGCCCGGCCGCCGTCGGCGCCCCGGTCGATGGGGCACCGGCAGGGGGCGTGGCCCCGGCGGGTGTCAGCACCGCCCGGCCCGGTCCGCCCGGGGGTGGGCGCGGCACCCGGCGCGGGTGGCGGTAGCTCGCGTGGTCACGGACGCGTCCTCCTCCTGGTCCCGAGCCCCGAGCGGACCGGGAGGGAGGCAGGGTGCGGCACGCGCCGCGCAGCCGTCCGTACCGCCGACCCAGTCCTCGGGGTCACCGTGCACTGCCCGCACACGGGTGCGGGCGCAGTGGGCAGGTCTTCGGACTCGCGGGCTCGCCCACCGGATCACCGGTGGGCACCTACCGGCCGTCGCTTCCCAGGCCCGTCCGGGGCCCAGTGCTGGTGACGGCTTTCGTTCCCACTCACCGCTGCGGGACAGTCCCGGATTCGCACCGGGTTCCCTCTTGCGTCGCGCCGCCCCGAACCGGTCGGACAGGGGGCGCGAACCGACTGCACCGATCAGGGTAGGGCGGCCCGCGCGCGTACGGCAGGGGAGGGTCGCCGGTTGTCCGGAAGCGATCGGTCGGCACAGGGCGGCACGTGAGGCCCGTGGCTCCGGGCGGCCGGGGCGGCGGGGCGGCCGGGGCGGCCGGGGCGGCCGGGCGCCGCGTGGATGCGCCCGGCGGCCGAGGCCCCTCTCGGAGGCCGCCGAGGTCGGCGGTTCCGAGAGGCGGAGTTCGGACAGCTCACAGAGTGAGGACGAGCTTGCCCCGTACGCGCCCCTCCCGGCTCACGCGGTGCGCCTCCGCCGCCTGCTCCAGGGGCAGCGCCGACTGCACCTCGACGTGCACGGCGCCCGCGTCGACGAGCGCGCCGATCCGCCGCAGCGCCTCGCCGTCCGGGGTGACGATGACGCGCCGGGCCGTGACGCCGGGGAGGCGGTGCGCCTCGTCCACGGGCTCCGGCAGGGTGACGAGGGTGCCGCCGGGGCGCAGCAGCCGCCATGACGCGTGCTGCACCGGCCCCCCGACGGTGTCGAGGACGACGTCGTACGCGCCGTCGTGGGCGGCACCGGCGGTCCCTCCGCCCGCCGCGCGGTCGATCGGCTCGTCGACGCCGAGGCGGCGCAGGAAGTCCAGGTTGCGGGCGGACGCGGTGGCGGACACGCGGGCCCCCAGGTGGCGGGCGAACTGGACGGCGAAGTGGCCGACCCCGCCGGCGCCCGCGTGCACCAGGACCCGCGTGCCGGACCGCGCCCCCGCGGCCTCCAGCGCCTGCCACGCCGTCAGGGCGGCCAGCGGTACGGCGGCGGCCCGCGCGTACGTCAGCCGGGCCGGCATGGGCGCCACGGCGGCGGCCGGGAGGACGGCCAGCTCCTGGTAGGCGCCGCCGTACGGCAGGGGCAGCATCCCGTACACGTCCTCGCCGACGGCGGGGCCGCCCGGCACCGTGGCCCGCACCACGCCCGCCACGTCCCACCCCATCCCCAGCGGGAACGGCCGGTCGGCCCGCACCGCGCCCTCGCGGTGCTTCCAGTCGACCGGGTTGACCCCGGCGGCCCTGACCTCCACCAGGACCTCCCCGTCGGCGGGTACCGGCGCGGGCCGCCGCACCAGCTCCAGAACGCTCTCGTCCCCGTACCGGGAGAAGACCACCGCACGCATCGAAACAGCTCCTGTTCACTGCCCTGGACCACCGCCCCTCCGCCCGCCGGTCGCACGGCCGGGAAGCAGCGCGGCGGATCGGCGGATCGGCGGAGCACCGGATGAGCGCCGCCCGGCCGGTCGGGGCGGGGCGGCGCGGGGCGACGTCCGTTCGCCGCACCTCCGCCACCCTCGCCGCCCGGCGGAGGCGGAGCCACCACCCCGCGAGTACCCGGCGCGCGGGCCTCGACGGGAGGGGCCGTCACGGGAAGGGGGGTACCCGCAGGGACAGGCGGGGCGCCGTGCCCGCCGCGCATACTGGCGCGCATGCACCCAGCCAGTGAACTCGGCGCGTTCCTGAAGTCGCGTCGCGCCCGCGTGACCCCGGAGCGGGCCGGGCTCCCGGTCCTCGACCGGCGCCGTGTCGCGGGGCTGCGGCGCGAGGAGGTGGCCGGTCTCGCGGGCGTCAGCGCCGTCTACTACACGCGCCTGGAGCAGGGCCGCGCCCGCAACCCCTCCGGCGCGGTGCTGGACGCCCTCGCCCGCGCCCTGCGGCTCGACCCGACCGAGCGCGCCCACCTGTACGACCTCGCCCACCGGGCCCCGGCCGGGCGACGCGCGGGTGGCACGCCCGCGGGTGGGAGGCCGTCCCCGGTCACGGCACCGGACGGCACCGGGGCCGGCGTACGGGCGGGGGCAGCGGGGGAGGCGCGGGTACGGGACGGGCTGCGGCGGCTCCTGGCTGCGGTGGGAGCCGTCCCGGCGTACGTCCTGGACCCGGCGATGACCGTGCTCGCGGCCAACCCCCTCGGCCACGCCCTGCTCGGCGGCCCGCCTGCGGGTGCGGCCGGCGGCCCGCCCGAGGCTCCGGCCGATGCCCCGGCCGGCGGCGGCCCCGTCGGCGGCGGCCCCGCCGGCGGCCCGAACCGGGAAGCGGACCGCAGGCCGCCGCTCAACCTCGCCCGGCACGTCTTCCTGGACGGCGTCGCCCGCGAGCTGTACCCGGACTGGGCGGACGTGGCCCGGCAGACCGTCGCCTTCCTGCGCCTGGCGGCCGGGCGGCGCCCCGGCGACGCGGGGCCCGCCCGGATCGTCGCCGAACTGTCCCGCCGCAGCGAGGACTTCCGCCACCTGTGGGCGGCGCAGGAGGTGCGGGAGAAGTCGTACGGGGCCAAACGCTTCCGGCACCCCGTGGTCGGCACCTTCGACCTCACGTACGAGACGCTCGCGCTCCCCGGCGACGAGGGCTGGTCCCTGGTCGTCTTCACCGCTCCCGACGAGCACGCCGACGCCGCCCTGCGCCTGCTCGGCAGCTGGACGGCCGAGTACCGGGCCGAGCCCGCCGCCGAGCCGCCCGGCCGATGACCCCGACGGCCGTCTGCCGGTGCTGTCCACGCGCACGGCGGGACGCGGGTGCCCGCCCGCAATTCGAGCCGGCGTCGGGCCGGCCGACCATCAGCGGCGGACTCCGGCCGGGGGCACCGTCCGGCGTGTGCCGGTACAGCACGTCGAGACCGAGGCCCGAGACCCAGAGGCGTTCAGCCGCCCGGAGGTCGCGTGAGGGCCGGGCCATGCGGATGTGCGCTGCGGCGTCTGCCGGCAGTGCTCCGCCTCGGGGCAGGAGGGTGAGGCCCGGCGTGTGCCGGCGCCTGTGTGCGCGGGCTCGGACGGCAACGAGCTTGGGGATCGAGCGCCCGTGTGCCGTCGGGCGCTGGTCCTCGTCCTTCCTGCCGAGGACCTGATGGTCCCGACCGGCATGTTCGCCGCGCGTTCCGGGGGCCCGGCCCAGGACGCGATCGCGTCGCGACGCCGCGCGCGGGAGGGGTGCGAGTCAGGGGGCGGCCGCTGGTACAACGGGGTGTGCCCGCTTCGGTTCGGGCACGGACAGCGTCCCCGCCCGGCGGCTTCGTCGCCGCGGCCTGCCGCATGGAGCCCGATGTGCATGTACCGACAGGTGCCGTCCGCCCGACCGCCCTGCTCCTGGCGTCCGTGCTCGCGGCCGCGACGCTCACCGGGTGCACGCTGCTGGAACTCACCCGGGACTGCGAGGGGACGGCCGCCAGGCTCGAGGAGCTGGCGGCGCTCGGCATCCTCGGCTCCCGGCCGGACGGGGCCACTCCCGCCCGGGGCTTCGAAGAGGTCGACGCCGGCTGCCGGGCGGACAGCGGCGAGGTCGTCGTCCACGCCGAGCGCGTGTACGCCTTCCCCGGTACGCGGGTCGAGGTGGCCGCCCACTACCGGAAGGCGGCGGCTCGGGACGGATGGGAGCCCGACGGCGCGGCAGGGCCCGACGGCCTGTGCTTCGTCAGGGACGGCATGGCCCTGTGGGTGGTCCCCCTCACCGCTGAGAGCCTCATGGAGGACGGCCTCGGGGGCCGCTCCCACTCCGCGACCGGTGCCGGGTACTCCATCGGTGTCGAGACGCACGTGGACGGCGGCAGCGAGGCGGGTTGCTGAGGGTCGCAGAGGAGGTCGGCCCTCCGGCGGCTTCGGCGCGGTCCGGTGGTCGTACGGGGTGGCCTGAAAGGGGCGGGTTATACCCGGGGGGGTATTTGACGCGAGCGGGGGTGAGCCTTTACCGTCGATGGCGTGATACCCCACGGGGTATTCGGAGGAGGGTGCTCGCGGCACGCGGGGCCGGAGGGCTTCCCCGCCGGGCGGGGCGGCTCGGGTCGCCCGGTCCGGCGGGGTGCCGGTCCCGGAGTCGCCCGGCATCTCCCTCCGCGCTGCCGGACCCGTTCGGGGGTCCGGCTCCCTTTCGGACCCGTTCATACCCCCCTGGGTATAGTGGACCCGTACGCCATGGAGGTTCGTTCCGTGTTCTTCGCCCAGTACTACCTCGACTGCCTCTCCCAGGCGTCGTACATGATCGCCGACGAGACCACCGGCAAGGCCGTGGTCGTCGACCCCCGCCGGGACGTGGCCGAGTACCTGGCGGACGCCGACGCGCGCGGATTCACCGTGGTCGGAGTGATCAACACCCACTTCCACGCCGACTTCGTCGCCGGGCACCTGGAGATGGCCGCCCGCACCGGCGCCTGGATCGGCTACGGCCGCCGCGCCGAGACCGAGTACCCGATCCGCCCGCTCGCCGACGGCGAGGCCGTCAGCCTCGGCGACGTCACCCTGAAGATCATGGAGACGCCGGGCCACACCCCGGAGTCGATCAGCGTGCTGGTGTACGAGCGCGCCGACGACGCCGTCCCGTACGGCGTGCTGACCGGCGACGCCCTCTTCATCGGGGACGTGGGCCGCCCCGACCTGCTCGCCTCCGTCGGCGTGACCGCCGAGGAACTCGGCGCCATGCTCCACGACAGCGTCCAGAACAAGCTGATGGCCCTGCCCGACGAGGTGCGGGTCTTCCCCGCCCACGGCGCCGGCTCCGCCTGCGGCAAGAACCTCTCCACCGAGCGGCAGTCGACCATCGGCGCCCAGCGCGCCACCAACTACGCCTGCCGGCCGATGAGCCGGGACGAGTTCGTGGCGATCGTGACCGCCGGCCAGTCCGCCGCCCCCGGCTACTTCGGCTACGACGCCGCCCTCAACCGCCAGGACCGCGCCCTCTTCGACCCGGCCGCCGCGCCCCGCCCGCTCACCGCCGAGGAGTTCACCGCCCGCCGCGCGGCCGGCGCCGTCGTCGTCGACACCCGCGACCCGCAGGCGTTCGCCGCCGGCCACCTGCGCGGCGCCCTCAACATCCCGGCCGACGGGCGCTTCGCCGAGCAGGCCGGAACGGTCCTGCCCGCCGACGCGGAACTGCTGGTCGTCGCGGACCAGAACCGCGAGGAGGAGATCGTGACCCGGCTGGCCCGGATCGGCTTCGACCGCGTGGGCGGCTACCTGCGCTCCCCGGACGACGCCCTGGCCGCCCTCGCCGAGGAGGTCGCCCCGGCGAGCCGGCTCACCGTCGCGCAGGTGCGCGCCGCCCTGGACGGCGACACCCCGCCCGTCGTCGTCGACGTCCGCAACTGCGGCGAGCGCGCCGAGCACGGCGCCGTCGACGGGGCCCTGCACATCGCGCTGGGCGAGCTGCCCCGCCGCCTCGACGAGATCCCGCGCGACCGGCCCCTCGTCCTGCACTGCGCGGGCGGCCACCGCTCCTCGATCGCCGCGAGCCTGCTGCGCCACCACGGGTTCACCGACGTCTCCGACATCCTCGGCGGCTACGCGGCCTGGGCCGCTCAGGCCCCCGCCCCGGCCGCCTGAGCGGACCCCGTGCCGGGCGGCCCGCCCGTCCCGCGCCGGGCGGCGGACGCACCCGCCCGGCGCGGCGAACCCCTCCCGTACCCCCACCCCCCGCCCCGTACCGCACCACCCCATGGAGTCCTCATGACGACCGACGCCACCCACGCCGCCCGCGCCGCCGGACTGTCCCCCGCCGCCCTGCGGCAGCAGATGGAGGCGGGGCACGCCCCCCGCGTGCTCGACGTGCGCACCCCCGGCGAGTTCCGCACGGTCCACATCCCCGGTTCCTACAACGTCCCGCTCGACACCCTGCGCGAGCACCGCGGCGAACTGCTCGCCCACCTCGACGAGGACGTCGTCCTGGTCTGCCGCTCCGGCGCCCGCGCCGCCCAGGCCGAGCAGGCGCTGGCCGAGGCCGGCCTGCCCAACCTGCGCGTCCTCGACGGCGGCATGACGGCCTGGGAAGCCGCCGGCGCCCCCGTCAACCGGGGCGAGGCGCGCTGGGACCTGGAGCGCCAGGTGCGGCTCGTCGCCGGTTCCATCGTGCTCGTCAGCGGTGTCACCGGGATCTTCGTGCCGGGCGCCCACCTGGTCGGCACCGCCATCGGCGCGGGGCTCACCTTCGCCGCGCTCAGCAACACCTGCGCCATGGGCATGCTGCTGTCGAAGCTGCCGTACAACCGCGGCCCGCGCACCGACATCCGCGCCGTCGTCGCCGCGCTGCGCGACCGCCCCTGAGCGGCGCGCCGCCCGGCTCCGGTCGCGGGTGCGTCCATCCTGTGGGCGCGCCTGGGCCGTACGGGCCCGGCCCGGTAGGCTCCCGCCCGCCGGGCGGGTCCGGCGGGCGGGAGCCGGGTCCGGTGGCGTTCCGCGTCGATCCGGGACGGTCCGCGGCCGGTCCGTCCTGATGGCCTCGGCCGGATCGGCGTACGCGGGCTGATTCGGGGGCGCGCAGGCAAGTCCGGACGAATGCCCGTGAATCGGGACACATACCCCTTGGGGTATTCTGACCGTACAAGGTCGGTGGATCGGAGGAACCGGTGAAGGTGGAAGAAGAAGCGGCCTCCGCGGTCCTCAACCGGCTGCGGCGCGCCCAGGGGCAGCTCGCGGGCGTCATCGCCATGATCGAGGCCGGTCGGGACTGCAAGGACGTCGTCACCCAGCTCGCCGCGGTCTCCCGCGCCCTCGACCGGGCCGGGTTCAAGATCCTCGCCAGCGGGATGCGCCAGTGCCTCGCCGAGAGCGAGGCGGGCGCGCCCCCGATGAGCGAGCAGGAGCTGGAGAAGCTCTTCCTCACCCTCGCCTGACGGCGCGGCATCCCGCGCGTTCCTCGGTGCGGGACGCGGGTCATGCCCCCGGATCCCCCGTCACGGGCAGGCACTCGGCGAGCAGGGCGACGACGTCGCGCCAGGCTCGCCGCGCGTGCTGCGGGTGGTGGCCGACGCCGGGGACCGTGGGGTGGTCGACCGGCGGGTGGTGGAAGGCGTGCGAGGCGCCGCCGTAGACCGTGAGGCGCCAGTCGACGCCCGCGGCCCGCATCTCGGCGGTGAAGGCGTTCCATCGCGCGGGCGGCATGATCGGGTCCTCCGACCCGACCCCCGCCCACACCGGGCAGCGAATGCGCGCCGCCTCCCCCGGCCGGCCCGTGGTGGTCGCGTTGACCGTCCCGATCGCGCGCAGGTCGACGCCGTCGCGCCCGAGTTCCAGCGCGACGGCGCCCCCGGTGCCGTAGCCGACGGCGGCGATCCGGTCGGGGTCGGTCCGCGGTTCGGCGCGCAGCACGTCGAGCGCCGCATGGCCGATGCCCCGCATCCGGTCGGGGTCGGCGAGCAGCGGCAGGCAACGGGCCAGCATCTCCTCCGGGTCGCCCAGATAGCGGCCGCCGTGAAGGTCGAAGGCCAGCGCCACGTATCCCAGCTCGGCGAGGGCGTCGGCCCGGCGGCGCTCGACGTCGCCGAGCCCCATGCCCTCCGGTCCGAGCAGCACCGCGGGCCGGCGGCCGGCACCGGCCGGGAGGGCGAGATGCCCGACCATCGTCAGACCGTCCGCCGGGTACTCGACCGTGCGCGCCGTGATCGTCGTCGTCATGGGGCCGGACTGTAGTGATCACCGAGCCCGGTCCGGCCGGTGTTCCGCCACCGGCGGAACGGCGCGACGCGCTCGTCTGGAACGCGACCGCCGGGGGCTCGTGGCTCCGGGGCCCACTCGTGACCCCTCGGCGCACCTCGGAGCACCCCCTCCGGAGTCCACTGCCCGGTTCGCCGGTGCCACCGGACGGAGTCGCCGCCTCGGCCCGACGCGGAGTTTGCCTATGCCCTATAGGAAGGGGCATACTGGCCATAGGGAATTCGAGAGTAGGTGATGGTTGTGGTTCGGGCGGGACTGAGCCCGGAGCGGCTGACGCTCGCCGGTGCGGAACTCGCCGACGAGGCCGGTTTCGACCAGGTGACCCTGTCCGCGCTGGCCCGGCGCTTCGACGTGAAGCCGGCGAGCCTGTACGCGCATGTGGAGAACTCCCACGACCTCAAGACCCGGATCGCGCTGTTCGCCCTGGAGGAGCTCGCCGACCGGGTCGCCGACGCCGTGGCCGGGCGCGCGGGCAAGGACGCCCTGGCCGCCTTCGCGAACGCCTACCGCGACTACGCCCGGACGCACCCCGGCCGGTACGAAGCGGCGCGGTACCGGCTCGACCCGCGGACCGCCGCGGCCAGCTCAGGCGTCCGGCACGCGCAGATGACGCGGGCGATCCTGCGCGGCTACGACCTGGCCGAGCCGGACCAGACCCACGCGGTCCGCATGCTGGGCAGCGTCTTCCACGGCTTCGCGGCCCTGGAGGCGGCCGGCGCCTTCGACCACACGGACGTCGCCGCCCAGGAGTCCTGGGCCTGGACGCTCGACTCCCTCGACGCCGCGCTGCGGAGCCGGTCCGCCCCCTGACCGGCCGCCCCGCCCGCCCCTGAACCAGAACGCTTGAGGCCATGAGCACCGGACAGAACCTGATCACCACCCCCGTCACCGCCGACTACCTGCGCGGGCACCTCGACGTGGAGGAGACCGCCCACGGCCTGCTGCCGCACCGACTGCCCGCCCGGGCGCGGCGCCAGATCCCCGACGACCGGCTCGCCGTGGCCGAGGCCCAGCCCTCCGGTGTCCGGCTGGCCTTCCGTACCCGCGCCACCACCGTCCACCTGGACACCCTGCCCACCAAACGCGTCTACCGGGGCTTCCCGCCCCCGCCGGACGGCGTCTACGACCTGCTGGTCGACGGCCGCCTCACCGCCCAGGCCACCGTGGACGGCGGGAACGTGCGCACCGTCACCGACATGCGCACCCAGACCGCGGAGTTCACCCCGGGCCCCGCCGGCACCGCCCGCTTCACCGGCCTCCCCGGCGGCGAGAAGGACATCGAGATCTGGCTCCCGCACGCGGAGACCACCGAGGTCATCGCCCTGCGCACCGACGCCCCCGTCGAGCCGGCCCCGGACAGCGGGCGCCGGGTCTGGCTGCACCACGGCAGCTCCATCAGCCACGGGTCCAACGCCGTCTTCCCCAGCGCCATCTGGCCCGCCCTGGCCGCCGCCGCGGGCGATGTGGAGCTGGTCAACCTCGGATTCGGCGGCGGCGCCCTGGTCGACCCGTTCACCGCCCGCGCGATGCGCGACACCCCGGCTGACCTGATCAGCCTCAAGCTCGGCATCAACGTCGTCAACGCCGACGCCATGCGCCTGCGCGCCTTCGCCCCCGCCGTCCACGGCTTCCTCGACACCATCCGCGAGGGCCACCCCACCACCCCCCTGCTCCTGATCTCCCCCCTCCTGTGTCCGACCCACGAGCACACCCCCGGGCCCCTCATGCCGGACCTCTCCGGCGGGACGCTGCGGTTCCGGGCCACCGGCGATCCGGCCGAGACCGCCGCCGGACGGCTGACGCTGACGATCGTCCGCGACGTCCTGGCCGACATCGTCGAGCAGCGGTCCGCCGAGGACCCCCACCTCCACTACCTCGACGGACTCGACCTCTACGGCGAGGGCGACCACGCCGAGTTCCCCCTGCCCGACGCGGTCCATCCCAGCCCCGAAGGGCACCGCCGCATCGGCGAGAACTTCGCCAGGCTCGTCTTCGCGGACGGCGGGCCCTTCGCCGGCACGACGGACTGACCCGGGCGACCCGCGCCCGGCGGGAAGCGTGACGGCCGGCGCCGGTCCCCACGACGCTGCTCGTCGACAGCGACGCTGCTGGTCGGCAGCGACGCGCCGGGCCACGCCGCGAACGCCCCGGCCGGGAGCGGCGATGGCCGGGAACGCCCCGGCCGGGAGCGGCGGCGGCCGGGGGACGCCCCGGTTGCTCCCTTCCGGCGAAGTACCGCCCGCGGGTTCCCGGCGGCGCTTTTCGGACGCCGCCTCGCGGGTACGTTGCCTGCTCCACCGCCGTCGGGGCCGGTCGAGCCGACGCCGGGCCCCGACGAGCCCGACGAGCCCGGATCACACGAGCCGACGAGCCGACGAACCCACGAGCCGACGAGAGAGGCCCGGAGCCATGCGCTACGACCGCAGCGTGCACCTGAACACCGACTTCACCACCGCCGTCGCCCGCACCCGCGAGGCACTGGGCGAGCAGGGCTTCGGCGTCCTCACCGAGATCGACGTCACCGCCACGCTGAAGGCGAAGCTCGACCACGACATGGAGGAGTACGTCATCCTCGGCGCCTGCAACCCGGCCCTCGCCCACCGCGCCCTGGAGACCGACCGCTCCATCGGCCTGCTGCTGCCGTGCAACGTCGTCGTGCGCTCCGACGGGGGCGGCTGTGCGGTGCAGGCCCTCGACCCCGGCACGATGGTCGCCCTCACCGGCCTCGACGGCCTGCGGCCCGTCGCCGAGGAGGCGACCCGCCGCCTCGACGCGGCCCTCGCCCGGCTCGCCGCCGACGACAGCGGCAGCTGACCGCGTCCGGGCGAGGGGGCGGCGGCGGGCCGGGGCCGGCCGGTCAGGACTCGTACCAGTAGATCCCGTCCAGGCCCTCCTCGGTGATGGTCCGCGACATGACGTTCCCGTCCTGGAAGTACCGCCGGTGGGTGTCGGTCAGGAGGAAGTCGACGGCGGCCACGGGCGTCGTGGCGTCGCAGGCCAGGTCGCCGCGGATGCAGAAGCGGGCGACGGGGACGCCGGGGAACCTCTCGGGGCCGGGGCCCGTGGAGGTGAGGCCGAAGGCGCCCAGGCCGCGCGGGACCTTGGCCCACATGCCGGTGCCGGGCTGCTTCGGGTCGGCGTACAGCATGCCGTTGACCAGCTCCCGCGGCACGCCGGCGGTCCCCGACGCGATGGTCTCCAGCACGGCGTCCGCCGCCTGCGCGCCCTGGGAGTAGCCGACGATCGTCAGGCGCGCGGTCGGGTCCTCGCGGTGGGTCTCCCGCACGGCGGCCAGCAGGTTGGCGTAGCCCTGGGCGACGCTGCTGTCGTAGCTCGGGGCGGACAGGTCGGGCGCGTTGCGGCCGTTCAGCCACGGCCCGGCGGAGGCCGGATAGCAGACGGGGACGGGCGTGCCGCCCTTCAGGTACCGGTTGACGTAGCCGTACGTGGTCGTGCAGCCGGGCGCGTCCGCGGCGGAGCCGGTGCCGCCGATCTGGATGTAGTAGCGGTGCGGGGCCTCTTCGGCGCGGGCGGCGGTGCCGGGCATGAGGGCGGCGGCGGCCGTCATCGCCGCGGTGAGGGCGAGCGCCTTGGCGCGGCGCCTGAGTCGACCGGTCTTCGGCATCGGGTGTCCTCCTGGACGTCGGGTGGTGCGGAGGCGGGGTGGACCGCGGTGGGTGGTGACGGGGTGGACCGCGGTGTGTGGTGACGGGGCGTGGTGACGGGGTGAGGTGACGGGGTGTCGGGGCCGGTACGGCGGGGCCGGGACCGGTACCGCCGACGTTAGGGAGGTGCGATGACATCGTGGTGAAGCCCGGCCCGGACCTCGAGCTCACGACGCCGGCGGCGCCGGGCCCGCCCGGCACGCCCGTGCCGGGCGGGCTCATCCGCGGCGGTACGCCTCGGCGAGGCGGCTCTGGAGGCGGGCGTGGCGGAACTGGTAGACCGCGCCCGCCTGGCGCAGCACGCCGCGCTGGTAGGCGTCGTCCAGGAAGGCGGCGACGGCCCACGGGAGGCGCCCGGTCAACGGCAGCCAGACGCGGGAGAGCACCCACCACTGACCCCAGGCGGTCAGGGTCAGGGTGTAGCCGAGGGCACCGCCGATGCCGCTGACGGTGCCGACCAGGACGCTGAACGTGGGCTGCAGGACGAGCCGCCCCACGTGCCCCTGGAGCAGGTCGACCGCGACGACGAGCCCGACGCCGACCACGGTGCCGAAGACCGGCGCCCAGACGGCCAGCTGGGTCAGCACCGTGCTTCGGTCGGTGGCCAGGACCTCGCGCGGGCTGACGGCGGAGACCATGTCGAGCGGGGTCTCGAGCAGGCCGAGCAGGCAGAAGGAGAGACCGGCGGCGGCGCCGTAGACCAGGCAGAGGACGATCGAGTCGGCGAGACCGGTGCGCAGCGCGTCGCCGAGCCCGGCGTTCTGGTGATGCGCCTTCACCAGTCCGACCGCGAAGCCGTAGACGGCGCCGAACGCCGCGCCGCCCAGCGTACCGATCACCAGCCGGGGCCCGGCCGTCCACGTGGCGGCCCGGGGCCGGCCGCGGATGCGCAGGCGTACGGCGGACGGCGCGGCCTCCTTGCCCGTGAGCGTGTACGTGAGCCAGTGCACGAGGCCGAACAGGCTCCCCGCGATGAGCCCGACGGACGCCCCGTCCATCAGGGCCAGGGCCGGTGCCCCGGTGACGAGCGTGTAGAAGAGGGCGTCGCTGAGGCCGATGGCCAGCCCGGCCACCAGGGCGGTGACCAGGGCGCGGGTGGAGCCGCGCAGCCCCGTGCCCAGCCGCCACCACGCCAGGTCGGGGGTCCGGGCGACGGCCAGGTGGTGGGCGAGGTAGCCGAGCCACCGCTGGGCGCGGTCCGCGTCCCAGTCGCGCCCACCCGGCCGCCCGCGGCGGTAGACGGCGGGCAGGAAGCTGTCGAGCAGGTACTCCTCCACCTTCTCGGGCGTGTCCCGCCCCGCCCCGGTCAGCAGGGAGGCCGGGTCGCGGTCCGGGGTGTCGCTGTAGAGGGTGCGGGCGAGCGCGACCATCAGCGGGGTCCTGAGGACGGCGGCGAGGGGGGCCGCCCGCCCGTCCGGCGACGGCTCGCGCATCTCCCGCAGCACGGGGTCCCAGGCGCCCGCCGCCGGGTCGGCGCGGGCGGTCTTGCGGGTGGTGCGCGGCAGGTAGTCGGCGAGGTCCTCGAGGGTGAGGTCGGTCAGTTCGATCGGCGCGGCGGCGGACAGCACGTCCGTCTCGTCGACCGCGTCGGCGTACTCCCCGGGGCGGCTGGTGAGCAGCAGGGGCAGGATGGTGGCGTTGAGGGCTTCGAGCGCGGGGCGGCGCAGGCCGCCCGCCATCTCGTCGAAGCCGTCCAGTACGGGCAGGACCCGGCCGGAGTCGACCAGCGCGGCGGCCAGGGTCGACCCGCCGGGCCCCCGCGCCGCCGTACCGGGGTGGTCGCGCGTCAGCCGCTCCGCGAGCCAGTCCCGCAGGGTCAGGGCGGTGGGGTCCCAGGCGCCGATGCTGAAGATCACGGGTACGGGCTCCTCGGGCGTCCGCGACCGCAGGTGGTCCAGGACGAAGCGCAGCGCCAGGATGGACTTGCCCGACCCGGACCGGCCGAGGACCACCAGCCGCCCGGAGGGGACGGCCCGGTACGTGTCCGCGATCCCCTCCAGCCGCCCGCTCAGGTCCAGCGGTTCGCCCACCGCCCCCGGCGGGAGGCGGCGGATGTTCGCCCAGTGGTCGGTGAGCCGTGCGGTCGCGGGCCGCCAGCGGACCGGCAGCGGATAGGGGTCCTGTACGCGCCGGTGCTCCTCCTCGCGCTGCCAGCGGGCGGCCACCGCCTTCGCCAACTGCTCGGCGGCGCCCGACAACGCGTCTGGCCCGCCGGGGGCCAGGACGGCGCCGGGCCCTGGACCTGCTGGACCTGGGGCGGGTCCTGGGCCGGGGGTGGGGTCGCGTTCTGGCCATGGGCCTGGTGAGGTCGGTCCCGAGCCCGGCGCCCACCCCGAGCCCGGCCGCCGTCCTGAGCCCGGCGCCCGGCCTGGACCCGTGCCCGGGTCCGTACCCGCGCCCGTATCCGTACCCGCGCCCGTATCCGTACCCGCGCCCGTATCCGTACCCGTGCCTGGGTCCGTACCCGTGCCCGCGCCCGTATCCGTGCCCGCGCCCGGGTCCGTGCCCGCGCCCGGGTCCGCACCCGCACCCGCACCCGCGTCCGCACCCGTTCCGGTTGCCGTCCCCGGTCCGGGCGCCGGACCCGATCGCCGGAGCGGTTCTGATCGCCACTCAGGACCGGGCTCCCGCTCGCCTCCCGTGTCGGGCCGCGACGGTGAGGGCCCGTCAGCACGTACCGGCTGCGGTCCACCCGAGCCCCCGCCCACGCCACCCGCTCCGCCCGCGCCCGAGCCGTCATCCGAGGCCCCTTCGCCCCCCGCGTCCAAGCCCCCGGCCCCGCCCGGCCGCCCCGGCACGGCGGCGCGCAGCAACTCCTCGCGGTCCGCGTCCCCCAGGCCGAGCGAGTCGGCGAGCAACTGCACCGTGGCCATCCGCGGATTGCTGTGCCGGCCGGCCTCCAGCCGGCCGATGGTGCGCACGCTCACCCCGGAACGCCGCTCCAGTTCCTCCTGGGTCAGCCCCGCCCTCTCCCGCAACCGCCGCAGCACCCCGCCGAACCCACCGGACACGACACCCCGCCCTCCCCCGATCCGTCCGCCTTTCCGCAGGTGGGGACTGTAGCGGGGCCATCGGCCACATATGGCCGGTTCGATGTCCTGTCCACACTTCCCGCACAGCGGCCACCCTCGACGGCATCGACGTGATCGACCGGCGAGGCGATCGACCGGTCCGCCGAACGGGGAGCAGCCATGCCGACGACGACCGCCCGGAGCGCTCCGGGCGCCACCGTCCTCACCACCGGGGAACGCGACGTGCTCCGCGCACTCGGGTGCGGCCTCGGGGACGCCGAGATCGCGGCCGCCCTCGCCCTGCCCGAGCACGTGGTGGCCGAGCTGGTCGTCCGCGTCCTCGGGAAGCTGGGCCTGCGCGACCGGGCCGCCGCCATCGTGCACGCCTTCGACTGCGGTCTGGTCGTACCGGGCCGGGGCCCGCGCGGACAGGTGGCGGCGCGGGAGCCCGGCGGCGGGCGGCGTACCGGCGCCGTCCCCGGCCCGCCGCTGCGGGTGTCCGTGCTCGGCCCGCTGCGGACGAGCCTCGCCGGGCGCCCCGTGGACGCCGGGCCCGTACGGCAGCAGGCCGTGCTGGTGGCCCTCGCGCTGAGCGGGGGCCGCTCCGTCAGCCCGCGGAGGCTGCTTGCGGACGTGTGGGGCGAGGAGGCGCCGGACGGGAACGTCGTACCGGTCTACGTGTACCGGCTGCGCAAGAGCCTGCGCCTCGGGGAGTGCCGGGACGCGGTGATCCGCCGTGACCGGTACGGCTACGGGCTGGCCCGCGGGGTGGCCGAGGTGGACGCGGCCTGCCTGGACGACCTCGACACCCGGTCCGGGGCGGCCGAGCGCGCCGGCGAGCTTGCCGAGGCGGTACGGCTGTGCGGCCGGGCGCTGGGCCTCTTCCGCGGCGAGCCGCTGGCGGGGCTGCCCGGACCGCTGGCCGAGGCGCAGCGGCTGCGGCTCACCCGGCGCAGGGCCGCCCTGGCGCAGCGGAAGGCGGAGTGCGAGCTGCGGCTGGGCCGGCACGCGGAGGCGGTCGCCGGGCTGTCCGCCCTCGCCCTGGACGAGCCGCTGAACGAACCGGTCGCCGCGACGCTGATGCACGCGCTGCGGCGCTGCGGCCGGCGGGCCGAGGCGCTGGCCGTCTTCGACCGCGTCCGGCTGCGCCTCGCGGACGACCTGGGGGTGGCGCCGGGCGAGGTGCTGTGGCAGGCCCGCAGGGCGGCCCTGCGCGGGGACGGCCCCGCTACCGGCCGGGCGGGGGAGTACCGCCCCGGTACCGGCCGGGCGGGGGAGGGCCGCGCGTGAGCGCGGGAGCCGCCCCGCGGGGGCGGGACGAGGAGCTGGTGCTGGCGCGGATCTCGGCGGCGGCCGGCCGGGCGGGCCTCGGCAGGCGGTACGCCACCCACCGGGCGCCCCGCACCGAGACCGGGGCCCGGTGGGGCGCGGCGGCGTTCGCGGGTGTCCGGCGCCTGCTGGGGTCCGGTACGCCGGAGGCCGGGGCCGGTGCGCGGCTGGACCTGTACGAGCGGGGGGCGACGGCCTTCGCCGGCGGGCGCGTCCGGGCCGTCCGCTTCGACTCCACGGTGGTGCGCCGGCTCGGGGCCCTGACCCCGAGGGGCGTCACCTGGGGCCTGGTGCTCGCCGACGTGCACGGCGGGCGGGTCCTGCTGCGGCGCGGGGACTTCGAGCGGCCGGAGGAGTGGTGGCCCGGTATCCGACGGGCCGTCACCGCCGCCCAGGTGCCGCCCGCCCTGACCGCGCTGGAGGGGGGAGGGCGGCTGGTCTTCGGCCCGGTGTGGATCACCGCGGACGAGGTGGGCGCCGGGGGCGGCGCGCTGCGCTGGTCCGAGGTCCGGGGCATCGAGGTCCTCGAAGGGTCCGTGACCGTCCGCGCGGCCGGGCGCCGCCCGCTGCGGGCCGCCGCGGCGTCCGGGATACCGAACTTCTGCGTCCTCCACGCCCTCGCCGGGCACCTCACGGGCCCCGGCCGCCTGCCGGGCCCCGGCCGCCTGCCGGGCCCCGGGCACCTTCCCGGCACCGAGGGGCACAGCGGCTGACCCGCACAACCGACCGACCCCCACCGACCCCCACCGGCCCCGACCGTCCCACCCACCCCACTCACCCCACCCACGACAGAAGGAGACAGCGGCATGGCCGACAGCTACCGGTACCGGTGCGGGGAGTGCGGGCACCGCACCGCCTGGGGAAGCGAGTCGCGGGGCGCGGCGGCGATCGAGGCCCACTACGACCGCCGCCACCCGGAGATCGTCCCCGGCGGGGTGGTCGAGTTCCGCAGGGGATCGTCCTGCGGCGGATCGGGATGCCTGGTCGTCCTGGCGGTCCTGGTCGTCCTCCTGGTCCTGGCCTCGCGGAGCTGAACCCCCGCCCCCGCCCGGCCCCCCGAACCCCCCACCCCACCCCCGGCGACACGCGCATCGAGAAGAGAGAGCAGGAGTACGGCGATGGAATCGGAACTGGCGGCACTGGCGAGTCTGGCCGCGTCGGCGGTGGTCAGTGGGCTGGCCACGGCCGGATGGGAGAGCGCCCAGCGGGCGATCGGCGACCTGTGGCGCCGGGCGCACCCCGAGCGGGCGGACACGGTGGTGGCCGAGCTGGGCGAGGCGCGTGCCGACGTGCTCGCCGCCCGGCGCGACGGCGACGAAAGGACCGAGCGGGAGCTGGTCGGCGAGTGGCAGACGCGGCTGCGCCGGCTGCTGGCCGCCCACCCGGAGATGCTGCCCGACCTGCGGCGGATCGTCGACGAGATGGGCCCCCCGGAGCGGCGGCCGGACCGGCGGGGCGGGATCAGCGTGACCGCGCACGCGTCGGGCGGCTCCCGGATCAACGTGGCCGGCCGGGACCTCACCGTCGACGGGAGGTGACCGCCGTGCGCGCCAGAGAACCGTGGGACGACTTCGGCCCGGACGGCGACGACGGCTTCGACGACGTCTACCGCGGCGACCAGCGCATCGACGCACGCGCGAACAACCGGTCCACCGTCAACGCCGCCGGACGCGACGTCCGGACCACCTACTTCGTCAGCGTCTCCTCGGCGGCGCTCGCCGCCGTCGTGGGCCTCGTGGCCCTCCTCGGCGTGTGGCAGCCGTGGGAGGAGACGGCCGTGACCGGCGAACGCGACGGCGCGGGAACCGCGACGGCCACGCAGTACACGGGCGGCGGGAACACCGCGCGGGCCGCGCCGTACCGGGAGCCGACGGAGCCCACCGGCGGGGAGAGCGGCGGGGACCGGGAGGAGCCCGACCCCACGCCCACCTCCGACCCGTCCGACCCGCCCGAGCCGTCCGCCCCGCCCGACCCCGTCGACGTGGCGTTCGCCTCCGTCCGCGTCGGCACGTGCCTCTCCGTGTACGACGACGGCTGGGGCAGGCTGAGCCAGGACCGGCCGGTCGCCGTCGACTGCGGGGCCGGCTTCGCCTTCACGAAGGTGACCATGGTGACGACGCTCGCCTCCCACTGCCCCTCCGGGGCGGGGCAGTACGGCTGGGGCCACGTCAACGGCGACGGGTCCTCCGTCGCCCTGTGCCTGGACCGCGTCTTCGCCGCCGGGCAGTGCTTCCCCGCGACGCTGACCAGGCAGGCCGACGGCACCCTCGGCGGCCAGGCGCGGCTGTTCAGCGTCTGGGGATGCGACCGGAAGCAGGTGCCGAAGGGCATGAACGCCAAGCTGGTGATCACGGCGGTGCAGCGCGGCGGCACCTGCCCGCAGCGCGCCGACCGCCAGACGCTCCAGTGGCGGGTGTTCAACGGCTCGGCCACCGTCTGCGCGGTGCAGACGCAGTGACCCGCCGGGGCTCACGCCGGGCTCAGCTCCGCCCGGACCGTCCTGCCCGGACCGTCCTGCCCGGAGCGCCCGTGCGCGGGGCCGCCCCCCACCGGGTCGCCGGTTGCGCGACGATCAGCGGCCCCGGCCTCTCCGCGTCGCCGGGCGGCTGTCCGTCGGAGAGCGGCGGAACGCCTCCGGTCCGGTGCCGGCCCCGCGGCCCGTGCGCGTCCTGGGCCGGCCGGACGCGGACTTCCGGCCCGGCCGCCCGGCGGCGGCGCCGATGATCCCGGCCGCGCCCCCGCCGGTGGGGGTTCGCGCCGGTGCGGTGCGGTGCGGTGCGGGGCGGGGCCCGTGCCTGCGCCCGGTGGTGCGGGGCCGGGCGGCGCCGGGGAGGGGCGACCGGGCGCGGTCGGGCGCCGGGGGAGGGACGGTCGGGCCCGGGCAGGGACGGTCGGGCCCTCGCGCCGCGCGCCCCGGCTCGTACAGTGAGATGAGTGGGGCGACGACCCCCTCCTCGCCCCCGTCTCCAGGTCCCCGCAGGCACGGCAGTGCCCGGAAGGGGGAGAGCACGGTGGGAGCCCTCATCACGCCCGTCGCCCGGCCCCAGCGGCTCCACGACCGCGAGGCCGAGTGGGACAGGCTCGTCGCGTTCGTGGACGACCCACGCCCCGGCCCCGCCGTCGGCGTCGTCACCGGACCGCGCGGGCACGGGAAGTCGTACCTGCTCAAGGCCCTCGCCCAGGCGACCGGCGGGTTCTACTACGCAGGGCAGGAGGCCGCGCAGGCCGAGACCCTGCGCGCGATCGCCCGGCGGTACGCGCACCACGCCGGGCTGCCGCACGCCCCCCACTGGAGCGGGTGGCCGGAAGCGCTGCGCGACCTGGCGGCCACGGGCGGCGGTCCGGCGGCGCTGGTCGTCCTCGACGGGCTCCCCGACCTCGTACGGCAGAGCCCCGGCCTCCCGGCCGCCGTCGCCGAGGTGCGCCGGCGGCTCGGTACGGGCCCGGACGGCCCCTCCCGGCTGCGGCTGCTGCTCTGCGGCAGCACGACACCGGTGATGAGCCGGCTGCTCAGCGCCTCCGCCGGGTGGGTGGACGAGGTCGTGGAGGTGGCGCCGCTGGACTACCGGCGGGCCCGCGCGCTGTGGGGCGTCGACGATGCCGCGCTGGCACTGCGGGTGCACGCCGTCGTCGGCTCCGGCGCGGCCTGGCGCTTCGACCCGGCGGGCGACCGGCCGCCCACCGGCCCGGCCGACTTCGACCGGTGGGTGCGCACGGGCGTGCTCGACCCGCGGCTGCCGCTGTTCTGGAGGGCCGGGCACCTGCTGGACCGGGTGCCGGACCCCTGGGACGCCGCCTGCCACTCCACCGTGGCCGCCCTCGCCACCGGCCGCACCACGCCCGGCGAGATCGCGGACTTCCTCGACCGGCCGGCGACCGACGTGCCGCACATCCTCTCCCACCTCGAAGAGCGCGGCCTGGTGCACGGCGAACCCGACGCCTTCCAGACCGGGCTGGTCCACTACCGCATCGTGGAACCGCTGCTCGCCTTCGACCACGCCGTGATCCGCCCCCACCGCCCCGACCTCGCGGACGCGGGGCCGCGGGAGATCGGCGCGTTCTGGCGGGAGATGCGGCCCGTCTTCGAACGGGACGTGGCGGGCCCGCACTTCGCCCGTACATGCCGGGAGTGGGCGGCCCGGTTCGCCCCGCCGGGCACCTTCGCCGGCACGCCGGTCTCCGCCCTGGCGGGCTGCGCCCCCCGCGTGTCCGGCCACGAGCCGTCCGGCCATGAGTCGGCCCGCGTCGACGTCGTCGTACGGGGCGGGCGGGGCCACCGGCCCGGACCGCTGCTCTCCATCGGGCTGACCTCCTGGGCGGACCGCATGGACACCGCCCACCTGGACCGGCTGCGCGGCCACCTGGCGCACCTCGCCGCCCTCGGCGAGGACACCGGGCGCACCCGGCTCGTCTGCTACGGAGCGGCCGGGTTCGGCCGGGGCCTGCGCGAGGCCGAGGCGGACGGGGAGGTGGTCCTCGTCTCCCCCGAGCGGCTGTACGGCGAGGACCGCCGGCCGGCCGGCGGGGAGGGGTGAGGAGCCGTGCGCGCGACGGTCGTACTGGGGCGGATCGCGGGGATCCGGGTCGGGGTCCACTGGAGCGTGCTGCTCATCTTCGGCGTGATCGTCCTGGGGCTCGCCCAGGGGCGCCTCCCGCAGGCCCACCCCGGCGAGGGCTGGCCGGTGTACTGGGCGATCGGGCTGCTGACCGCCGTCGTCTTCTTCGCGTCCCTGCTGGCGCACGAGCTGGCGCACGCGATCGTCGCCCGGCGCAACGGCGTGGAGGTCGACGACATCGTCCTGTGGCTGCTGGGAGGCGCGGCCCGGCTGAAGGCCGAGGCGCCGAGCCCGGCGGCGGAACTGCGGATCGCCGGGGTCGGCCCGCTGGTCAGCCTCGTCCTGGGCGGCCTCTTCGCGCTGGCGACGTGGGGGCTCGACGCGGTGTCGGCCCCGGGGCCGGTCGTGGAGGCGGCGGTCTGGCTGGCCGTGATCAACATCCTGCTGGCGGCGTTCAACGTCATCCCGGCCGCCCCGCTGGACGGCGGGCGCCTGCTGCGGGCCTTCCTGTGGTGGCGTACCGGGGACCGGCTGCGGGCCACCGCGGGCGCCACGACCGCGGGACGCGTCTTCGGATGGCTGCTGGTGGCGTTCGGGCTGCTGCTGTTCATGCGGGGGGACGTGTTCGGCGGGCTGTGGCTGGCGATGATCGGCTGGTTCCTGGCGGCGACCGCGACGGCGGAGGGGCAGCAGGCGCAGCTGCGGGCCGTACTGGCAGGGGTGCCGGTACGGGACGTCATGACGCCGGACCCGGTGACGGTCCCCGCCGGGCTCACGGTCGCCCGCTTCCTGGACGACCCCCGGTACCGGTACCGGCACTCGGCGTTCCCGGTGACGGGGGAGGGCGTGGACGTGGGCGGCGGTGCCCGGCCCGTGGTGGGTCTGATGACGCTGGACCTGGCGCGGGCGGTGGGGGAGGAGCGGCGCCCCGCGGTGACGGTGGGGCAGGCCATGCTGCCGCTGGAGCGGGCCGAGGTCGTCGACGCGGACACCCCGCTGGCCGAGGTGCTGCCGCGCGTCGAACCGGGCGCGGAGCACCGGCTGCTGGTGCTCGACGGTGGGAGGCTGGCCGGGATCGTGTCCGCGTCGGACGTGAGCCGCGCGGTGACCTGGCTGATGACGACGGCCCAGCGCGGTGCGGAAGCCCGGCGGGGCGGCGATGCGGCCGACAGCGGCGGCCGGCGCGGCGACTGGGGCCAGGGCTGGGACGACCGATCGCGCGGCGCGTAGCGGGACGGGGCGGTGTCCGTGCGGTCGACGACCCGCCTCGTTTCCGCCCACTGCACGCCACAGCGCCTCGGTGCGCGGGCATGGACGGTTTGATGTCGTGATGAGCGGCTACTGGACACCCGCGCCTCACGCGGTCGAGCAGGAGGACGCCGAGACCCTGGCCCGGCTGCTCGCCGCCGGCTCCGATCCCGACGAGGTCTTCGGCGACATGACCCTGCTGACGCACGCCATCGACGTCGAGGGCGACGGGGCCCTGCAGAGCAGAGGGCCGTTGACGGTGCACACCACCGCCGCGCTGCCGGCCTTCGGGGCCGATCCGGAGCCGGCCGCCCCAGGCGGCCGTACGCCCGTGGACATGGCGAAGCACGACGGCCACGACCTGGCGACGAGACTGCTGCGCACCCATATCGGCAGACGAGCCGCCCACGGCGGCTGAAGGGGCGGCCGGGGCCGGACCCGCGGGGCGCGCCCCGCCCCGCAGGGTCCGGCGGTGGGGATCAGTCCGCGTCGCGGGGGTCGAACGACTCGGTGTCGACCTTCAGCGGCTCGGGGAAGGCGCCGGCGACGGCGTCCCAGCGGGTGAACTTGAAGTTGGTGCCCTCGCGGTCACCGTCGGCCGGGGTGGCCTCGCCGTCGTGGGTGACCAGCATGCCCTTCGGGAAGGCGGTGCCGAGGGGGACGTTGACCACGGTGGAGCCGTCGGAGTGCTGCACGCCGTCCGTCGCGTCGCCGTCGGCGACGGCGAAGGAGCCGAGGTAGGCGTTGCCGCCCTCGCGGTCGTACACGGCGAAGGTGTCGTCGCCCTGGCTGGAGGCGAGGACGTAGCCGGCGCCGTCCTCGGCGTGGTAGACCGTGACGCCCTCCGCGTCGGCGCTCAGGTGCTCACCGCCGAAGCCGGGGTCGTTCTCCGTGTCGAGGACGCACTCCTCCTCCTCGGCGTCGTACGTCCACGGCGTGCCGTACTCGCGGACGCGGTCGACCAGCTTCGGCTTCTCGAACTCCTCGTCGTCGATCTCGATGCGCCACAGGCCCACGGTCTCCTGCGCGGCGTACAGGACGTGCTCCTCCTGGTCGACGGCCATGCCCTCGACCTGCGGGCGCTCGCCCGGGTCGGCGCACGGCGTCCACTTCCCGCCGTCGGGCAGGGTGAAGGTGTCGGGCAGGTCGAGGGTGTCCTCGGTCTTGTAGCCGACGCGCCCGTCGCGGTCCTTGAGCTGGAGCAGGCGGAGGCTGGTCTCCTCGCGCTGGGAGACCACCACGTAGGCGTCGTCGTCGTCCTTGAAGGCGGTCAGGCCGTAGGAGGTGCGCTGGTCGTCCACCTCCGCCTCGTTCGCGGCGAAGACCGGCGCCACGTCGGGGGCGGTGACGTCCTTCAGCGGGGGCTTGCCGGCGGCGACGGCGGCCGGGTCGATGGCGTACGCGCGGATGCGGTCGCGGCCCCGGTCGCTGACGAGGGCCAGGTCGGTCTTCCGGCCGCCCAGCTCGAAGCCGTAGACGACGTCGACGTTGTTGAAGCGGCCGGGGCTGGCGTCCTCGTTCGGGGCCTCGGGCGCCGCGATGTGCTGGAGGCGCCGCCCGTCGAGGCCGTAGACGTCGAGGCCGGCCTCCTTCAGGGTGCCGATGACGATGCTGCGCTCGGGGTTCTCGGGATCGACCCAGACCGCCGGGTCGTCGGCGTCCGCGTTGCCGCCCGCCTCGTCGTCGTAGACCGCGGGGGTCTCGACGGTGGCCGTGAGGGTCACCGGGACGGCGGGTCCGGTGGCCAGGGCGAACGCGGTGACGAGCGAGGTCATGGTGCCGAGTGCTGCGAAGGCGCTCACATTACTCCTTGGTAGGTGTGCTGAACGCCGGGAACGTTATGGGGAGTTCGCGAAGAGCCGGGTACGCGGCCGTGAACGGCGCATGGCCTCTCGGCGCGGCCTGTCCGCCTGTCGGACGGTCTGGCCGGGGGTGTGCGGGGGCCGGGCCCGGGCAAGCGATTGGTGATGGGAACCATTTTCATGTAGCGTCGCGGACCGTTGTCCTTGTCGCAGGAGGTTCGTCATGGCTGTCCCCAAGCGGAAGATGTCCCGCAGCAACACGCGTCACCGGCGCGCCCAGTGGAAGGCGTCGACGCCGCAGCTCGTCCCGGTGACCGTGGACGGGAACGTCCTCATGGTGCCGCAGCGCCTGGTCAAGGCGTACGAGCGCGGTCTGCTGCGTCCCGAGGGGTGAAGGACTTGAGCACCGCCGGGAACGCGACGAGCGGTACGGGGAGCGCGGTGGGGCCCACCCGCGGCGCCGCGGACGCCACCGGGAGCGCGGTGGGCGACCCGCGGCTGCCGGTGACCGTGCTGTCGGGCTTCCTCGGGGCCGGCAAGACGACCCTGCTCAACCACGTCCTCACCAACCGCGAAGGACTGCGCGTCGCGGTCATCGTCAACGACATGAGCGAGATCAACATCGACGCCGCCCTGGTGCGCGGCGGCGAGGCCGCCCTGTCGCGGACGGAGGAGCGGCTGGTCGAGATGACCAACGGCTGCATCTGCTGCACCCTGCGCGACGACCTGCTGGAGGAGGTCGACCGGCTGGCGCGCGAGGGCCGCTTCGACTACCTGCTCATCGAGTCCAGCGGCATCTCCGAGCCCATGCCGGTCGCGGCGACCTTCGCCTTCCCCCGCGACGACGGCGCCACCCTGGGCGACCTGGCGCGTCTCGACACCATGGTCACCGTGGTGGACGCCGCCAACTTCCTGCCCGAGCTGCACGGCGGCGACGGGCTGGCGGAGCGGGGGCTGGACCAGTACGAGGAGGACGAACGCACGGTCAGCGACCTGCTGATGGACCAGATCGAGTTCGCCGACGTCATCGTGGTCAACAAGCTCGACCTCGTCGGTCCGGCCGACGCCGCCCGGCTGCGCGCCGCGCTGGCCCGGCTGAACCCGGCCGCCCGGATCGTCCCCGCCGTGCGCGGGCGGGTCGCCCCCGGCGACATCCTGGGCACCGGGCTCTTCGACCTGGAGCGCGCCCAGCAGGCCCCCGGCTGGGTCAGGGAGCTGAACGGCGACCACGTGCCGGAGACCGAGGAGTACGGGATCTCCAGCGTCGTCTTCCGCTCCCCGCGCCCGTTCCACCCCGGGCGGCTGTACGCGTTCGTGACGGAGGACCTCGACGGCGGCGCCTTCGGATGCGTGCTGCGCTCCAAGGGCTTCTTCCGGCTCGCCGGGCGCCCGCGGATCGTCGGGCTCTGGTCGCAGGCCGGCTCGGTGGCGCGGTTCGAACCCTCCGGCGTCGCGGAGGAGGGGCAGGGCCAGGAGCTGGTGTTCATCGGCACGGCCCTGGACGCCGAGGCGCTCGGGGCCGCGCTGGAGGGGTGCCTGATGGCCGAGGGGGAGGAGCCGCCGTCGGACGACCCGTTCCCGCCCTGGGACGCGTACGGGATCGACGACGCCTGCGAGCACGAGCACCCGGCGCTCACGCAGCCGGCCTGACGCGACGGCCCGACATCCTGACGCGACGGCCCGACATGACGGGCCGGCATCACGGCCCGGCGCGCGGACCTGACGGGCGGCCCGGCGCGACGGGCCGACCGCGACGGCCCGACACGACTCCGGGCCGGGTGGTGGTCGCAGCCACGGCACCACCCGGCCCGGCCCATCCGCCGGACCCCGAGCGGGCCCGGCCCGGCGCCCGCCCGCCCCGCCCAGGGCCCGGACCGTCCGGCGCCCGCCCCGCCCCGCCCAGGGCCCTCACCGTCCGGCGCCCGCCCCGCCCCGCCCAGGGCCCTCACCGTCCGGCGCCCGCCTTGTCCGGTAGTCCGGGCCCTCCGGCAGCCCGCACCGTCCGGGCGCCCGCGCCGTCCGGCGCCCGGACCGGGTCACTCGGTGATCTCGACCGCCTTGCCCTGCGCCTCCGGCGCGGGCGCCGGAGCGCTGCCGGACGCCGGCTTCTTCGCGATGTCCTGCAGGAGCGCGGCCAGATCGACCCCGGTGGCGGAGGAGAGAAGCTCCATGCCCTGCGTCACGTTGTCCGTGACCGTACGGGTCAGCCGGCTCGCGCCGTCCGTGGAGATGACGGTCATCTTCTCGACGGCCGACAGCGGTTCGGCGGCCTTGGCCACGACCTGCGGCAGGACCTCGACGAGCATCTGGAGCACGGCGGCGTCGCCGTACTGGGCGAAGGCGTCGGCCTTCTTCCGCATCGCCTCCGCCTCGGCGGCGCCCTTCGCCCCGATCGCCGCGGCCTCGGCCTCACCCTCGAGCCGCACGGCGTCGGCCAGGGCGGCGCGCTGCGCCTTCTCGCCCTCACCCGTGAGCCTGGCCCGCTCGGCGGCGGCCTCGGCCTCCTTGACGAACGCGATCCGCCGGGCCTCGGCCTCCTGCTCGGCCTGGTAGCGGGCGGCGTCGGCGGGCTTGCGGACCTGCGTGTCGAGCTGGCGGTCCGTCAGCGCGGCCTGGCGGGCGGCGACCTTCTCCTGTTCGGCGAGGATGTCCTGCTGCCGGGCCGCCTCGGCCAGCGGACCGGCGGCGTTGGCCTGGGCGGTCGCCTCGTCCGTCTGCGCCTTGATCTCGGCCTGCTTCAGGTGGAGGGTCCGCTCGGCGATCGCGATCTCCTCCTCGGCCTTCAGCCGGGCCTGCTCGGCGGCGCGCCGGGCGACGGCCTCGGCGATGTCCGCCTCCTGCCTGGCCCGCGCGGCCTCCGGGCGGCCCAGGTCCTCCAGGTACGAGCCCTCGGTGGTGATGTCCTGGATCTGGAAGGCGTCGAGCACCAGGCCCTGGCCGGACAGGCTCGCCTCGGCCTCCTCCGCCACCTGCCCGGCGAAGGCCGCCCGGTCGCGGATGATGTCCTCCACCGACATGCGGCCCACGATCGAGCGCAGGGCGCCCGAGAGCACCTCCTGGGTGAAGCCGACGATGCCGTTCTGCTGCATCAGGAACCGCTGGGCCGCGGCCCGGATGGAGTCCTCGGTGCCGCCGACCTTGACGATCGCGACCCCCTCCAGGTTGACCTTCACGCCGCGCAGGGTGACCGCGCCGCGGACGGCGACCGGGATGTGCCGGCTCGACAGGTCCAGGGTGAACTTCTGCTGCACGAACGGCACGACGAACACGCCGCCGCCCACGACGACCTTCTGGCCGCTGTTGTCCGTGAACACCCGCCCCGTCGCCGGATCGGTGGACTGCTTGCCGCGCCGGCCCGTGACGATGAACGCCTCGCTCGGCCCGGCGACCTTGTAACGCGTGATGACGACGAGGCCGAGCAGGACGACCAGGACGGCCAGGCCCACCACGGAGATGAGGACAGGGCTCATGGCGAACCCCCCTTTCGATCAGGATCGGGAACAGACGGACGGTGAGGAGCGGCGGCCGGGAGGGCCGGTGGCGGTGCCGGCCGGGGGCACGGGCCGGTGTGGCCGACGGCGGCGGTGCCCGGCGGGGCGCCGTGGCCGGTTCAGCGTTCGACCGGGCGGACGGAGACCGACGTCGGCGACAGCACGGCGTCGACCCACACCTCGGTGCCGCGCGCGAGGGGCACCTCGGCCTTCGCCGCGTACTTGACCGGCTGGCCCGCGAGACGCAGCAGCACCTCGCCGTAGCCGCCCGCCGGGATCGCCGTCACCACCGTGCCCGACGTGCCCGTCAGGTCCTCGCCCCGCGGCGCCGCCGTGCCGCCGCGCATGAGGGCGCGGCTGAGCCTCCACGTCAGCCAGGCCGCGCCGACCCCCGTGAGCACGCCCGCCCCGGCGGCGACCCCCGCCCCCGCGCCGCCGGTCCCGAGCACGATCGCCTCCGTGAAGCCGAGGGCGGACACGAACCCGGCGATCATCGGCAGCGACAGAAGCCCGTCGAGTCCTCCGCCGATCCCGTCGAAGACCCCCTCCAGCAGGCCGTCGAAGACCAGCGAGAAGACCAGCAGGACCAGACCCGCGATGCCGAGACCGAGGAACCAGGCCATCTCCACCCCCTCCGGCTGCCGGACCGCTCACCGTCCGCGCCATCGTCCCACCCGTCGCACAGGAGTTCACTGCCGGAGTGCGGCAATCTTCGCGCGCTCCCGATGCCGTCCTCGCACGCCCGGCGCCGGGCGCCCGGCGCGCGGGGGCGGAACGCGACGGCGCGGTCGGGCCGGCCGCCCGTCACCCGTGCCGTGCGTGTGCCCCGCCCCGCCCGTGTCGTACGGGTCCGGGGGAGTCCGGCGGCGGCCGGGCGGCCCTCCGTCCTACAGTCCGCCGCCCGATTCGGCACCGTGGCGATAACGCCCGGGAAAAGCCGGGCGGAACTCCCCGTGTTCGTACCGGGAAACAACGCGCGCCCCCCGTCCCCCCTCCGCTCCCAGGAATTCCGCCGCTCCGGACAGGGCGACCCTAACGGCGCTCCGGGGACACTGTCCAGCGATGTCGCCGGGCCGCGAGGCGGCCCCGGCGGCCGCGGTGCGGGGCGGGGCGGGACGGGGTCGGAAAAGGGTTGTCAGATTCGACGGTCGTGTGCCTACCATCGAGTTCGGCGGGCCCGGCCCGCTCGGGTCCGGGACCGCAATGCCCGACCTGTCGGACTCACGGGGGATATACGAAAGATGGGGCCTGTAGGCACCGCATTACCCGATGGCGGACACACACCGCGGCCGAGCGCCGATCCGGGTCCGCCCGACACCCCGGTACGTCCGCCCGGCGAGGCGCGGGACGACCGCCCACCCCGGCCGCGGGACGCCGGCGCCGCCGCGCCGCCCCGACAGGCCGCCTTCCCCGCGCGCCGACCCGCGCCCGCCCCGCGGCGCCCCCGCCGCACCGTCGCCCGGCGGCGCCGAACCGAGCCACCGCGCCCGCGCGCCGCTGCGCCGTGCCGTCGCGCCGAGCCCCGGCGCCGTCCGCTTGGGCCGCCGCGCGGCCCGCACCAGCGGCGATGCCCCCGCCACCCGGCCCGGAGGCGGTACGCCCCCGGCCGGCCCGGTGCCGGTCCCACCGGCTGACACACCCGCACACCGGGCCCGCCCACCCGCGGCCCGACGGGCCCCACACGTCCGGAGCGCCCGCGGCGGTGCGCCGCCGCCCCGTACGCCCGGCCCGTACCGACCTCCCGCCCGAGCACCGGCACCGGTGCGGCCCCCACGCGTCCGGGGCCGCCCGCGTGTGCGCGAAAGCCGGCGGCGGGGGCCTCACGAGGGGATGAAGGACAGCACCATGAGCACCCGCACGATATCTCCCGGAATTGTCGATGCCGCATCGGTCAGGAAAGCGGTCGACCGCCAGCTCGGAGAATTCCTCCGGGAGTGCAGAACGGGTTTCCGTCACCCCCGGATGGCGGACCTCGTGCAGCTGGTCGAGGATTTCCTCGCGGGAGGGAAGAGAATCCGGCCGACGCTGACCTTTCTGGGCTGGCGGGCGGCCGGCGGAGAAGGGGACGAAACGGCCGTCCTGCGAGTCGCCGCGTCGCTGGAGATGTTCCACTCCTTCGCCCTCATCCATGACGACATCATGGACGACAGCGACACCCGGCGCGGACGCCCCACGATTCACCGGATACTGGCCGGCCGAAGCCCCGGCGAGCGCGCCGAGAAGTTCGGAATCGGCGCCGCCGTGCTCCTCGGCGACCTCGTCTTCACCTGGTCCGACCAGCTCCTGCACACCGCGTCCCTCACGCGGGCGCAGACCGAGGCGGTCCTGCCGCTCGTCACCGAGATGCGCACCGAGGTCATGCTCGGCCAGTACCTCGACCTGCGGGCGACCGGCGAGCTGACGGACGACGTGGAGGCCACGCTCACCGTCAACCGCTACAAGACCGCCAAGTACACCGTCGAGCGCCCGCTGCACGTCGGGGCCGCCCTCGCGGGCGCCGGCCCGGACGTCCTCGCCGCCTGCACCGCGTACGCGCTGCCGCTGGGCGAGGCGTTCCAGCTCCGCGACGACCTGCTGGGCGTGTACGGGGACGTACGCGACACCGGCAAGTCCCGGCTGGACGACCTGCGCTCCGGCAAGAACACCACGCTCGTCGCGCTCGCCCTGCGCGCCGGCACCCCCGCCCAGACGGCCCGGCTCCGCGCGCTCCTCGGCGATCCCGCGCTGGACGAGGACGGCGCCGAGGAGGTCCGCGCGATCCTCGCCGCCACCGGCGCCCGGGACACCATCGAGCACATGATCGGCGACCGCCGCCGGCAGGCCCTGCGCGCCCTGGACGGCGCCCCGTTCACCCCTGCCGCGGCCACCGCGCTGGAGCACCTCGCCGCCACCGCCACCAGGAGGACCTCATGACCGCAGACCTGATCACGACCGGCGCCGGAGCGCCCCCGGCGGGTACGGCCCGCTACTGGGCGGAGTGCACCGAGCGGTTCGCCGCCCTGTTCGCCCGCCACGTCCCCCACGGGGCCGAGAAGGTCCCGATGACCGACGCCGAACTGCGCGAGGTCATCGACGCCTGCAACCGGGCGGTCGCCCCGCTCGGCAGGACGGTCTCCGACAAGCGCTGGATCTCCTACATGGACGTCGTCCGCTGGTCGCAGAGCGCCCGCCACATCAAGGACATGGAGGCGTTCAAGGCGGTCTGCGTCCTCAACTGCGTCACGTTCGTGTGGGACGACATGGACGCCTCGCTCCACGACTTCGACCTGTTCCTGCCGCAGGTGCGCGCCGTGTGCGACCGGTACTACACGCCGCCGGACGCCGACTTCGCGTATGAGGGCGCCCGCGCGTTCGTGACGAGCGACCACATGTTCCGCGACGCGCCCCTCAAGCGGGTGCTGTGCGGCACGTCGCCGGAGCAGTACTTCCGCTTCCGGGTCACCGACGTGGGAGTCGACTTCTGGATGCGGATGTCGTACCCGATCTACCGGCACCCCGCCCTCACCGAGCACTCCAAGACGGGCCTCGCGGCCCGGATGGCCACCCGCGGGCTGGCCGTCGTCAACGACTTCTACTCCTACGACAGGGAGCGCGCCCTCGGCCAGATCACCAACTGCTTCCGGCTGTGCGACATGGCGGACGAGGCCGACTTCCGGCGGTTCTTCCAGGCGCGGCTGGACGACATGGCCGAGGACCTGGAGTGCATCGGGGCGTTCGACGACGTCACCCGCGACGTCCTGCTCGACCTGATCCACGGCAACTTCGTCTGGACCACGCGCGACCTGCGGTACCAGGCGCCCGTCAACGACGTCAACTCCCGGATCCGGTGAGGAGCCCGCCGCATGCACACGCCCCCGCCCCCCGCACCGTCCGGGCCCCCCGCACCGTCCGGGCCGACCGGGCCGTCCGGGTCCCCCGCGTTCCCCGGGCCGTCAGGGCTGTCCGGGTCGTCCGGGTCGTCCGGGTCGTCCGCGCCGTCAGGATCCGCGGCACCCTCGGCGCCGCCCGCGCCCGCCGGGTCCTCCGTACCTTCGGTATCCGCCGGGTCCTCCGCGCCCGGCGGGCCGTGGCGGGCCGGTACCGCTCCCGGCGCCGTCCCGCTCCTCGGCCACGTGCCCGCGCTCTGGCGCCGCCCCCTGGAGTTCCTGGCCTCGCTGCCCGCCCACGGCGACCTGGTCGAGCTGCGGCTCGGCCCCACCAGGGCCTACCTGGCCGCCCACCCCGAACTCGTACGGAACGTCCTGCTCGACACCCGCGCCTTCGAGAAGGGCGGCGTCTTCGACAAGGCCCGCCAACTCCTCGGCAACAGCCTGTCGGTCTCGCGCGGCGAGGAGCACCGCTTCCAGCGGCGGCTGCTCCAGCCCGCCTTCCACCCGACGAAGATCGCCGCCTACACCACCGCCGTGGCCGACGACACCCGCGCCGTCACCGACACCTGGCGAGCGGGGCAGACCCTCGACGTCAGCGACGTCATGCACGCGCTGCTGATGCGGATCGCGGCCCGCACCCTCTTCTCCGCCGGGCTCGACGACGCGACGATCGAGGAGGCCCGGCAGTGCCTGCGCACGGTGTCCCACGGCATCTACCGGCGCACCGTCGCCCCCCTCGGCATCCTCGAGAAGCTGCCCACCCCGGGGAACCGGGCCTACGACCGCGCCAACGCCAGGCTCCGGCGGATCGTCGCCGAGATGATCGACCGGCGCCGCTCCGGCGGCGACGCGGACGACATGCTCTCCACCCTGCTGCGGGCCGAGCACCCCGAGACCGGCGAGCGACTGGACGAGGGCCAGGTCCTCGACCAGGTCGTCACCTTCCTCGTCGCGGGCAGCGAGACCACCGCCTCCACGCTCGCCTTCGTCTTCCACCTGATGGGCACGCTGCCCGAGGTGGAGGCGCGGGTGCACGCCGAGGTGGACGGGGTGCTGGCGGGCCGCGCACCGGCCTACGACGACCTGCCCCTCCTGCCCTGTACGCGCAACGTCATCACCGAGGCGCTGCGCCTCCACCCGCCGTCCTGGATGGCGATGCGGGTCACCGCCCGCGACGTCGAGCTGGGCCCCCGGACCCTCCCGGCCCGGACGATGGTCCTCTACAGCGCCTACGCCCTGCACCACAATCCGGAGCTCTTCCCCGACCCCGAGACCTTCGACCCCGACCGCTGGACGCCCGAACGGGCCGCGCGGGTGCCCCGCGGCGCGCTGCTGCCGTTCGGCGCGGGGAGCCACAAGTGCATCGGCGACGTGCTGGCGCTCACCGAGACCGCCCTGGTCGTCGCGACCGTCGCCGCCCGCTGGCGGCTGCGCCCCGCGCCCGGCACCCGACTGCGCCCGCAGCCGAAGGCCACCCTCGAACCGGGCCCCCTGCCGATGGTCCTGGAACGGCGCTGACCCGGAGTCCGGCTTCCGCGGGCGGGCGCCCCGCCGACGCTCTCCGGCCGGCGGGCGCCCGCCGAGGCTCTTTGGCTGCCGGCCGCCCGGGCCCGGCGGTTGAGCGCCGGCCCCGCACCCCCCGGGGCCCACGCCCTGTCGCCCCGGCGCTCCCGGGGCGCCGGCCCCGCACCCCCCGGGGCCCACGCCCCGTCGCCCCGGCGCTCCCGGGCCCTCGGCCCGAACCCCGCCACGTCCACCCCCCTCCACCCCTCCACCCCTCCACACCCTCCTCCCTCCCTTCTCCCTGCACCCCTCCGCCCCGGCAAAGGACACCCCTGGCATGAGAACCCCCTCGGACGGCTCCGGGCGCCACTGGCGGTTCGCCCGCGCACCGCACCGCAGGCCGCTGATCGGCCACGCCCACCTGCTGGCGCGCAGGCCCCTGGAGTTCCTGACCTCCCTCCCGGCACTCGGGGACCTCGTCGAACTGCGCATCGGGCCCAGGCCCGCCTACCTGCCGTGCCACCCGGACCTGGTCCAGCAGGTCCTGCTGAACGCGCGCGTCTACGACACCGGCGGGCCGGTCAAGGAGAAGGCCCGCCCCATCCTGGGCAACGGGCTGATCACCTCCGACTGGGCCGACCACCGCCGGCAGCGGCGCCTGGTGCAGCCCGCCTTCCACCAGGCGCGCATCGCCGCCTACGCCGAGGTCATGCGCGACGAGTGCGCGGCGCGGGCCCGCTCCTGGCACACCGGGCGGGTCCTCGACGTCGGCGACGAGATGCAGGCGCTGACGGCCCGTGTGACCGCCCGCGCCCTGTTCTCCACGGAGATGGCCCCGCACTCGGTGGCGGAGGTCCAGCGCAGCCTGCCCCTCATGGTGCGCGGCGCCTACCGGCGGGCGATGGACCCCACGGGCCTGTACGCCAGGCTGCCGCTCCCCGCCAACCGCGCCTTCGACGCGGCGCTCAGACGCCTCCAGGCCCTGATCGCCGGCATCGTCGGCGACTACCGGCGCTCGGGCGTGGACCGCGGGGACGTGCTGTCGGCGCTGCTGGCCGCCCGCGACGAGGAGGACGGCGGCGGGATGTCGGACCAGGAGGTCCACGACCAGGTCATGACGCTGCTGCTGGCCGGCGTCGAGACCACGGCGAGCGCCCTGACCTGGGCCTGGCACCTGCTGGCCGCCCACCCCGAGGCGGAGGCGCGGCTGCACGCCGAGGTCGACGGGGTGCTGGGCGGGCGGACCCCGGGCTACGCCGACGTGCCCCGGCTCGGCTACACCCAGCGGGTCTTCACCGAGACCCTGCGGCTGTACCCGCCGGCCTGGATGTACACCCGGATGACGACCGAGCCCACCGAGCTGGGCGGCCACCGGCTGCCGGCCGGCGCGGACGTGCTGATCAGCCCGTACGTCATCCACCGCACCCCGGGGCTCTTCGCGCGTCCCGCCGTCTTCGACCCGGACCGGTGGCTGCCCGAGCGCGCCGGGGAGGTGGCGCGCGGCTCGTACCTGCCCTTCGGCGGGGGCAGCCGCAAGTGCATCGGCGACGTGTTCGGGATGACGGAGGCGACCCTGGCGCTGGCGGCGCTCGCCTCCCGCTGGCGGCTGCGGCCCGTCCCCGGCACGGTGGTGCGCCCGCGCGCCGAGATGAGCCTGACCGCCGGCCCCCTGCCCATGCGCCCCGAACCCCGCTGACCCGCCCCGCCGGGCGGCGGTGCCGGTCGCCGGCCGGCGCGGCTCCGGCGGGCCGGGCCCGTGCCCGCGCCGCCGTCTCCGCACCCCGTACCCGCCCCTTTTGCCCGCCCGGAGGGGGCGTGGTACGACGGAAGGAGCCCGTCGACGGGACGACGGCCGCCGAAGAGGGCGCTCGGCCCCCACGGCGACGGCGACGGTCCGGCCACCGGCACACGGGGCGGTGGACCGACGCGCCGGACGCTGGCCGGGCCCTCCGATCCGACACCCCGAAGTACAGCAGGCAACGGCTTCCTCGGCCCCTGCGCAGGCGACTTCTGGCTTCCGATGACGGGAGTGCGCATGAACTCCTGCGACGAGACTCTCAGACACAGTGGCTCCCACGGCCCCGCCGGTCCCCGCCCGGCCGGAGTGCTCGCCCGGGCCTGGTTCTGGATCAGTTGGCCCTTCGTGTGGCTGTGGCGTTCGTGCCGCGACGGATGGCTCATGGCCAAGGGGGAACGGAAGGCGCGCCGCTGGTGGCGCCCGCAGGTGTGGCCCGTGACCGCCCTGTACATCGTCCTCAGCGTCGCGTACATCGGTCTGATCGTTCTCAGCCTGGTTCCGGGCACGCCGTCGGATTGGTTGTGGGACCCTTCGACCGAGTCGAAGTGGCGCAACATGCTGACCGCCTTCGGGCTGTCGTCCACGACGGTGGTGGCCGCCGCCTGGTTCCTGCTGTGGCGCTTCTGGCGCGCCCGGCGCTACTACCTGCGCAGGGCGAGACGGCACGCCGACGAGATGGTGAGGCCGGGGACCATCATCGGCGAGGTGGTGGGGCGCGACCCGCTGTGCGACGCGCTGATGGACGATCTGCGGGACCGCAAGCGGCGCCGGCCGCATGTGATCGTCGGTGCGATCGGGGTGGGCAAGAGCGCGCTGCTGGTGCGGCTCACCCAGAAGCTCGCGGAGAAGGGGGTGGCTCCCGTGGTGGTGCGGCTGCGGGACGTCAGGGGGGAACTGGACTTCGCCCGCCTCGCCGAGGACACGTTCCTGGCCGAGATCCTGGTGAAGGTCTCCTCGCGGTCCGAGGCCGAGAAGGTGTGGCACCGGCTGCGTCGGCAGTCGGACCGCGTGGTCGTCCTGGCGGACGGGCTCGAGGACGCCCTGAAGGACGCCCCCGACCGGGAGAACGTCATCCGGGAGGCCATCGGCAAGGCGGGCAAGGACGGCCTCCCGCTCGTCGTCACCTCCCGCCCCGAGAAGTCGCTGGAGTCCATCGACGCGGCGCAGACGCACCTCGGGCCGCTGAGCGAGGAGGCGGCGCTCCACTACGTCGCCGAGGCGACCAACTGGCGGTCGGACCGGCAGCGCATGAGCTGGGTGGTGGAGGCCGCCGAGATCGCGGAGTCCCCGCTGTACCTGAACATCGCCAAGGACCTGGAGCGCCGCGGCCTGCTCGAACCCGTCGTGGGGGGCGGCGGGGAGGACGAGTACAGCGATCCCCGCGACCACGACGCGTGGGTGCTGCGCTACGACATGCTCGACGCCTGGGTGCAGGCGCTCGTCGACGGCCACCTCTACCCCGAGCAGCCGCTGTCCAGGGCGGGCCGGCGCCGGGTCGTCGACTGCCTGTCGGCGCTCGCCTGCGCCGCCCTGCGCACCAACTCGACCTACGTCGCCTACGACGCCCTGACGCGGACGAGCAGGGACGACGAGAAGAACCGTGTCGTCGACGCGCTGCTGGGCTACCTCGCGGGGCCGTCCGGTCCGTCCGGTCCAGCGGGGGCCGGTCGGGCCGCCCGCCCGGCCGGTCGGGCCGTCGCGAGCCGGGCGGACGCCTCGGGCCAGGGGGCCCGTACGAACCCGGCGGGGCACATCGACGTCCGGCTGGCGGGGAGCTGGGGAAGCCGCCTGGGCCTCGTGGAGGTGCAGGACCAGGGCGTCCGGTTCCACCACAGCGTGCTGCAGGCCTACCTCGCCTCCCGGTGCATGGGCGCGCTGATGCCGGTCAGGACGGCGGCCGTGTCCGTGCCGCGGCCGGTCGGCATGGCCGCGGTGTCGCGGTACGCGGGAGGCCCGGTGGAGGAGCTCCTCATCCTCTCCTCCGCCACCGAGACGGAGGACGTCACCGACGCCTACTTCACGCCGGCGCTGCGGCGCCCCGGTCGTGAACTCGCCATGTCGATGGTCTTCTACTCGCGTTCCAGGGGCGCACTCGAGGGCTGCCACGGCAGGGAGGCCGACAGGGCGGCCTCCGGGGCGGACTGCGAGCGTGAGCACCGCTGCCCGATCAGCATCGTCCGCGACCTGCTCCTGGACGCCGCCCGGCAGGCGGTCGACGAGATCTCGCGGCCGTCCGACGGCGCCCGGGCTCGGGAAGCGACATGGAGCAGGACCCCAAGATCCGGGCGCTGGAGCTGTACTCCGCCGCCCTGGACGTCGACAGCTTCCACCACGAGCCGCTGCACCACAGCCTCGTCGAGGAGATCGAGTCGCACTGGGAGTCGTTGCAGACCTACAACGACATGAAGCTCGACACCCCGAAGAAGGCGCTCGTCAGGCGCATCGGCGTCACGGGACGCCTGCTGGCCGTACGGCGCCTCCTGCCGCCCTCCGCGGCGGAGCGGGTCCACGCCGAGACCGCCTACGACGTCTTGTTCGCCATGGCGCGCAAGGAGCCCTCCCACGGGGTGCGGTTCGCCATGGCGCAGGTGATCGGTGAGGGCGGTGACGAGGCATTCGACGCGATCAAGGACCGGCTGGCACCCGCCCGCCCCGCTCCGGCCTTCACCTTCTCCGCCTTCTCCGCCTTCAGCGCCGTGGCGGGGCCGGCCGGTGCGGAGGCCGTCGCCGTCGACATCGAGGCCCTGGCCTACAGCCTCGGTCTGGGCCGGGCGGGCGACGGCGCGGCGTCCGCCGCCCTCCCTGACTCGGACGGTCCGCCGTCCGCGCCGGGCACCACCAGGACCGAGCGGCTGGCGCGGAAGTGCCGTGCGGAGATCATCCAGAAGCGCCAGGAGGACGAGGAGGCCGCGGAGCGGGAGGAGCGGAGGGAGGCGGAGGCCGACTGGCGCTCGGAGATCATGAAGGCCTGGGTCGTCCCGATGCTGGTGCAGTCCTGCACGCGTACCCCGCACGAGGACACCCCGTACACGGTGCTCTCCCAGTGGATGGAGCGGCACAGGCACGACGGGATCGGCATCGCGCAGGAGGTCGCGTTCGCGCTGGGGTTCCGGCACGCGGCGAACCACCGTACGCCCACCACGAGGCCGGTCAGGGCCCGCAACGTCCTCAACGAGCAGGCCGCTGAGATGCTCAAGCACACCCGCTACTGGCACGCCCGGCTCGCCCTGCTGCACGCGCTGACCTTGTGGGCCCTTCCCGACGACGTCGCACAGAAGCAGCCCCGCCGAGGGCGCGGCGCCAACCCGGCCAGGGAGATACGACAGTGGCTGGAGCGGAGGGGCGAGCACACCCCCAAGGGAAGGCTCCGCGACGAGCACCCGCTGGTCAGGGCAGCGGCCCGGATGGCGCGGCACGCCTTGGAGACCCGGCGTCCGGACCGGTTCCTGTGGATCGACGAGGCCGGGACGGCCGCCCAGATCGGATCGGAGACCGGTTCGCTGCGCGAGCGGCGGATGCACGACCTGTGGATCCCGCCCTCGCGGGGCTGGAGCACCCTGGACCCCGCCGCGCAGCAGCTCCTCGCCGACGTCATGGTCCTGCTGACCCTCACCGAGGAGCGCGGCGACCGGCCGCAGGACGCGCGGCGCCACCTGGAGGCGGCGTACTCCGGGTGGCAGCAGGGCATGCCGCCGTGCATGACCGTGGACCGGACCCCACTCAGCCCGAGGCAGGCTCTCGTCGGAGAGACACCGCGGGCGCTGCCGGGCTCCGACTGCGCCGACGGCTGCCGGTTCCGGTTCTGCCCGTATCCGCCGAAGGGACCGCAGTGCCGCACCGAGCTCGACGAACTGTTCTGCATCCACCAGCGCCAGATGCTCGACAGGCTGCAGTTCCAGGCGTGGCAGGCGTGCAGGTTCCGGCGGCGGGCCCCGTGGCAGCTGGACACCACGGTGGCGAACCTGCGGACGTTCTGGAACGAGATGGCGGCCCGCGCCGGCAACCGCGCCCTGGAGGAGGCCGCGCCGCCGGAGTGAGGCCCGGTGGCCCGGTGGCCGCGCTCGTGGGTGCCGCCCGCCTCCTGGCGGGCGGTCGGACGGTGCCCCGGAGCCTGCCGTGCTCCGGGGTACCCGCGCGGGCCGACCCCGCCCGGTCACCCCCGCCGCCGCCACCGGCGTACCAGGCGGCGGACGCGCCCCCGCCGGGGCGGGCGGGGCGACCGGCGCAGCGCGGCCAGGATCAGCGCGCGCTCCCCGGGGGCCGCCCCGCGGGTCAGCCAGACCAGCGAGAGGCGCCGCACGATGGTCCGGGCCAGCAGGAGCGCCGCCGAGACGGCGCCGAACGGGCCGGGCACCGCGGGCAGCGCCTGGAGCAGGTCGAGGATCGTTTCGAGAGCCATGACGGTTCCTCCGTCCGTACGGGGACCCTCCGGCCGGGCTCGACGCGCCCCGCGGAGGCACCGGTCGGCGACCGGCTCCGCCAGCGGACCCCGGCACCCGCTTTCTTCGCCCGCCCGTCGGCCGCCGCGTCCGGCGAAGCGACCACCGGGAAGGCCACCACCTGGCAGGATGTGGGGAATTTCTTTTTCCGAGCGGCGTGCCGGGGAGACGGGTGAAGAATTCGATGGACGCACGGCCGCTGCCGCCGGGGCAGGGCCGCAGGTTCGACTGGGCGACGCTGGCCGACCGGTCCGGAGCCGGCGACGGGGAGCACACGGCCTGGCTCTGGCGGGCGGTCGCCCACTGGACGGCCGGACACGGCGACCCGGACACCGGCTGCCAGCCACTGAGCGCCACGGTCGGGCGCTGGCTGGGCATCGGCGGCTCCAGGGTGACGAGTTGGCGCAAGGGCACGTCGTGGGAGCGCGAGTGGTTCGTGATCGTGCGCACCAAGGTCGGCTGCGACCAGGCCACCTGCCCCTCGCCGTACGCCGACGAGGACGAACTGGCCGCCCGCCTCCTGGGCGCGGAGCGGGAGCGCGAGGCCCGTCGTGCGGCCCGCTCGCGGACGGCCTCCGCGGATCCGCCCGGCCGTCCCCTTCCGGCCGCCCGGTCCTCCGGGGCCGTCGGCCGGGAGGCGGCCCGGTCCGGCCGTACGAGCGCGCCGGGTGCGGCGGGCGTGGCGGGTGCGCCGGGTACACCGGGTGTGCCGGGCACGGGCAGGGTGGGCGTGGCGGGGGCGCCGTCCGTGCCGCGCGGGGCGCCTGACCGTGGCTCACGCGGACGTACGGCCCCCGGCCCTGTGTCCGCCGTGCCCGCTCAGGTGCCTTCCGCCTCCGACGACGGGCAGGACATCCCGGTCGCCCTCCGCAGGGTCGCCCTGGCCGACCGCCGGACCGTCGCGGCCTGGGAGGCCGTCGTCCCCCTGGTGGACGACCCCGGGAAGGCCGCCGTCAGCCTGGGCGACGTGTACGTCCCGCGCCGGGCGCAGAAGGCGCTCGTCCGGGGCCTGCGCGACCAGGCGGTCAACCGCGGCACGCGGGGCAGCGCCGTGCTCGGCGAGCCGGGCACGGGCAAGAGCTGCGTGCTGTGGGGGGTGCGCAGGGACCTGCGCGCGGCGGGGTGGACGGTCGTCGCCGTCTCCGCCGCCGCCCTGCTCGGCACCCCCGCACACCCCGCTGACCTGCGGCTCCAGGACCTGCTGACCGCCCTTGAGGCCAAGCTGCCGGGCCCCGGCGGGCCCCGGCCGGCCGAGGGGCGGCCCGTCGGGAACGTACGGGGCGTGCGGGGCGAGGCGGCCCCCGGCGGCGGGCGGGCCGCACGGTCACGGCGGCCCGCCGGCCCCGTCGCCCTGCTGCTGGACACCGCGGACCTGCTCCTCCACGACGCCGCCCGGACGGGGGAGGACCTGCTGGTGCGGCTGGTCCGGGAGGCCCGCGCCCTCGGGGTCGCCGTCGCCGTGGCCTGCCGCTCGGCGGAGGCCCGCCGGCTGGAGGACCGCGAGCGGGAGGACCGCGAACGGGACGGCGTCGAGGCGCTGCTGACCAAGGAGCACCTGGCCGGATACGACGACGGCCGCACCGCCGCGAGCCCCGTGCGGTACGTCGGCGCCCCCTGGGAGCCGGGCTCCGAACTCGACCTCGCCGTCGAGGCGCACCTGCGGGTCTTCTGCCGCGAGCCCGGACGACCCGGCCCCCGCGAGGGCGGCGGCGCCCCGGACGCCCCGGCGGAGCCCCTGGCCCGGCGGATGCGCTCGACGCTCGTCTACGCGGCGGCCCGCGGACTGCCCCTCGGGCAGCTCATCCGCCATCCGCTGTCGCTGCGCATGCTGTTCGACGTCTACGCCCCGGCGGGCCCGCGCGACAAGGACCTCGACGTCACGGAGCTCTTCCGCGAGTACTGGGAGGCCCGCGTCACCGAGGACGTCCGCCACTCCGTACCCGCCCCCGGCGACGCGGACGGCCACGGTGACGGCGACCACGGCGTCCGCGGGGGCGGCGGTGGCGGGCCGGCCGGCGAGCACGCCCGGCGGGACCTGTCCGACGAGGTGCGGGCCCTCGGCCTCGCCGTACTGCGCGCGGGCACACCCGAACTGCACCGCGCGGACGCGCTGTCGGCGCTCGTCGCCCACACGCCGCTGCGGCGGCGCCGGGACGCCGCCGAGGCCGTGGCCGTCCTGCTCAACCGGGGCGTACTGCGCCGCATCGAGGGCGGCCGCATCGCCTTCCACCACCAGGCGTTCGCCGAGCACGCGGCCGGCCAGGCCCTGCGGTCGGCCCGGCGCGGGCTCGACGCCGCGGCCCGCCGGGTCACCGAGCACCCGGACGACCTCCTCCTCGCCGAGGCCGTCCGGCACGCCTTCCACAACGCCGACCGGGACGGCGCCGCCGGCTGGTACCCCGCGCTGGAGACGCTGACGCGGCACGAGCACGCCGCGACCCGCCTCACCGCCCTGCGCGTCCACGCCGGACTGCGGCACCCGCCGGGCGCGGCGGTGGACCTCGTTGTCGAGACCCTGCGCGACGCCGACCCGTGGCAGACCGCGTCGTACACGGCGGTGCTCACCGGCACCAGCAACCCGGCCCGCACGGCCTGGCCGCGCACCCTGCGGGCCGTGTGGGACCGCGAGGACGACCGGGACCGCCGCCGGGTGCTGGTCGCCGTCACCCACCTCGCCCACCAGCAACCCGACGAGGCCGCCTCGTTCCTGACCGGCCTCGGGCTGCTCGACTTCGCACGGCCCGAGCACCTGGGCTGCCTGCCCCACGGGCGCGACCTCACCCTCTTCCTCCTCGGCCTGCACACCGCGGCGCCGCAGCGGTGCGCGATCGGCCTCACCCGGCTGCTGGAGGCGGCGGCCGCCTTCCGCGACAAGGCCGTCCTGCTGCACGGCCTCGTCGCCCTCGCCCACCTCGCCGACCGGTACCCCGCCCGGTACAGCGGCCACGCCGCGAGCCTGCCCGGCCTCCTCGACGGCCTGGGCAAGGGCTGGCAGGGGGACCTGGACAAGCTCGTCGAGGCGGCGGCCCCGGCCTGGGCGGGCACCCTGCGGGGCGCCACCGCCGACGAGGTCGAGGCCCTCGCGTCCGAGCTGGCCGGACGACTGGAGGGGGGCCCTCCGCGCCCGTCCGACGTGCTGCGGCTGCGGTCCCTGGCCGAGGTGCTCGCCGCCCGCCCCCGCAGGACGGTCCAGACCTGCCTGACCCGCCTGGCCGACGCGGCCACCTCGCCCGAGCGGGCCGAACCCGTCGCCAAGTACCTGCTGGCACCGCTCCTGCGCCGGACACCGGACGACCCGAAGGGCGGCCCCGCGGGTGCCCCGGCGGGCGTCGCGGCCGGCGGGCCCTCGGGCGGTACGAGCGCGGGCCCGCAGAGCGGTTCGGCGGGCGGGGCCGCGCGCGGTCCGCAGGGCGGCTCGACGGGCGCCGCCGCGGCCCGCGACTGGTGCCGGAGCCACCTGTCCCCCACCCGGGCCCCCGATGTCGCACGCGGGGCCGCCGGCGTCGTCGTCAAGGCCCTCGACGCCGACAAGGTCCCCCTGCCCGCCGCGACCGTCGCCGCCTGCCTGCCCGCACCGCGCGACGCCGACGCCGCCGCGCTCGGGCGGTGGCTGAGCGACCCGTGGCCCGCCTCCCTGACGGTCGCCGCCGCGGCCGGCGGGCACCCGCACGCCCGGCGCGCCCTCGACACCCACCTGGCGGCGAACCCGCCCGCGACCGGCCCCTACGCCGTACGCCTGCGGGAGGCCCTCGGCCGCCGGGCCGCCGACCACCCCGGACCGCTCCTCGGCCGGCTCCGCGACGACGCGGCCCGCAGCGGCGACCTCAGCGGCCTGAGGCGCCTGGCCGGCCTCGGCCCCGACATGCTGGCCGCCGTCCTCGACAGCCCCGGCCACCGGGAGGCCCTGCTGACCGTCGCCAAGATCCTGCGGGACTCCCCGACCGGTCTCAAGGCCGCCGGGGTACGCCTCCAGACACTGGCGGCCACGCGTGGCGGCCTCCTCCCGGTGACCGTCGAGGAGACCGCCGAGCTGCTCACGGCGACCCGCAACGGCGAGGTCCGGCGCGGCGTGCTCGCGGGCGTCGGCGAGCAACTGCACCGGCACGCGGCGCACTGGCGCGGGCAGGACCCGCTGGGCAGGCTGCTCCCCGTCCTGGACGCCGTACAGGAACGGGGCCGGGAGGTCCGCGCCGCCTCCGGCCCGCCGTACGACCACCACTCCCGGCAGTTCCTGCTCGCCGCCAACGAGGCGTACCTGCTGCGGATCGCCCTGCACGCCCACTTCGACGACCTCGCCCACCCCGCGGACGAACCGCTCGGCGCCCTGGAAGCGCTGGTCTTCGCCGAACTGCCGCTCTTCCTGCCGCCCGGCGACCGGGAGACCGCCCCGCACGCCTGGCGCAGGCGCTTCGAGCACCTGCCGCACCTGTGCCGCCGCCTCGCCGCCGAGGGCCGCGGCGCGCAGGCCCGCGGACTGCTGGACCGCGTACTCGACTTCACCAACCGGGTGCACCCCGCCGGCAAGGGCAAGTGGCGCGACGGGCTGGCCAACGACTGGCGGCGGTACCTGCGGGTGGTCGGCCTGGAGGACCGGGAGCGGCTGACCGACACGATCCTGGACCTCGCCGTCCGGGACGTCGCGTTCGCCAAGCAGCTCGTGGAGGTGGCGGGGCAGAGCCTCGGGGACATCTCCCCGGAGCTGTACGCGCTCATGCGCGACCGCAGGACCCCGCCGGCCCTCATGCCGGCGCTGCGCGGTACGGCGTCCTGGGCGGGCCGCGCCGGCCACGGGGCGCCGTGGGCGGAGGTGTTCGCCGACGTCGCGTGAGGGGGTGCGGGAAGGGGCGTCCGACGGGGCGGGGGGTGGGCCGGGTGACGGGTGGGATCGCACGGGCGGTGGACGCGGTCGCCGTCGCCGTCGCCGTCGACGTCGCGGACGCGGTGGGTGGGCGCGCGCGGTGGTGCGGACGCGGCTGCGGCTGCGCGTGGTGCGTGGTGCGTGGTGGAGGCGGGCGGTGGACGCGGTGGCGGATGCGGGTGGCCCTGTGCCCGGGGGCTTCGCGACGGGACTCCCAGCGAACCCCCAGCGCGTTCCCAGCCCCCGCTGGGAGGGTGGGCCACGAGTGCGGTCGGTGCCGCGCGTGCCGGACGTTCCGCCCGCCGACGGGCGGACCCCGCCGGGCGCACGACCGCGCACACGTGTCGATCCGACCGGCGGCGGACCGCCGGTCCTCAGGGGGAGCTCCTTCCATGCGCGTTCAGCGTCCCACCGTCCTCACGGCGGCCGTGCTCGGCCTCGTCCTGCTGAGCGGATGCCGTGCCGACGGCACCGACGGCCCGGCCGCCGTCCCGACCGGCTCCGCGTCCGCCCCGGCGCCCGGCGCGCCCTCCGGCCCCGCGCAGTCCTCCCCGGCCGCACCCGCGCGGCCCTCCGGGGAAGCCCGGCCGTCCGCCGGTGCCCGGCGCGTGGTCGACGCGCCGAAGGCGGGCGGGCTGGCCAGGGCGACCGGCGCCGGGGCCCCGAGCGACGTGGCCGTCGACCCGGGCGAGATGCGGGACGGCATGAACCTGGTCATGAACAACTACGTCCTCCCCAAGGGCGGTTCCGCCCTCACCATCGCGGTCGACAACGTGCCCGAGGAGACCGGCAAGCGCCGCGAGCACCTGTGGCGGGGCATGCTGGAGCACATCAAGTGGGACCCCGAGCTGGGGCAGCCCGAGGCGCAGCCCGTCGACGCGGGCCCCCTCGGCGGCTCCGTGGAGTGCATGCTGGCCTCGCTCGCCGAGGACGGGGACGTCGTGTGCGGCTGGGCCGACGACGGCACCGCCGGTGTCGCCCACTTCCCCGACAGCACGCTGCCGCAGGCCGCCAAGCTGTTCGTGGCGATGCGGGGCGACCTGGAGAAGTGAGCCCGCCGCGCCCGCGGAGCACCGGCCCCGCGGGCGCGCCACCGCCGTCCCGCCCCGCGCGCCCCGCCCGCCCCGCGTCCGGGTTCGCCGTGGCGGCCCCGCTTCCAGGCGGGTGCATCCCCCGTCCACCCCGCCCCGCCCCGCCCCGCCCCGTCCCGCCCCCGTTCCGCCCGCCCCCGCCCCGTCCGCCGGAGGCGCAGCCGGCCGGCCCTCTGCGCGCGGGCCGGCCGGGGAACCGCCGTCCCTCCCCGCGCGTGTCCGGATAGCGACGCCGTTCCCGGCGTGAACGACCGGTCTGGCACGCTTTCCTGCCAGGGGAGAGGGGTGGGGCATGGCGGAAGACCTCCGCATCGGCGTACTGGGCCCCATGACGGCCGTCGTGGGCGGCCGGCAGGTGCCGCTCGGCGGCCCGCGCCAGCGCGCGGTGCTCGCCGTGCTGGTGGCGGCGCGGGGCCGTCCGGTCACCCAGGAAGCGCTGATCGCCCGCGCGTGGGACGGGCGGAACCCCCCTTCCCCGGCGACCCTCCACTCGTACGTCGCCGCCCTGCGCAAGGCGCTCGAACCGGGCCGCGCCGCCGGCCGGGCCGCGCGGGTGCTGGTCCGCGAACACGCCGGCTACGCCCTGCGGATCGACCCGCGGGGCGTGGACGCGGAGCGCTTCACCGCCCTGGCCGCGCGCGGCGGGGAACTGCTGCGGGCCGGTGACGCCGAGCGGGCCGCCGCCGCCCTGGACGAGGCCCTGGCACTGTGGCGGGGCCGCGCGTACGCCGACTTCGCGGGCGCTTCGTTCGCCGCCCCCGAGAGCGCGCGGCTGCACGGGCTGCGCCGGTCCGCGCAGGAGGACCTGTTCGCCGCCGAACTCGCCCGCGGCCGGCACGCGGCGGTGGTGGGCGACCTGGAGAAGCACGCCGCCGAGGAGCCGCTGGGCGAGCGCGGCTGGGAGCTGCTCGCGCTGGCCCTGTACCGGGCGGGCCGCCAGGGCGACGCGCTGGCGGCCCTGCGCCGCGCGCGCCGCGTGCTGGCCGAGGAGCTGGGCGTCGACCCCGGCCCGTCGCTGCGCCGGCTGGAGGCGGCGGTACTGGCCCAGGACGCGGCCCTCGCGGCGCCCGTGCCCTCGGCCGGTGGCGTGGGCGGTGGGGTCGTGTACGCGGGGGCCGCGCCCGGCACCGCACGCGAGGGCGGGGACGGCGCGCCCGCGGACCCCGGTCACGGAGGCACCGCTCTCGAAGGCACCGTCCTCGAAGGCACCGCCCTCGAAGGCACCGCCCTCGAAGGCACCGGGCGCGGAGGCCCCGGGCGCGGGGTCGTCCCGTACGAGCCCGTCCCTCGCCCGGCCGACCCGTACCCGGCCGCCCCGCACGGGGACGGCATCCCGCACGGGGACGGCGTCCCGCGCGGGGACGACCCGGCGGGCGGGGCCGTGGCGGCGGGGGTCCCGCGCGGCCGGAACCTCCCCTTCCCGCTGACCGGGCTCGTCGGGCGCGAGGACGAGAAGCGGCAGGTGGCCGCACTGCTGGCGGAGCACCGGCTGGTCACCCTCACCGGGCCGGGCGGCATCGGCAAGACCCGGCTGATGCTCGACGTGGCGCACGCCCGAGCCGACGGGGACGGCCCCTGGCTGGTGGAGCTGGCGGACCTGGAGGACCCCGACCCGCGGCTGGTGGCCGTGAGCGTCGCGGACGCGCTCGGCATCCGCGACGGGGCGAGCGCGGCCCGCGTCGCGGAGGTGCTGGGCGACCGGGGCACGCTGCTGGTCCTGGACAACTGCGAGCACGTGCGCGAGGCCGCCGCCGGGCTCGCCGCCGAACTGCTGGCCCGGTGCGGCGGACTGCGGGTGCTCGTCACGAGCAGGGAGCCGCTGGGCCTGACGGGGGAGGCGGTGTACGAGGTGCCGCCGCTGACCGCCGGGGCCGGCGCCGAACTCTTCCTCTCCCGCGCCCGCGCCGTCACCCCCGGCTGGGCACCCGGCGAGGGCGAGGCACGGGCGGCCGAGCGGATCTGCGCGGAACTCGACGGCCTCCCGCTCGCCATCGAACTGGCCGCCGCGCAGTGCCGCGTCCTGTCCTTGGAGCAGATCTCCCGGGCCCTCGACGACCGCTTCGCCGTCCTCGTCGGCGGGCCGGGCACCGGCCCCGTGCGCCACCGTGCGCTGCGGGCCGCGGTGGAGTGGAGCCACCGGCTGCTCACCGGGCCGGAGCGTGCGGCGTTCCACCGGCTCGGCGTCTTCGCCGGCTCCTTCGACCTCGACGCGGCGACGGCGGTCTGCGGCGGGCCGGTCCTGGCCGAACTGGCCGCCCTGGTCCGCAAGTCGCTGCTCACCGCCGAGACCGGCACCAGTCCCCGGCGCTACCGCATGCTGGAGACGCTCAAGCAGTACGTCCGCCGCCAGGCCGACCCGGCCGAGCTCGCCGCCGCCCAGGCCGCGCACCGCGCCTGGGTGCTGACCCGCGCCTCGACCGCCGCCCGCCTCATGGAGGGCCCGCACGCGGCCCGCGCGACCGAGCGGACCGACCGCGACCAGCCGGAGATCCGGCAGGCGTTCACCTCCGCGCTGCTCGCCCGCGACGGCGCCTACGCCCTCCGGCTGGGCGGCGCGCTGATGCGCTTCTGGTACCGCAGCGGCCATGTCGCCGAGGGGCTCGGCTGGCTGGGCGCCGCCCTGGAGCTGACCCCTGACGGGGAGCCGGGCCCGAGGGCGCGCGCACTGATCGCGACGAGCGCCCTGCACTACCTCAAGGGGGACTTCGCCACGGCGGCCCGGGCGGCTTCCGACGCGGCCCGGCACGCCCGCGACGCCGGGGACACGGTGATCGAGGCCCAGGGGCTGGCGTACCGGGCGCTGTTCGAGGGCCTGAGCGGTACACCCGGCACCGCCCGCCGCGCGGAGGCCGCGGTGGAGCTGGCCCGCGTCTCGGGGGAGCGCTGGCTGGAGGCGGAGGCGCTGATGGTGCTGGGCATGCTGCTGCGCGCCGACGGACAGGGGGAGCGGGCGCGGGAGGTGCTGACGCACTCCATCACCCTGGCCGTCGCCTGCGGCCACCGCTTCGTGCAGGCGTCGTCGTCGTGGCTGGTCATGAAGAGCGACCTCGACCTGGGCCGTGCCGGGCGGGCGCTGGACACCGGCCTGGTGACGCTGCGGGCCCTGGAGGACGACCAGGACGTGACCGGATGGCTGGTGATCGCCCACACCACCGCCGCCGCCCTGGCCCGGTGCGGGCGGCCGGGCGAGGGGGCGGTACTCCTCGGGGCCGTGGAGGAGCGCGGCCGGCGGGTGGGCTTCTCGCCCGCCCTCATGGACCCCGCCGACGGCCCCCTGCAGAGCGCCCTGGTCCGGGCTGCGCTGCCGCCGCGCGAGCTGGAGCGGTGCCTGGCGGAGGGCGGGCGGATGACGCCCGCCGAGGTGACCGGACTGCTGGCCGCGGTGGCGGCCGCCCGCGGGGACCGGGCGGAGGCGGCCGTGGGCGGAGGGCTTGGCGCCGCGGGCGCGGGCGGAGGGGATGGCGTGGCGGCGGTCGGTTCCGGGGCCGGCGCGGCCGTCGCCGGGTCCGGGACCGGCGCGGTGGCGGGGGGAGGCGCCCCGGGCGCGGTGGCTGCCGATGGCGGCCCCGGCGCGGTGGCCGTCGGTTCCGGGGCCGACGCCGTGGCCGTCACGGGAGGCCGGGGCTCGGCGGCTTTCCGCGGGGAGTAGGACCCGGCTTCCGCGTCCGGCGCGTGCGAGGCGGTGGGCGCGGACCGGTGGCCGCCGCCCCGCGGCACCCGGGCCGCCGGCCCGTGACGGCCGGTCTCCGGTGGCGGGCCGGGTCGGGCCGCGCGGGGCACGGGTCGGGTGCCGGACGTACCGGGTGACCGGCCGCTGCCCCGCGGGAGGTGTCACGGGTGGGCAGACGGGGCCGGGCCGGAGGTGGAGGCGGGAGCGGAGGTGGAGGCGGGAACGGGGGCGGGGGCGGGAGTGGAGGCGGGGGTGGTGAGGCGGTCGAGTGCCGCGGCGGCCAGCGCGGCGACGGCGGGGCGCAGGGCGCCGGAGACGTGGGGGGCGAAGCGGGGCGAGTGGTTGGGGTGCGGCGGCGGGGCGCCGGGCGCGGCCGCCGCCCGCCACTCCTCCGGCCCGGTGACGCCCAGCATCCAGTAGACCAGCGGCACCCCGCGGTGCCCGTGGAGTTCGGCCCCGGCGTCCCCGAACAGCGCGAAGTCCTCCGCCGCCATCGACCCCGGCCAGGTCAGGACCCGCGCCGCTCCCAGCAGTTGTTCGTGGGCGCGCCGGACCGGGGCCGTCGCGTCCGGGTCGCAGCGCAGGGCCGCCGAGCGGGACACCACGGTCACCTCCGGGTCGCGGGGCGCGCCCGCCGCCGCGCTCTCGGCGCGCACGACACGGCGTACCGCCGCCAGCGCACGGTCCAGTGACGCCTCGGACGAGGCGCGGACGCCGACGCCCAGCTCGGCGCGGTCCGGGATGACGTTGGGCGCCGTGCCCGCGTGGAGCGTGCCCACCGTCACGGTCACCTGGTCGGCCGGCGCGGTCTCGCGGGCGACCACGGCCTGGAGGCGCATGACGACGGCCGCCGCCGCCACGACCGGATCCACCGCCAGGTGCGGGGTCGCGGCGTGGCCGCCCCGGCCGTGCAGCACCACGTCGAGCACGGCGCCCGCCGCGGCCATCGGCACCCGGCCGTCCGTGTGCGCCACGGTGCCGGCCGGCAGCGGCGCGGCGTGCTGGGCCAGTACGGCGCCGGGGCGGCCGAACCGCTCGTACAGCCCGTCGCGCAGCATCGCCTCCGCGCCCGCCAGCGTCTCCTCGGCCGGCTGCCCCACCACGACGAGCGTGCCCCGCCACCGGTCGGCCAGGCCCGCCAGCAGCTGTGCCGCACCGGCCGCCGCCGCCAGGTGCAGGTCGTGGCCGCACGCGTGCATCGCGCCGTTCCCGCTGGCGTACGGCAGCCCGGTGTCCTCCCGTACGGGCAGGGCGTCCAGCTCCGCCCGCAGCCAGACGCTCGGGCCGTCGCCGTTGCGCAGGACGCCGACCACGCCGTGGCCGCCCACCCCGCGCGTGACGTGGCAGCCCGCCGCCTCCAGCCGTACGGCGAACCGTTCCGCCGTACGGGCCTCCTGCCCGGACACCTCCGGGTGCGCGTGCAGGTCCAGGTACAGCGCGAGGGCCGGGCGCAGCACCTCCCCGGCACGGGCCAGGAGTTCTCGCGTGGCGGTCGAGGGGCCGGCGGGGGAGGAAGGGCGCATCGGCGGACTCCGGGGAGAGGCTGCGGGGAGGGCGCGGGGCCCACGGGGAGGGCCGCCCCGAGGGGCACGGGAACGGACGGCGGTACGGGACGACCGGTGGGGACGGCGGTACGGGACGACCGGTCGGGACGGCGGTACGGGACGGCGGTACGGGACCACCGGTCGGGACGGCGGGGTGGACGACCGGTCGGGACGCCCCGGCGGGACGACCGATCAGGACGGCGGCCGACTGGTCGGGACGACCCGGCGGGACGACGCGACCAGACGCCCCCGGGCGCTACGGGAACGGATGCGGCGCCCGGTTCACCTCGGCCTCCGTCAGGTCGCGCTCCCGGTGGCCGCCGCGCCGCAGGGCCGTGCGCAGACGGGGCATGAGCAGGGCCCGCTGCCGGTTCCACCCGAAGTCGATCGGCAGCAGCCCTGGCACCACCGTGCTCACCGTGCGCAGGCCCATCCGCTCCTGCTCCGGCGACGTCTGGTCGACCACGATGACGTCGTGGCCCGCCCGGACCAGCTCGTCCCGCACGGCCAGCAGGTCGTCCCGCAGGTCGCCGGTGCGGGGGCGGCCGTGCTCCTCCCACTCCCGGTACACCTCGCCGAAGGGGCGCGGATCGGACGGCTCCAGCCAGGCGCGCGCGTGGCGGGCCATGCGCGGCAGCCCGTACAGCTGCGGATGGTCCTTCAGGTGCCGCACGAGGGAGAAGTCGTCGGCCATGGCCTCCAGTTCGGCACGGCGTTCGGCGGTCTGCCGGGCCAGGTGCGGGATGTAGCTGAGCACCTCGGACAGCGCCCCCTCGACCGCCGCCCTCGGGTCCAGGGACGCGGCGGCGGCGAAGGAGAGCGTGCCGGGGCCGCCGTCGCGGCGCACGCCGACCACGGTCACCGCCGGGATCGCCAGGTCGATCCGGTTGTCGAAGACGTGCACGTCGTACCCCTGGAGGGCGGCCCGCTCGACCATGGCGGCGGCCGTGGCGCCGCCCACCGTCGCCGGGTCGACGCGGGGCAGCCGGGCGCCCCCGTACCAGGCGTTCAGGAACGCGTCGCGCTCCACCAGTTCGAGGAGGCCGCCCAGGACCGCCTCCTCCAGGCAGCCGCCGATGGCGCAGCCGTTGGAGCACTCGAAGACGAAGGCGTCCCCGGCCGTCGGGATGCTGTAGTACACCAGCCGCGACGGCACGAGCACCGGCCGCTCGTCCCGCAGCGACCACCCCCACTCCCAGGGGATGGGGCGGGCGGGGTCGAACGGCTCCACGTGCGGGTCGTCCCGGTACGTCCGAGGGTCGTACAGGCCGCACACCGCCGGGTCGACGGCGTCGGCCGCCAGCTCCCGGTACGAGCCGACGACCGGGGCGGTGCCGCCCCGCCGGTGGGTGCCGGCGTACCGCTCCAGGCCCTCCAGGAACGCCAGCCGCCGGCTCGTCGCGAACGCGTTCTCCTGGCCGCTCCACGTCACGTCGTGCAGCCCCGCGTACCCCCGGACGAACGCGCTGCCCGCCACCGGCGCCGTCGTGGACGAGGTGACGTCCGTCCACGTGCCCGCCCCCAGGGCCCCGCACACCGGGTTGGCGAGGGCGTCGGTGGGCAGCGGGTAGGCGAACGCCGAGCGCAGCCGGTAGCGGTCCGGGTCCGGCTTGGGGCGGGCCGCCGGGGTCAGCGGCGCCACCTGGGACCGCTCCGGCGCCCGCGCGCGGGGCCCGCAGTCCGGGCAGAGCGGGTCGGCGAGCAGCGGATACGTCCGCAATCGCAGGTTCCGCAGGTCCAGGCGGGTCACCTGGGGCAGCGCCCGGTCCGCCGGGTCCTCGGCGGGCGGCACCGGCCGGGGCCCGCGCAGCACGGCCTCGCACAGCGCGGCGACCGTGTCCCGGGCGTGACCGGTCAGCAGCGGCCAGCCGCCCGCCGGGCGGGGTCCCGCGGGGCCGCCGGTCTCCAGGGCGTTGCGCTCGCTGCGGCTGCGCAGCCGCTGCCACCGCACGGCGAGGCAGCGCCCGCACGCGGGCGCGGTGCCGTCGCCGCCCCACGGGCCGATGAGCACCGCCGAGGCGGTGACGTGGACGAGCGCCGCCGGCCGGCCGGCCGCCCACGGGTCGGGCGCGCCGGCGTCCCCGCCCTGCGCGCCGACCGCGCCGACCGGCACCACCAGCGGGGCGGCGTCGCCGAAGCGGCCGTCCAGCACGGCCTGGAGGGCGTCGCGGGCCTCCGCCATCGGATGCGGGGGCGGGGGCTTGCGGCCCGTCGCGGTCGTCGCGGTCGTCGCGGCGGTCATGAGGTCTTCGTCCAGCGGAAGACGCGCGCCGCGACCGCCCCGAAGAGGACCGCGAACACGACCAGGCCGGCGCAGCCCGTGCCGATGTCGCCGAGGTCGCCCCGGCCCACCAGCGCCGCCGACACCGCGTCGTTGAGATAGCGCAGCGGCAGCACCATCGACAGCTTCTGCAGCCACTCCGGCATGGCGTCGAGCGGGAAGAACGACCCCGACAGGAACGCCATCGGCAGCATCAGGAAGTTGGCGATGCCCGCGACCGACTCGGGGGTGTCCGCGACACTGCCGATGATCACGCCGAGGAGCAGGAAGGTGGTGATGCCCAGGACCAGCACCGGGACGAGCAGCGGCCACCGCGAGTCGGGCACCAGGCCGAAGCCGGGCATCATCGCCACGCCCACGAACAGCACCGACTGCACCAGCCCGACGCCCAGCGCGAGGACGTACCGGGAGCCGATCACCGCCGACAGCGGCGCGGGCGACATGCGGATCATCCGCAGGATGTCGTCCGAGCGCCACTGCATCAGCGTGAACCCGATCCCGAAGACGGCGGCGTTCGCGACGCCCCAGGAGAGCACGCCCGCCGCCGTGTACGACAGGTACGAGAAGCCGCTCTCCTCCACGTCCCGGCCCCGGAACACCAGCCCGAAGACGACGAGGAAGATCAGCGGGAAGGCGAAGGTGAAGAAGACGGTCGTCTTGTCCCGGACCTGGGCCCGGAAACCGGCCGCCGTCAGCGCGGTGTAGGCGCTCATGCCTGCTGCTCCTGGTTCTCCTCGGCGGTGTCCGCCCGCCGGCCGGTGATGTCGAGGTACACGTCTTCGAGACTGGGCGTGCGGGTCTGCACCCCGTCCAGGCCCGCCACGGCGTCGAGCGCCGCCAGCACCCGCCCGGTGGCGCGGGTCTCCAGGACCAGGTGCCCGCCCCGTACGGAGACGGCCTCCACGCCGGGGAGCGCCGCCGCACGCTCCTCGTCGATCCGGCCCAGCGGCACCAGCAGCCGGCTCGTCGCGCCGAACGTGCCGATGAGGTGCTGCGGTTCGTCCGTCACGACCAGCCGGCCGGCGACCAGGATGGCGACCCGGTCGCAGAGCGCCTCCGCCTCGTCCAGGTGGTGCGTCGTGTACACGATGGTCCTGCCCTGCTCCTTCAGGCCGCGCAGCACCTCCCACAGGTCGCGGCGGCCCTCCGTGTCCAGCGCGGCCGTCGGCTCGTCCAGGAAGATCAGCTCCGGGCCGTGGACCAGCGCGGAGGCGATGGCGAGCCGCTGCCGCTGGCCGCCCGAGAGGTCGTCGACGCGGACGTCGTGCCGCCCGCCGAGGCCGACCGCGTCGAGGGTGGCGTCGACGGCCGCGGACTCGGCGCCGAACAGCGCGGCGACGGTGCGCAGGTGCTCGTGGACGGTCTGCCGCACGAAGAAGGCGGAGGACTGGGTCTGCACGCCCATGCGGGGCAGCAGCGCGGTGTTGCGCGGCCAGGGCGCCTCGCCGAAGACGGCGACGGAGCCGGAGTCCGCCTTGCGCAGGCCCTCCATGATCTCCACCAGGGTGGACTTCCCCGCCCCGTTGGGGCCGAGCAGCCCGAAGAACTCGCCGCGCCGGACGTCCAGGGAGACCCCGTCGACGGCCTTCCGGCCGCCGTAGCTCTTGGTCACGTCGCGGACGCTGACGGCCGCCTGCGCCGGTCGCGCGGCGCTGTCCTCGGTGGGGGAGGGGGAGCTCATACGGGTACCTCGTTCATGAGTGTGCGTGATCCTTCGGGGTCGGGGTCGGGGTCGGGGTCGGGGGTCGGGGGTCGGGTCGGAGGTGGGGCCGGAGGCCGGGGGGCGTGGTCCGGGCCGGGGTCGGGCCGGAGGCCGGGGGCGTGGGGGCCGGTGCGGGGCCGGGGCGTCACAGGAGCAGCAGGAGGACGACGGCCGTGCACGTGCCGCCCGCCGCGAGCAGCACCAGGGACGCGGCCGTGACGGCGTACCCCGTGTAGAGGCGGCGGGCGCGCGGCGGGTACGCGGCCACGGCGTCCCGCCCGCGCCTGCGCAGCGCCAGGTACGTCCGGGTCTCCGGCGCCAGGTTGGCGGCGCCCAGCGTGTGGCCGAGCATGCGGTAGCCGTCCAGCGGCGGCAGCGGGACCAGGTTGCTCAGCGCCTGCACGATCCCGACGAACAGCATCCCGGTGAGCGGCGGGCGGACGGGGTCGGCCGGGTCCAGCAGCGCCCACCACAGCGCGAGGGGCAGCAGCAGGAGCAGGTTGGCGTACGCCCCCGCCGCCGCCACCACCAGTTTCGCCCGCAACCCCGGCAGGAACAGGTAGTTGTCGACCGTGCAGTACATCATCATCGCGGGGAACCGCCACCGCAGCCCGATCTCCGTCACCACCCCGCCGTAGTGCCGGGCGGCGACGCCGTGGGCCAGTTCGTGCAGGCAGACGCTGCACCACAGGAACACCGCGAACGGCACCAGCAGCAGCGGGCGGGTCAGCAGCTCCAGCGTCCCGTCGAGCAGCGCCCCGGGATCGGCCGCCAGGGCGGCGACCATCACCACCACGGCCGCCACCAGCGGGATCTGGGCCCACGGGCGCAGCAGCGGGCGCAGCGCCCGGTACAGGCGGCCGGTGGTGGCGTGCGCGTCGGCGACCGTCCGGCGGCTGCCCTTCCAGAACGTGCCGGTACGGGCCGGGGGCGGGGCCGGCGGCGCCGGGTCCGGGGAGCCGGCCAGCAGCCCCCGCGCCCCGAGCAGGCCGAGCAGCCGGGTCCACTGCTCCTCGGACAGCCTGCGCCGGAACCGCGCCGCGTACGCGGACACCACGTCGTCCATGTCCCGGGTGCCGTCGAGCAGGCCGAGGACGAAGTGCTCCTTGGTGCCCACCTCGAACGCGGCGCCGCTGACCGGGTGCTTGACGAGGTGGACCGTGCGCGGGCCGCGCAGCAGGGGCGGGCTGACCCGTACGCCGGGGCGGAGGGCCGGCCGGTAGGCGCGCATGGCCCCCGCCCGGCCGGCGCCCGCCGTGCCGTCGGTGGCGTCCGCCCGGCCGGCGCCCGCCGTGCCCTCGGGTGCGCCCGTGCGGTCCGGGGCGCCCGTGTGGTCGGTGGTGCTCACGAGGCGGCCCGCCCCGCGTCGCCCGCCGGTTCGGCCCGCCCCGCGTCGCCCGCCGGTTCGCGCAGGACGCGGCCCAGGACGAAGGCGAGGTACGCCTCGTCCCGGATCGTCACGTGCAGCCGGTTGTTCGTCATGTGCATGTACGGCGAGAGCAGCCGGGGCAGCACCGCGGGGGCGTGGGTGACGGTCACCAGCGGCGCCGCGTCCGGGTCGGCGGCCCGCTCCTGGCCGGTGTCCTCGCGGGCCGGGCCGTCCCAGGCCGGGAAGGCCAGCTCACCGCGCTCGGTGAGGTCCACCACCCGGCCGCGCAGCTCCAGGCAGTGCTCGGCCCAGCGCCGCAGGAACGGCGGCAGCCGCGTCAGGTCGCCGCTCCCCACGGCCCGCCGCAGCGCCGCGAACCGCGCGCCGAGCGAGGGCGCCATCTGCGCGTAGGAGCGCTCGTACTCCGTGGAGCCGATGAAGTCGGTGCCGGGGAACAGCCGGTGCCAGAAGGCGTAGTAGGAGTCGAGGTAGTCCGCGAGCCGCTCCTCCTCCGGCAGGAAGCAGCTCGCCATCACCATCATGAGCTGGGCGGAGGTCCCCAGCAGCACCGTCCGCAGGTGCAGATTCATGCTCCGGTACGCCTCCAGGACCAGGTCGCTGGAGTGCCGGAAGTGCCATTCGGCCAGCTCCACCCCGGCCGGGCCGCCGTACTTGGCGTACTCGGGGGCGTAGACCTCGTACGAGAAGGAGTTGTTCGGCCGCAGCCTCATCCGGCCGTCGGCGCCGGTGTACCGGGCGCGGTCCTCGCCGGGGAACTCGATGTCGAACAGGGCGTTGTAGAAGTCCTTGAGGAAGCCAGAGTCGACCTGGTACAGCGCCGGCCGGGTCTTCAGGAAGGCGCCCACCGCCTCCTCGGCGCGGCGGCGCACCTCCGCCTCCGCGCCGGGCCCGCTCGGCCGCAGCCGCAGCCGCACGTGGGGGCCCTCCAGCCAGTAGTTGATGAAGAAGTAGCCGGATATCAGCCCGTCCTCGGTGAGCCGGTCGACCAGCGGGCGGACGCAGTTGACCAGCAGCGGCTGCGGGTTGGCGGCGTAGAAGACGTGCAGCGCCAGCCAGGGCGCGGGCGCCGCCCCGGCGGGTGCGGGCCGGGCGGCGGCGGGCTCGGTCAGTTCGGGCATGACGGGGTGTCCTCCGGTTCGGCCGGCGCGGCGGGGCGGGTGGTGAAGGTCTCCACGGCGAGCTCGGCGACGTGCCGGCCGCGCGGCGAGGTGAGGTGCAGCCCGTCCTCGGCGGGGAGCATCTCCCGGAAGGTGACGCGGGTGCCGGGCTCCCGCTCCACCAGGGCGTCGAACGCGGACAGGCACAGCGGGCTGTCGAAGTCGACGTACACCGGCTTGGCCCCGACCGGGCCCCGGCGCGGGCCCGCGGCCGTGGCGAAGCACCGGTCGGGCAGGCCGTGGGCCCGCCGCCAGCGCTGCCAGTCCAGGAAGTATTCCGCGTCCCCGGCGCCGGGGCGCCGGGACGGCAGCGACTCGGCGGCAGCGGTCCAGCTGCGCCGGCTCACCACCACGTTCCCGTGCCGGACCCGCGGCCTGCGGGCCACCCCGCCCCGCGCGCCGTCCTCCGGGACGCCCGCCCACACGTCGAACGGCGCCATGGTGCTGGGGGAGAGGAGCAGCAGGGTGCGGGAGATCGCGGGGAGCGCGATCGGCACGAGATAGCCCAGGTAGACCGGGACCACCTCGCGGCCGAGCCGGCGGGAGCGGAGCACCAGCCGGTTCTCCCGCTCGTCGTGCTCGACGTACAGGTCGTCCAGGTGGATGCGCGCCTCCTCGGGCACGCCGCTGGTCTCGCCGGGACAGACGATCTGGTGGCCGGTGAGGCGGCCGTGCAGGTTGAGGTTGCTGGTGACCGGGCCGCCGGTGACCTCCGCGAAGACGGCGCCCTCCGGGGCGCGGGCGGCGATCTCCTCGCGCAGGGCGTCGGAGAGTCCGGGCGGGGCGGGGCGCTCGGGCACGGTGGCGCGGCCGGGCGCGGCGGGGGCGTCCGGCCCGGCGGGGATGCCGGGCGCGACCGGCGCGGGGTCGTCGTAGAGGTGGGTGAACCGGCTGAAGGGGAAGGCGAGTCCGCCGTACGACTTGTTCAGCACGACCAGCGGGGGGCCGTCCGGCGGACGGGAGAGCTGGAGGTGGTGGCTCTGCGGGGTGAAGCCGCCCATGAGGGGGGCCAGTTCCCGCGCCGCCCCGGCCAGCAGGCCGGCCGGCAGCTCGATCTCCTCGGCGGCCCCCGGCGCGTCGGCACCGCCGGGCCGGGCGCCCGCGCGGCGGTCCGGGCCGCCCGCGACGTCCGGGCCCCGCGGGCTGTCCGGGCCGCCCGCGCCGCCCGCGCCGCTCCCACCGGGCGGCGCCTCTTCGTGGCGCCGCCACAGTTCCCGCATGCCCTCGTGGAAGAGGCGGCGGGCCCGGTCCAGGGCCTTCATCTCGTCCTGCCCCAGCCAGTTCTCCTCCGGCACGTACGCCCCGTCCGCGTCGAACGGCGCCCGCTTGGACGTGAACGACACGTACTGGTCGAAGAAGTCCTCGTGGAAGTCGTGGACCAGGCCCAGCAGGTCGTCGCAGCGCCCGCCGCGCCCGTAGCGCGCGACGAAGAAGCCCAGCAGCGCGATCCGCTGCGGCAGCGTCAGGTCGAACAGCGGCAGCACGCCCTCGACCGCCCGCAGCGCCCGCCCCGTCTCCCCGCCCAGCACGCCGGACCCGCACACCAGGCCCTCGCCCACGCTGACGTCCTCGTACACCAGCGTCTGCGGCAGCGCGGGCTCGGCGGCGCCCAGTTCCCGCTGGGCGTCCAGCAGCCGGGCGCGCAGATCCGCCAGCAGGGCGCGGCGCTCGGCGACGCCGGCCCCCGGGTAGCGGTCCAGGAGGCCGGCCGGGCCGTCCAGCAGCCCCGCCAGCCGGTCCGCCCACGGCGCGCCGACGGACCGCAGGGCGTCCTGGTAGGAGCGCAGCGGGTCGCGGCTGTGCACGTCCGTGCGGAGCGACGGCACCTGCACCAGGCCGAGGTCGAGCAGCGCCGACGCGTACCGCTCGCAGTCCTCCGGTACGGCGCCGTGCTCGGCCCGCAGCCAGTCGACCAGGTCCCGGTGGCGCACCGGGGCCTCCTGGCCGCCGAGCCACTCCAGGAGCCGCTCCAGGGTGCCGCTGCCGCGCAGGAAGAACAGCCGGTCGCGGACCGCGTCGAAGGTGACCGCCGCGCTGTCGTCGCCCGCCGTCGTGAGGTGGCGCACGTAGCGGACGCGGTCGGCGTCGCGTGCCCAGCCGGGCGAGAGGATCACCGGCAGGTCCCGGCGGAGCGCGGGGTCGGCCAGGATCAGCTCGGTGAGGCGGGCCAGGACGACCACGTTGAGCCGGACCCGGCTCACCCACGCGTCGCCGACGCCCAGGGCGGCGGCGTCGCGCCGGGCGCCCGCCGCCGGGGTGTCGGCCGCGCCGTCCGCCGCGGTGCCGTCCTGCGTGGTGCTGCCCGGCGTGGTGCCGTCCGGCGTGGCGCCGTCGAAGGTGCCGAGGCCGATGCCGGTGAGCGTGCTGAAGGGGCTGGTCTTGCAGGCCGTGCGGTACACGTAGGTGAGCGCGGCACGCTCGATCTTGCGCAGGCGGTTGCCGGGGCGCGGGGAGGTGTCGCGCAGGTACGTGTCCAGGCGGCCGTCCAGTGCCGGTGAGGCGAGCAGCAGGCCGAGGCGCAGCCGGTCGTCGGCCAGCACCCCGCGCAGCGCGCGGCGGCTGCCGCCCAGTTCGCGGGCGAGCAGGTCGGCCCCGCCGGCCCGCAGCTCCTCCAGCGCGGCCCGGTCGCGCAGCCACCGGGCGGTGTCCTCGCCGGCCCGCGCGTCCAGCCCGCCCACCAGGCGCACGGCGGCCTCGGGGTCGGCGGGGAGGCGGTTGTTGAAGACCTGCCGCCGCAGGGCGAGCAGCGCGCGGCGGGCGGCGGCGCCCCCGTCCTCCTCCCCAGAGCCCTCCACCGGGGACGGGTCGGCGGCGATGGTCGCCTTCACCAGGGTGTGCAGCCGGTCGCTGAGAGCCGCCCCGGCCGCGGTCAGCCGCTCCTCCTCGGCCAGTACCGCGTCGGCCCAGCGGCGGGCGCCGGGGCAGCGCAGGCCGTGCACCGCCTCGACGGGCAGGCCGGCCGCGCGGAGCACGAAGCGGCGGCCGGGCTCCCATCCGGCCGCGTGCGGCGGCCCGGCGGCGGGCGGTCCGGCGGCGGGCACGGCGGCCGGTCCGGCGGCGGGGTCCGTCCCGCTCGTCGGTGGCGCCGGTGTCGCCGGTGGCGCCGGTGGCGCCGGTGTCGTCGACTTCGGCGTCGGTGGTGTCGGTGTCATCGGTGGCGTCGGTGTCATCGGGAAGTCCTCTGCGGCCGTCAGGCGATCTCGTGGCGGAAGTCGGCTGGCCCCGGCCGTTCGTGACCGAGCGCCATGATGAGCAGCGGGGCCTCGTCGCCGTCCGCCAGGCCGAGCCGCTCGACGTACGAGACGTTGTCGAAGCCCAGCGCCACCCCGGCCCCCAGGCCCAGGGCGGACGCGGCCACGTACAAGGTCTGCGCGACGGCTCCGGCCGTGCCGACGGCGAGCCGGTAGCCGCGGTCGCCGAGGGCGTCCAGGACGGCGGTGGTCCGCACGGTCGGCACCAGGACCGCGCCGGCCTGTTCGAGGTTGTAGTTGGCCAGGAAGTAGTTCTCCTGGAGGAAGGCCCCCTGCGGGCCGGGTGCGACCAGGCGCAGGTCGCCGCGGTCCGGGTCGTACGCGTACGCCCCCGGCTCCACGCCCTCCACGTGGGTGACGAACGCGTAGACGCGGGCCAGCCGGACCTCGCCGGCCGGGTCGGTGTCCCCGCCCAGCCGGGTCGCGGCGCAGGCGGCGAGGACCGCCGACAGGTCGCCGGCGCCGATCGGGCGGCGGGCGTCGAACCGCCCGAAGCTGGAGCGGCGGGCGCGCAGCGCGGAGCGGACGCCCCCGCCGGGGAACACCGGCTCGGGCAGGGCCGCGCGGACGCCGCCCGCCTCCACGGGGAGCGCCGCGGCGGCGGCCAGCGCACCGGGGGCCGGCCGGTCGGCGGCGCCCTCCAGGGTCGCCGCGTGCATCGCGCGCAGCGCGTCGAAGTCCAGGAGGGTGCGGGAGCGCTCCACGTCCCGGTGGCGGGCGCGCGGCCGGTGGCGCGGCACCGCGCCCGCGGCGGCGGAGGCGCCGGGAGCACCCGCGGCGCCCGGAGCACCCCCGGCGCCCGAGGCGATCGGAGCGCCCGCGACCTCGGCGCCCGCCCGGCGCACCGGGGCCGCGCCGTCCCAGCGCAGCGGCACGACGGCGAAGACCGCCTCCTCCTCGCCGGGCACGCCGAGCAGTCCGTTCAGCCGGGGCTCGTCGAACCAGAGCACCGGGGCGACGGACAGGCCCCGCCCGGCGGCCCAGATCCGCCACGTCTGCACCAGGGTGCCCACGTCGGTGGAGACCACGTGGAAGGAGAAGCTGTTGTACTTGAAGCTGTTCTGCCAGTACTTGACGCCGAGGATCAGGTACTGGTCGGTGTCCAGCGCCTCCGGGGGCGCGTCCGGGCCCAGGGCCTCCCGGACCAGGCCGGTGACGTCCCCGGCGAGCAGCCGCTGGAGGGCGTGCCGGTGCACGTCGTAGTAGTGCAGGCCCGGCGTGAGGGGGCCGGACGGGCCGGACGCCCAGTGGACGCTCACCGGGTAGAGCCCGCCGCCGCCCGCCGTGCCGCGCGACCAGTTGGCGTGGGTGTAGAACGGCAGGCCGGGCAGGTCGGTGTTGGCCTGGACGCCCAGGCGCCGCCCGGTCAGCCCGTACGAGTCCCGGAGCATCGCCGACAGCAGGGTCAGGCTGAACCCCCCGGCCGCGCCCGCGCCCTCGCGGCCCCCGGCCCCGCCGTCCGCGGCCGCCCCCGCGGTCCCGGCCGCGTCCAGGAGGCCCGGAGCGACCGGGGCGTCGGCGAGGTCCTCGGTGCCGGGCAGCGCGAAGGTCTCGGCGTCCGGGTGGAACTTCCCCTTGCGGGGGGCGTCGGCCCAGTTCACGACATGGTCGGTGGGCTCCATCGGGACGCGGCCGCGGTGCAGGATGGCGTGCGCGTACTCATGGGCGTACCCCATGGGGTCCCCCTTTCCTCGGGTCTCGGTTCCCGGGCCCGGCACACGAAGGCGCGCCGGGGTCGGGCGGGTCGGGCGGTCGGGCGGGTCGGACGGGTCGGGCGGTCCGGCGGGCGGCCGGGCAGCCGGGTGGGCGGCCGGGCGGACGCACGGCCGGGCGGCCCCGCGGTCAAGGGAACGGGTGCGGGCCGGGGTTGAGGTCCGCCTCCGCCAGGTCGTCCGGCCGCAGGCCCGCCTCGCGCAGCGCCGTGCGCATCCGGGGCATCCGCCGGGCGCGCTGCCGCGTCCAGCCGAAGTCGAGCGGCAGCAGGCCGGGCACCAGCACCTTCACCGTGTGCAGGCCCAGGGCGCGCTGCTCGGGTGCCGTCTGGTCGACGACGACCACGTCGAACCCGGCCGAGGTCACCGCCTCCACCGCGCCGAGCAGGTCGTCCCGCACGTCGGGGGCGGAGCCGTCGGCGCGGTCCCACCGCAGGTCGGCCACGCCCAGCGGCGCGGGCGGCGAGGGCCTGCGCAGCAGGAAGTCGGCGTAGCGGCCCATCTCGGGCACCGCGTAGACCAGCGGGTGGTCGTGCAGGCTGGTGATCCTCCGGTGGTCCTCGGCCATCGCGCGGTACTCCGCCTCGTTCCGCCGGAACCGCTGGAGGAGCTGCACCGAGTCGGTGGCGATCTCGCACAGGGCCGCGGCGAGCGCCGCCTCCGGGTCGAGGGAGGCCCCCGCGCCGAAGCACATCCGGGCGGCGCCGCCGTCGAACCGCTCGGCGACCCCGGTGACCACCGGCACCGGGAAGGTGATCCGGGTGTCGAAGAACCGCGCCCGGTACCCGTACAGGGCCATCCGCTCCACCATCGCCATGGTGCGGGGGTCGGCGCTGGTCGCCGGGTCGATCTCGCGCAGCGGCTGCCTCCCGTGCCAGGCGAGCAGGAACGCGTCCCGCTCCAGCACCTCCATCAGGCCGCTGAGCACGGCCTCCTCCAGACTCCCGCCGGACGCGCAGCCGTTGGAGCTCTCCTGCACGAACCGGTGCTCGATGCCGGGCTTGTGGTAGTAGGCGAGGATCTCCGGCACGGGGCGGGGCCGCGCGTCGCGCAGCGACCAGCCCCATACCCACGGGACGACCCGGTCCGGGGTGAACGGCGGTACCCACGGGTTGGCCCGGTGGAAGGCGTCGTCGTACAGCCCGGTCTCGCGCGGGTCCACGGCCGCCGGCCCCAGCTCCTCCAGGGAGGCGTGCAGCGTGACGGCCCGCCCCCGCGCGCGCATGCCGCTGAACCGCTCGAGGCCCTCCAGGATGCCGACGAGGGTGCTCGCCCGGTACGTGTCGGCGTGGCCGCCCCAGAAGGTCTCCCGCAGGTAGTCGCCGGAGCGGCTGGAGAAGCAGCCCACCGTGGCGGAGGTGGTCGGCGAGGTCACGTCGCACACCACCGACGGACCCACGGCGCCCCAGTGCGGGTTGGCGAAGGCGTCCACCCGCAGCCCGTACGCGTCGACCGGCCGCACGCGGGCGGCGCCCGGCCGGTGCTTGGGCGCGGGCCGCAGGTCGAGGGCGGCCGACTCCGGCGTCACCGGCTCCGGTACGCCGCACCCGGGGCAGTCCGGCTCGGGCACCAGCGGATGATGGCGGACCGTCAGGTGCTCCAGGTCGACCAGCCACACGTCGGGGAACGGGTCCAGTACGCCGCTTCGGGGCGCGGCGGCGACGCGCGCGACCAGGGCGGCGACGGCCTGCGCGGCGAAGGGCACGCGGTACGGCCACGGCCCCGCCTCCCGGGTGCCGCCGCGCAGCTCCAGCCCCTCGCGCAGGGCGACCGAGCGCACGCCCTGCCAGCGCCGCCGCAGGCACCCGGCGCACCCGGCGCTCCGGCCGCCGCCGCCCGCGCCACCGGCGGGCGGCCACGGTCCGACCACCGCCTGACGGCCGTACAGGTGCACGGGCAGCGCGGGACGCGCGTCTCCGGCGACGGGCGGCGACGCGCCCTCGGCGGGAGCGGCGAACGCGTCGCGCACCCCGAGGGCGGAGACGGTGACGCGGGGGAGCGGTCCGCCCTCCCCGGCCGGCAGCTCGGCCAGGGCACGGCGCAGCTCCGCGGCGAACCGCCGGCACGCCTCGGCACGCGGCTCCCCGTCACGGACGTCGGCGTCGACACGCGCGGCCGCGTCCAGGAGCGCCGTGCCGGTCCGGTCAGCGGTCATCGCCGGCCGCCTTCGTGAGCAGGACCCGTACGGTGTGCATCCCGGCGGCCGGGAGGTCGGCGCCGTGCGTGGGGACGACGAGGGCGTCCCGCCCGGCGGCGGCCAGCCGCTCCAGCACCTCCGTCCAGGTCACCGGCGCGTCGGGCGAGGACCCGGGGCCGCAGACGCCCGGGTCCGCGACACCGCCCGGGTCCGTGGTACCGCCCGGGGCCGTGGCACCGCCCGGGTCCGTGACCCCGTCCCGGTCCGTGACCGGGATCAGCGCCGCGTCCAGGTCGGCCAGCAGCGGGTCGCCGGTGTCGGGTGCGCCGAGCACGCCCTCCTCGGCGAGCTGGACCGTGCCGAGCAGGTCGCGCAGGGCGTCGACGGCGGCGGCCGTCCGCTCCAGGGCCGCGCCGACCGCCCAGCGCACCGGCTCGTCCGCCGCCGTGTCCCGCGCCGTGGTCCTGGCCAGGACGACCCACGCCCCGGAGCGGTCCGCCTCGCCGAGGTCGAGCAGTTCGACGCCGACGCCCATGTGCCCGGCCGACCGCAGCAGGAACGTCGCCTCCGGGTCGTCGCCGAAGGCGTCCGGCGGGATCGGGGACGTCCGCCCGGCGCCCCGCACGGACCGCCGCAGCGCGTCGTGGGCCAGCGCGGACAGCAGTCCGGCCGCCGCGGCCTCCGGCAGGCCGCCGCCCGCGCCGCGCCCCGCGCGGGACGGCTCGAACCGGCGGTCCTGGTTGTCCGGGCCGAAGGGCCGCACGGCGCCGGCCGGCACCCGCACCTCCTCCTTGGTGACCAGCGACGTGGCCACCACCCAGGACGCGACCGGGTCGCCCCCCGCTCCGGTGGCGGTGGCCAGCAGCTCCGGGTCCACCCGCGGCAGCGGATCCCGCCCGGCCGCGCCGGACTCCGCGCCGGACTCCGGGGCGGGTCCGCCCGGCCCGGCGGGCACGACGCGCTCGGCGTACAGCGCGGCGGCGGCGTCCAGGGCCCGCAGCCGGGCGCCCGCCGTGTGGTGGACGTCGAACGCGGCGACGGTACGGGTCCCGGCCGCGCCCAGCGCGACCTCGACGGCGCCGACCTTCAGCGGGGTCTGGGTGACCGGCTCGTCCGCGTAGCGGGTGAAGACCCCGACGGACGGCCGCAGCGCGAGCGAGCGGCGGTCGAGCTCGGCGAGCGGCCCGTCGGTCGCCGGGTCGTCCGGCGCCGCCGCCACGACGGGCCGGAAGGCGGGCCGCTCCGGGGCGGCCGACAGGTCGACGGGCTCCGCGGGAGCGGGCCGGGTGCGGCAGAACGGGCAGCGCGGATGCGGCAGCAGCCGCTCCGCGAGCACGTCGAAGGACGCCATGTCCTGGAGGAGCACCTGCCCGCGGGTCTCGGCCGGCAGCGCCCCGGTGGCCAGCCGGAACACCTCGTACCCGAGGAGGTTGCCGAGCATCGCGGCGAGCGGGCCGCGCGGTACGGGGCCGGCGGCGCCGCCCAGCGCGAGGCCGCTCCACAGGTCGGCCGCCACCGCCGCGTCGCCGGTCGCGCCGAGCCGCAGCGCCGCGCAGGCCAGGCAGGCGCCGGAGTCCGGGCCGCTCACCGGCCCGACCACGGCCCGGCCCCCGAAGGTCCAGGCGGGAAGCAGCAGCCTGCCCTCGGGGACGCCCTGGCGGAGCAGGCGGTACGCGGTCCCGAACGCGTCGCGGCCCCCCGCGGCGACGACCACCCCGTACCCCTCGTAGGCGCCCCAGCCCCCGGCGCCCGCGGCCCAGCCGCTCGTGGTTTCGGCACCGGCGCCGGACCCCCCGACCGTCCCGGCCCTGGCCCCCGGCAGCACCACGACCTCGGTGCGGGCGCCCCGCGCCGTCAGCTCGGCGGCTTCCCGCCTCAGCGTGCCGAACTGCTCCTCGGCCCCCGGCCCTTCGGCGGCCGCGGCCTCCAGCCCGACGCGGGCGCAGCCGTTGCGGACCAGGGAGAGCGCGCACCACCGGGCGACCGGCCCGTCGCCGAGCACCGCGACGGCGGTGTCCCGGTAGGCGGCGAACCTGCGCTCCGCGTCGTCGGCGTAGTGGTCGACGTACGCGATCTGCTCGGCGAAGACGGCGGCGACCGCCGGATCCACGGACGGCCCCCGGCCCGGCTCGGCGGGGTCCGGCACGGGCCGGGCGAACCCGCGGGCGTAGAGCGCCTTCACGAGGCCGCCCACCATCGCCTTCTGCGGGTCCTTGAACCCGGCGCAGATCTCCGCCACGGTCCGGCTGCCGTCCAGGTGCGGCACGATGAGGGTGGCGAACCGGTAGGCGGACGGGGAGCTGAGCTGGAAGCCGCCGTCGGCGTTGTGGAAGATCACGCCGCCCGGCGTCTCGGTGAACAGCACGTCGCGGCGCACCCTGGGCCGGGTGTGCGCGGTCTCCTCGTACGGCGTGGTGGGCATGCGGGGGTCGCACCTCCGGGTCGGGGCCTGGTGGGCCGCTCGGGTCTCAACGGGCTTGTGGCGGTGGGGCGTCGGCGGCTTCGGCGGCGGCCGGGCCGGGTTCGCCCCGGCCGGTGACGGCGGCGCCCGGGTGGGCGTGCCGCCGCGCGGCGGGGCGCGGGGTCAGACCGCGCCGGACGGCAGCGCGTGCCGGGCCGGGGCGGCGGCCCCGCCGGCGGTCCGCGGGAGGCCGCCGGGGCGGGCGGTCCCGCGCAGCGCGTGGGCGCGGTAGAGCGGGTTCATCCGGAGGACGCCGGGCCGTTCCTCGTCCAGGAGCCCGGTGTCGAGGAGCCGTTCCAGCAGTTCCTCGGCGTGCGTCTCGGGCAGGGAGAGGGCGGTCGCCGCGGCCGGCGCGGTGATCGGCCCGCTCAGCCGCGCCAGGCGCAGGTGCGCGTCGGCCAGCGGGGCGGGAAGCCGGGCCAGGGCCCCGTCGAGCGCCTGCGGTACGGACATCCGGGGGTCGTCGGGCAGCGCCAGCCGGCCCGGCAGGTCCCGGCCGAGCCAGGCGGCGTGGTCCGCGAGGCCGAGCCGGGGCCGGGTCAGCAGCCGGGCCGCGACGATCCGCAGGGCCAGCGGGACGTGCCCGCACATGTCGGCCAGCGTCCGGACGGCCTCGGGCTCGCCCGCCGCCCGCTCGGCCCCGAGCACGGCGGTGAGCAGGGCGTACGACTCCTGCGGGGGCAGGGCGCCCAGCTGCACCACGGCCGGCCCGTGCGTGGCGACCAGGGCGGCGAGCCCCATGCGGCTGGTCACGACGAAGGCGCCGCACCCGGCCAGGTCGAGCAGCCCGCGTACCTGGTCGGGGTGGACGACGTCGTCGAGGATCACCAGGCACCGGCCGCGGGCGGTACCGGAGGGCAGGGCGGAGAGCAGTTCCCCGGCGGCCTCGTCGGCGCGGCGGGGCGTCCCGTCGGCCCGGGTCAGCGGCAGCAGCAGCCCGCCGCCGGGGAACCGGTCGGCGACGAGCCGCGCGGCGTGCAGGGCCAGCGCGGTCTTGCCCATGCCGGGCCCTCCGGAGACCACGGCGACCGGCGCGGCGGAGCCCGGCCGGCCCGCCTCCCCCCGGCCGCCGCCCGTCAGGTGCGCCACCAGGGCGGCGGTCTCACGGGCCCGGCCGGTGAAGCCGGGCACGCGGGGCAGCCGGGACGACCCCGGCCCACCACCCGCCCCCGGTATGGAGGCCCCCGCCCCGGAAGCCCCGGGCCCGTCACCGACCGGCGCGGCCTCGACCGGCCCGGCACCGACCGATTCCGGACCACCCGGACCGGCCCCGTCCGTACCCGTCCCGTCCGTACCGGCCGCGCTCGTACGGAGAGCACCCGCATCGGGAGTGTCCGCATGGCAAGCACCCGGCGCGCGCGGACCCACGGCGGCGCCAGGCGCGCCGCCCGGCGACGCGGCGAACGGACGAGCACCCGGGCCGGTACCCGGCCAGGGCTCTGCCGTGGGAGCACCGGCCGAGACCGGGCGCATGCCCTCGGGCACCGGGGGCCCCGGCGGCACCGAGCCCCCCGACGGGGCACCGCCCCGCTCCGGCGGCACGGGCGCCGCGCCCCCGGGGCCGTCGACGACGGCCCCGGAAGACGGCGCCGGCCGCCCACCTCCCGCGCCCGCCGCGCCCGCCCCGCCCACCGCGCCGGCGGTGAGCCGGACGGTCCCGGCGACCGGGCCGCGCGGTTCGTCACCGCGCAGGATGGCCAGTTCGAGACTCTGCAGCTCGGCGCCGGGGTCCACGCCGAGCTCGTCGCGCAGATGCTCGCGTACCCTCCGGTACTCGGCCAGCGCCTCGGTCTGCCGCCCCACCCGGTACAGGGCCCGCATCAACTGCGCGGCGAGGCCCTCGTGGTGCGGGTGGGTCCGGGTGGCCTCCCAGAGGTCGACCAGGACCTCGCGGCACCGCCCGCGGGCGAGCTGGATCTCGCACAGGCGCTCCAGCGCCCGCAGCCGCTCCTCGACCAGCCGGGGCACCTCGTCGCGGTGGAGGATCTCGGAGGGGACGTTGGTGAGCAGGGGACCCCGCCACAGCCCGAGCGCCGTGCGCAGCAGGGGGAGTTCGTTCTCGCCGGCCCCGGCGGCCTCCGACACCAGGCGGCGGAAGTGCAGCAGGTCCAGGGTGTCGCCGTCGGCCGGGACGCGGTAGCCCCCGGCGACCGCGACCACCGCCTGCTCCTCGATGTCGTACTTCGCGAAGAGGCGGCGCAGCCGCAGGACGCAGCTCTGCAGGGCCGCCTTCGCCGTCGCGGGCTGCTCCTCGCCCCACACGGCCCGGCGGAGGCGGTCGGTGGGGACGACCTCGCCGGGGCGGACGAGGAGGGCGGCCAGCAGGGACGTGGGCTTGGCCGGCGGGAGGACGACCACGTCCCGTCCGTCGGTGATGCTGAGCGGTCCGAGTAGCTGGAAACGCACCGAGAAAATCCCCCGTTGGCCTTCGACACTCGCCGTGGTGGGCGCCACGGCGCCACGCCACCTCCGGCGAAGCGGTCTCCCGTGGCCGTGTCCGCCCCGCAGGGCGGCGGCGCACGCAGGAATCCGGCCTTCGCCCGTCGGTGCGGGCAGGATGAGGCACGCGCGAACCCGTTCTCACGGGTCCGTTGGTCTTGCGGCTGAGGTGAGTGTCTACTGGCGTAGAGCGGTGGTCAAGGGGGGACGACGGAGGCCCGGAGAGGCGAAGTCAGGCCACTGGTAAGGACGTTGTCCGAAAGCCGTACGGCATCGCCACAGGTCAGGGCACGGTCCCCGCGGCCGCCGGCGGGCCGCGCGACGACCCCCGCAACGCGAGGTTTCCCCCGCGCTGCCCCAGAATTCACTCCCGTCCCATGCGTAACAGAGCGACGTGCCGCGGCCGGGATGGGCCTACACAAGCGCCCGGTCCGTCCGCCCTTGGCAGGGGGACGAACCGGGCGGGTGCGCTCCGGTGCCGGCGTCAGGCCGAGCAGGAGGTGGTGCTGCAGGTGGAGCTGGACGTCGAGGTGGAGCTGGTGCTGGTGCACCCGGCCAGCACGACCTCGCTGGCGTCCGAGTAGTCGGAGATCTCGAAGGTCTCGGCCTCGAGCTCGAGGATCTCGTCCGCGAGGGTGCTCAGGTCCTTGTTCATGGGGCCTCCCGTGGGTCGGGGCGGGCCGGTCCGGTCCGTGACCGGTGGCCGCGCCGTGGCTACGGGTCCATTCCAGCGGCCCCCGCTCACCGCTCGGCACGTCCGCCGCTGTCATCCCGCTGGCGCCTCGTGCCAGCGGGACGCGGGGCCGGGGGACGGGCGGTGCGGGCGGGTCGGGCGGCGGATCAGAGCTTGACGACCACCACGCGGTCGGCGCACAGCTTGCGCATGTCGTCCTCGTCGGACGTGAAGACCGTGACCGGGCCGCGCTGGCGCAGGGCGACGGCGGCCAGCGCCGCGTCGATCGCGTACTTGTGGCCGTGCAGGCCGGCGTCCTTGAGCAGGCCGGTCGCCTGCTGGGCGACCTCCTCGGTGACCGGCTCCACAGTGATCTTGGACAGCGCCCACTGCCACGCCGGGAGGTACCGGGTCGGGTCGTACGCCTCCACGAGCGTCATCGCGGTGGTCATGACGCGGATGCCGGAGCGGTCGGCGTGCCGCACGTAGGCGCCCATGCGCCGCTCTCCGCGCACCCATCGCGAAAGCCCCTCGCTGTCGAGTGCGAAGACGCGGTTCCCCCCGTTCACGCGGCCACCCGCTCCTCGTCGCAGGGGCTTCCCCCGGAGTGCCCGGCGGCGCTGGAGTGCTCGGCGGTGCCGGGGCGCCCGGCGGTTCCGGCGGGCTCGGGTGTGCCCTGGCCGGTGGCCTCGCGGTCGTCCGAGCGGTCAACCGCCCGCTCCTCGTGGCGCCGCTCCAGGTCCCGGTGCTCGGCCTCGACCTCGGCCAGCTCCGCCTCGGTGACCTCGCCGTACTCGGACTCCCACCACCGCACGGCCTCGTGCAGCCGGTCCCGCTCCCGTTGGCCCTCGATGGCGCGGGTCACGTAGCGGCTGAAGTTCCCGGAGCCGACCTCCGCACGGATGGCTTCGGCGAGCTCCTCGGGGAGCGTCACGGTGTACTTCTTGGTTGCCATACGTTCGACCATACCGACGCCGGAGCGGGGGGAGTGACCATCGGCGACTCCATCACCCGATCGTGTTCCGGTGTGCTCGCGCGGATGTACGGGCGGCGCTTCCGCGTACGGGGCGGATGCGGGTGCCGGGCGCCCTTGGTGATCGGTACGCCCTGTGCGGTTCGTTCGGCGGGCGCATGACGGGGCCGGGGGAGCCTACGGGAACCGGAGGTCCCCGGCGGGAGGGACCGTTGGGCCCCCGGCGGCCTGGTCTGTTCGGCCCTTCGGGGGGCCGGGGCGGGCCGCGAGCATGTGGGGCGGCCGGGTACGCGTCGCCTCCCCGTACGCGGACGCGTACCGGCCGTACCACACGCGCAGAAGGAAGGTCGGCCGTCCGGTGGACGAGGCACGCAGTGTTCAGGTGGAGACAGGGGAGCCGTCGCTCCCGGTCCGGGCCGGCGGGGAGGGCGCCGCACGGCCCTCATGGGTCTCGTGGCTCACCACGACCGACCACAAGCAGATCGGCACGCTCTATCTCGTCTCCTCGCTGGTCTTCTTCGTCATCGGCGGCGTCCTCGCCCTGCTGATACGCGCCGAACTGGCCCGGCCCGGCACGCAGATCATGTCGAACGAGCAGTTCAACCAGGCGTTCACGATGCACGGCTCGATCATGCTGCTGATCTTCGCCATGCCGCTGTTCACCGGGTTCGCCAACTGGATCATGCCGTTGCAGATCGGCGCGCCCGACGTGGCCTTCCCCCGGCTCAACATGCTGGCGTACTGGCTCTACCTGTTCGGCTCGCTGATCGCGGCCGGCGGCTTCCTCACCCCCGGCGGGGCGGCCGACTTCGGCTGGTTCCTCTACGCGCCGCTCTCGGACGCCATCCACTCGCCCGGCCTGGGCGCCGACCTGTGGATCATGGGTGTCGCGCTCTCCGGCTTCGGCTCCATCCTCGGCGCGGTCAACTTCATCACCACGATCATCTGCATGCGCGCCCCCGGCATGACGATGTTCCGGATGCCGATCTTCACCTGGAACGTGCTGCTCACGTCCCTGCTCGTGCTGATGGTCTTCCCGGTCCTCGCGGCGGCCCTCTTCGCGCTCGAGTGCGACCGCAAGTTCGGCTCGCACATCTTCGACCCGGCCACCGGCGGCGCGCTGCTGTGGCAGCACCTGTTCTGGTTCTTCGGCCATCCCGAGGTGTACATCCTGGCGCTGCCCTTCTTCGGGATCATCTCCGAGGTCGTCCCGGTCTTCAGCCGCAAGCCGATGTTCGGCTACATCGGCCTGGTCGCCGCGACCATCGCCATCGCCGGCCTCTCCGTGACGGTGTGGGCGCACCACATGTACGTCACCGGCGGTGTGCTGCTGCCGTTCTTCTCCTTCATGACCTTCCTCATCGCCGTGCCGACCGGTGTGAAGTTCTTCAACTGGATCGGCACCATGTGGAAGGGCTCCCTCTCCTTCGAGACCCCGATGCTGTGGGTCACCGGCTTCCTCGTCACCTTCGTCTTCGGCGGCCTGACCGGCGTCATCCTCGCCTCGCCGCCCATGGACTTCCACGTCTCCGACTCGTACTTCGTCGTCGCGCACTTCCACTACACGCTGTTCGGCACCGTCGTGTACGCGATGTTCGCCGGGTTCCACTTCTGGTGGCCCAAGTTCACCGGCAAGATGCTCGACGAGCGCCTCGGCAAGATCACCTTCTGGACCCTCACCGCCGGCTTCCACGCCACCTTCCTCGTCCAGCACTGGCTGGGCGCCGAGGGCATGCCCCGCCGGTACGCCGACTACCTCGCCGCCGACGGCTTCACCGCCCTCAACACGATCTCCACCATCGGATCGTTCCTGCTCGGCCTCTCCTTCCTGCCGTTCTTCTACAACGTCTGGAAGACGGCCCGGTACGGCGAGAAGGTCGAGGTCGACGACCCGTGGGGCTACGGCCGCTCCCTGGAGTGGGCCACCTCCTGCCCGCCGCCCCGCCACAACTTCCTCACCCTGCCGAGGATCCGCTCCGAGTCCCCGGCGTTCGACCTGCACCACCCCGGGATCGCCGAACTCGACCGGCTCCAGAACCGGCCGCACGAGACGGCGGCCCGCTGATGGCCGCCCAAGTCCTCGCCCTGGGCCTCGGCGCCGTGACCGCCTCCGGCTGCGTCTGGTACCTCCCCGCCCTCGCCGACCTGCGGGCCGGCGCCGACCGCCCGGTCTCCCGGCGCCTGTCCGCCGCCGCCTGCGTCACCGGGTGGGCCACGGCCGCCGCGACCGCCCTGCTCCTGCTCCTGGGCGTGCCCGCCCGGCCGCTGCTGGCCGTCGCCGCCGCCGGGGCCGGGGCGGCGATCGGCCTGCGGCTGCGGGCCGCCGTACGGCGGCGCCGGGAGGAACGGGAGGCCGCCGCCTGCTGGTCGGCCCTCCACGCCGCCCCGCCGCGCGCCGGGCACCGCCCCGCGCGGTACGCCTTCGCGCGCGGGCTCGGAGGCGGCCTGGCCCTCGCGCTGGCGGCGGCCCTGCTCCTGGCGTGGGGCCGCGCCCACGGGGTGAGCGCCCTGCTCGCCGTCGCGGCGCCCGTCGCCCTCGCCGGGTGCGCCCTCCTCGTGGCGGCGCTGCGCGCGGTGCCCGCACCGGCCGGGCGGGGCGGGGTCCGGGGGGTGCGGTGACCTCCGGGTGGGCGCGGTGCTTCGGGACGGGGCCGGGGCCGGGCGGGGGGTGACTGCCGGGGGCCGGGGGTGGTGGTCCTGCCGGACGCCGGGGGTGGGCGGGCTCCCGTCCGGGAGGGCGGCCCGTACGCATGCGGACCGGGGTCCGTCGCCGCCCTCCTCGGAGGCGACGGACCCCGGCGCGCGGTGTGAGGCCCCGTCAGAAGGTGAGGCTCCAGGAGTCGATGTACCCGGTGTCACCCGTGTAGGCGTCGGTCACCCGCAGCTTCCAGGTGCCGTTCGCGTACACGCTGGAGGCGTCCACCGTGTAGGTGGTGAGGACGTTGTCCGCGCTGTCGCCGGTGCTGGTGTCCTTCAGCAGGGCGGAGGCGCCGCTCGGGGCGACGAGCTCGACCTTGAGGTCGCCCCGGTAGGTGTGCTTGATGTCGACGTCGACCTTCAGGTCGGAGGGGGCGTAGCCGCTGACGCCGCTGACCGCGATGGAGGACGCCACCGTGGTGTTGTCCCGGATGGTCACGTCGGCCGTGTTGGCGAACACCGTGCCCGTGGGCGGGGTCGTGCCGCCGCCCGCGCCCAGGGTGGCGGTCGCGTCGGCGAGGCCGGCGCCGCAGCCGCCGGAGCAGTAGCCGGGCAGGGTGCGGGCCTTGGCCTTGATGGTGCTCTCGACCTGCGCGGGGGTGATGGACGGGTTCGCCTCGTACATCAGCGCGGCGAGGCCGGCGATGTGCGGGGCGGCCATGCTGGTGCCCTGGTAGGGCTCGTAGTTCTCGCCGACCGGGCCCCGCGAGCCGCTGTTCAGCGTGGACCATATGCCGTTGGCGCCGCTCACCGCGGTCTCGCCGCCGGGGGCGGTGATGTCGACGACGGAGCCGTAGTTGGAGTAGGAGGCGCGGTTGCCCTCGCGGTCGGACGCGGCGACGGTGATGACGTTGGCGCAGTTGGCCGGGTTGAAGCCGGCCGCGTTGGTGTTGGTGTTGCCGGCCGCGACGACGACGGTGGTGCCGCGGTTGACGGCGGCGTTGACGGCGCTCTGGGTGCCGGCGTCGCAGGCGCCGCCGCCGCCGAGGCTCATGTTGATGACGTCGGCGGGGTACGGGTTGCCGGGAACGCCCGCCACGTAGCCGCCGGACGCCCAGGTGATGGCGTCGATGATGTCGGAGGTCGTGCCGCCGCACTTGCCGAGCACCCGGACCGGCTGCACGGTCGCGTCGTACGCGACGCCCGCGATGCCCTTGCCGTTGCCGGCGGCGGCGGCGATGGTGCCGGCGACGTGGGTGCCGTGCCAGGAGCTGTCGTAGTCCTGCTCGGGGTAGTTGTCGCCGCACTCGCCGCGCAGCATCCAGTCGCCCGGGTCGGCGGCGTTGCTGTCGCGGCCGCCGCCGTCGTTGGCCATGAACGGGTCGGAGATGAAGTCGTACCCGGCGACCATGTTGGCGGCGAGGTCGGAGTGCGGGACGTAACCGGTGTCGATGACGGCGACCTTGACGCCCTCGCCGGTCGCCTTGTCCCACGCGGTGGGGACGTTCATGCCGGCGGTGGACTCGAAGAGGTCCCACTGGCGGCGGTACTCGGTGTCGTTCGGGGTGACGGCCGTGGCGTAGACGCGGCGGTCGGGGACGACATAGGCGACGTCGGGGTCCGCCCGGAACGCGTCCATGACCGCGTCCAGGGACTTCGCGTCCTTCGCCTTCTCCAGGTCGATCAGCGCGGCCCCGGTGCCCAGGCGGCGGTCGAAGCCGACGGCCTCGCCGGCCTTACGGCCCTTGGCGGCGGCGTCCTTCGCGGCGGCCTCGTCCGACTTGGCCTCCTGCGCCATGGACTTGTAGCCGACGATGAGGCGCTCGGCCGGGGGCTGGGCGGCGGGCGCGGCCGGGGCCGGCACCGGGGCGGGGGCCGGTGTCGGGGCCGGGGAGGCGGTCGGCGCGGCGGCCGAGACGGCCGTCCCCGCGCAGAGGAGCGCGGTGGCCGTCGCCGCGACCAGTGAGGCGCGAACGCGTCTGTATCCGTGCAAGGCGGTGCCTTTCAGAGGGGTCTCACCGGGGCACGGGCCGCGTTTATGTGCGGTACATGCCAATCCGGTGTCCTGGGGCCGCGCCAGGACGGGTGGGGGTGGGGCGGTGCGGCCGGGTGCGCGGCGTCGCGGATCCGGTTCGCGAGGCGCCGGCGGTACGCGGCATGCTCGCGGGGCCGGGGGGGGGGCCAGGCGGCCCCGCACCGGGTGGGCGCGGGGCCGCCCGGCCCGTTCGCGCAGCCGTGCGGCACCGGCCGGCCACTCCCCGTGGCGGTGCTCGGGCATGGGGGGCCGGTCGGTGGCTGGAAACTACGGCCGGGGCGGCCCGCCCGCATATACGGGTGCGGGCGAGTACGGATACGCAATCAACGTGGGCGTGGGGGGCTGTTCACCGGGTGTGCCCTGGCCGTACGCGGTGTGGGGTGGACGGCGGGCCCGCCCGCGGCCCCGGGGCGCCGGCCCTGGCGCGGGGTGCGGGGGAGGGTGCTTGGGTGGCGATGGGTGGCCGGAACGCGGCCTCGGCACGGGCGGGGGGAGGCGGGACGGGGCGGCGGGGCGGCGGGGCCGGCGGAGGCGGAGCCGGCGGAGGCGGAGCCGTATGGCCATGCCGCACTCGGGGCGGCGTGGCGCCGGGGCTCAGGTGCGGCGATTCGGCGGCGGTCGGCAGCCGCGGGACGGCCGCCGGTGCGGCCGGCCGGTCAACGGGGCCGGAACGCCGTGGGGCACGTACACCTGCCGGTGTACGTGCCCCACGGGCCAAGTGCCGCGCCCGGTTCCGAGGCCGAGTGCCCGGCTGCGGTTCCCGGGGCCGAGTCCCGTGTCGACCCGGGTGCGGGGCCTCGTGGCCGGGTGGCGCGGCCACGAGGCCCCGCGGCCGGGCGCTCGGCCGGGCGCTGCCTCAGCAGGCGACGACCGCGCTCACCACCGTGCCGGTGTCCGTGCGCCGCACCGACGCGTCGACGGCGTACGCGTCGACCAGGGCCAGTCCCCGCCCGAAGGAGGTGTTCTCGTCGGCGGCCTCCCGGCGCGGGCCCACGCGGTCCCGCCACCGCCCGCTGTCCCGCACCCGGACCGTGACCGTGGGGCCGTCGAACTCGATGAGCACCGCCACCTCCGAGCCGCCGCTGTGCAGCACCGCGTTGGTGACCAGCTCCGTGACGATCACCATGACCGCCTCGTCGACGCTCTCCGGCAGCCGGTGGTCCCGCACCGCGTCCCGCGCCAGTCGGCGCAGGACCGGCACGGCCGCCGGGCGGGCCGGCATCGCGACCGCGGTCAGCAGCCGCGCCGCGCGGGCGGGCACCCGCCCCGGCCGGGGGCCGAGCTGTGCCGGAAGGTCCCGCACCGCCGTGGCGGCGGGCGCGGGGCCGGAACACGTCGTCTTTCTCACCACAGGACTCCTGCCTGCATGTCCGGGAGGTCGGCGCTGACCCCTCCGGAGAGGCGGGCCGCGAGGGCCTGACCTGCTCCACGTTCCAGCCCCTCCCCACCCGCCTGCAATCAGGAGAGACTGAAGTACGGATACGCAAAGAACCAAACAGGACAAAAACCCCCGGAGACCCCGTATGGCTGAACGAGCGGAGACGGATCTGCTGAGACTGCTGACCGGAGCGCTCGCCGAGGGAGGCCGGGCCCGGCCCGTCCTGCTCCTCGTCGAGGGCGCCGCCGGCACCGGCAAGAGCCGCCTGCTCTCCCGGCTGCTGTCCGCGCTGCCCGTCCCCGCCCGCACCGGCATCGACGGGATCCGTGACGGGATCGATGACGACGAGATCCGGGACGACCGGGGCCGGGACGACCGGGGCCGAGGAGGCCGGGACGACCGGGGCCCGGGTGACCGGGGCCCGGGCCACGGGGGCCGGGGCGACGCAGTCCCGGGCGACGGAATCCGGGGCGACGGGCTCCGGTCCGACGGGATCCCCGGCGGGGAAGCCCCGGGCGCCGCGGCGATCGGGGGCACCGCCGGGGCGGAGCGGCCGGGGCACGGCCCGCTGCTGCTGGCCGTGGACGACGTCCACCGGGCCGCCCCCGCCGACATCGCCGCCCTCGGCGCGCTGCTCGCCGACCCGCCCGGCCGGTTCGCCTGCGTCCTCACCTACCGCCCCGAGGAACTGCCCGAGCCGGGGCTGGTCCTCGGCCCCGGCACCGACTTCCCGGCCGCGCTCGCGGTCGTCCGGCACACCCTCGGCCCGCTCGGCCCCGCCGCCGTCGCCGAACGGGCGGCCGCCGCGCTGGGCCTCGACGCGTGTCCCCCCGACCTGGCGGCGGCCCTGCACCGGGCCTCCGGCGGCAACGCGCAGACCGTCGCCGACCTCCTGGACGCGCTGGCCCCGCGCGCGGCCGACCGCCCGGCCCCGCGCCCCGCCGACCGCCCGGCCCCGCCCGGTACGGGCGAACGCCCCGCGTCCGCCCACGACGGGCGCCCGGCCCCGCCCGGCCCCGTCGGCCGCCATGCCCCGCCCGGCCACGGCGAGAGCCGGCCCGCGCCCGGCCCCGAGGACGTCGAGGCGGTCGGCCCACCGCCCCGGCTGACCGCCCTCACCCTGCGGCGCGCCGCCGCCGTCCCCGAGCGGTACCGCGCGGTCGTCCACGCCGCCGCCGTCCTCGACCACCCCGCGTCCGCCCGCGACCTCGCCGCCGTCGCCGGACTGGACGGCCGGGCCGGGCGCGACGCGCTGGTCGCCGCCCTGCGCGCCGCCGCCCTGCAGGAGCTCCCCGACGGCCGCTACGGCTTCGCCGTGCCGCTCGCCGCGGCCGCCGTGCGCGGCGCCGTCGCCGGCCCCGTGCGCGAGGCGCTGCACGAGCGGGCCGCCGCCCTGCTCGCCCGGCGCCAGCCCGTGCCGTGGGAGCGCCTGGCAGGCCACCGCCGGGCCTGCGGCGACCGCAGGGGCTGGCTGCGTGCCGTCGAACGGGCCGCCCAGGAGCACGCCGACCGGGGCGACGTCGAGAACGCCGTCGGCCTGCTGGAGTCCGCGCTGGCCACCGGCCCGGTCCCGCCGCACGCCCGGTCGCGGCTCGCCCTGATGCTGGCCCGCAGCGCCGTCATGGGCCTCGGCTCGCAGCCCACCAGGAAGGTGCTGGAGCATATCCTGGACGACCCGCGGCTCGCCCAGGCCGTGCGCGGGGAGATCCGGCTCGACCTCGGACTGCTCCTGTGCAACCAGTTGGGCCGCGCCCAGGAGGGCCAGGCGGAACTGGAGCGCGCCGTCGACGACCTGGCGGGCCACCCGGTGCCGCTGGCCCGCGCCATGTCGGCGCTCGCCATGCCGTACTGGCCGGGCCTGCCCCTCGCCGACAACATCGCCTGGATGGACCGGGCCCTCGCCGTCGCCACCGAGTCCGGCGACCCGGTCGTGCAGACGGCCGCCGCCGCCAACCGGGTCAGCGTCCTCCTCAACACCGGCGACCCCGGGGCGTGGCCGCTGATCGAGCGGCTGCCCCGCGACAGCGACGTCGTCGGCTGCCGCCAGCAGGCCGCCCGCGGACTGTGCAACGCCGCCGACGCCGCCGTCTGGCTCGGCCGGTACGCCGAGACCCGCGACCTCCTGGAGGAGGGCGTCGCCCTGGCGGCGCGCAGCGGAGCCGCCTACGCCGAGCGGACCGGCCGCGGCACCCTCCTGGTCCTGGACTGGGCCACCGGCAGCTGGGACGGGCTCGCCGACCGGGCCCGCGCCCTGGTGCGGGAGGCCCAGGGCATGCCGAACATCGCCTCCGACGCCCTGACCGTCCTCGGCCTGCTGGCCCTGGCCCGCGGGGAGTGGGCCGACATCCACGAGTACCTGACCGGCCCCGGCGCCCTCGGCGTCGACCGGAGCCCCGTACCGCTGTCCGCCGCCGCCTCCGGAGCGCTGATCCGGCTCGCCCTCGCCCGCGACGAGACCGGCCCCGCCGCCGCCGAGGCCGCCGACGCCTGGCGGCGGCTGCGGGCCAAGGGCGTGTGGGCCTGGGGCGCCGAACTCGCGCCGTGGGCCGTCGAGGCCACCGCACGCGCCGGGGCGGTGCCCGCGGCCCGCGAGATGACCGCCGAGTTCGCCGCCGGGCTGGAGGGCCGCGACGCCCCCTCCGCCGACGCCGCGCTGCTGTGGACCCGCGGCGTCCTCGCCGAGCACACCGGCGACCCCGAGGCGGCCGTACGGCACTACGAGGCCGCCTCCGCCGCGTACGCCGCGCTGCCCCACCCGTACCACGAGCTCCTCACCGCGGCGGCCGGCGCCCGCCGCGCCCTCGCCGCCGGCCGCGAGGACGCGGTCGCCGTCCTGGCCGACTGCGCCGACCGCTTCGACGCCCTGGGCGCCGCCTGGGACGCCGCGCGCACCCGCGCCGAACTGCGCGAGCACCTCCCGGCGGAGGAGCGGCGCGGCCCCGGCCGCCCCGGCTACGGGGACGTGCTCTCGCCCCGCGAGGCGGAGGTCGCCGAACTGGCGGGCGCTGGCATGACCAACCGGGACATCGCCGCCGCCCTGCACCTGTCGCCCCGCACCGTCGAGCAGCACGTGGCCAGGGCGCTGCGCAAGACCGGCGCCCGCTCCCGCCAGCAACTGGCCGCCGCCCTCCGCACCGGCCCCGCCGCCCGCTGACCCGGCGGGGCCACCGGACCTACCGGGACGGGGACCGCGGGAGGAGGCGCCGGGGCCGCGGGCTCACCCCGCCGGGGCGTCCCCGGCCGCCCCGCCCAGGGACCGGGTGCGCCGCCCCGAGGGGACCAGCGACCGCGCGACGGCCAGGGCCGAGGCGACGGCGCCCTCCTGGGTGTCGACCGTCGCGGCGCACTGACCGGCGAGGAACAGCAGTCCCTCCCCGCTGCGCCGCTCCACCTCCCGCCGCGCGGCGTGCGCGGCCGGTGTCGGGAGGTGGGTGCGCAGCGTCGTCCGCGCCAGCTCCCGCAGCGGCCGGGCCGCGGACGGCGGCGCCGCCGTGACGTAGTGGTCCGGCCCGTCCCCGGCCGGCCGGCGGACCGTGGTGCGGGTGCCCCGGCCCGCCACGGTGATGTTGACGGCCGCCCGGTCCGCGCGCTCCGCGGGCATGCCGGACGGGTCGAGGTGGAGGCTGTACGCGGCCTCCCGGTAGCGGTGCCCGCGCAGCGCGGCACGCAGGCCCCCGGTGCCGGCCAGCGGCCGCAGCAGGGCCTCCGCCCGGTCGGCGGGCACGGCCAGCACCACGCAGTCCGCCGGGTACGCGTGCCCGCGCACGTCCACCACGCGGTACCGCCCCCCGTCCCGCTCGATCCGCGCCGCGCCCGCGCCCGGGTGGACGCGGGCACCGCGCAGGGACCCGGCCAGCGAGGTGGTGAGGGCGCCGAACCCGTCGCGCGGCCGTACCGCCGCGGGCGCCGGCGGGGCGCCGGGCGGGGTGGCGTAGAGCGAGCCGACGGCCCGCGCCGACAGGTCCCGCGCCTCGTCGAGCGTGCAGCCGAACAGGGAGGCGGGCAGCGCGCAGACCACGTCCGCGAGCGGTGCGCCGAACGGCAGGGGGTCGAGGGCCGCGCCCAGCGGCACGTCCCAGCCCAGGCCCTCCTCGGCCCAGGCCGCCGCCCGTTCGGTGAAGGCCCGCACGGCCGCCCGCGCCGGGGCGGAGCCGACCGCACCCGCACCCGGCCCGGCCGCGTCCTGGGCCGGGCTGAGCAGCACCTCCCGCCCGTCCGGTGCCTCCCGCACCAGCGAGCGGCCCGCCGGTACGGCCACGAGGTCGTCCGCCGCGAACCCCTGGAGCCGGAAGAGGCGGCTCCACAGGGGCGAGGCGGCGGGCACCACCTCGCGGACCCCGACGTCGGCCCAGCGCGGGCCTGCGGCTCCGGGAACGGGCCGGCTGTCGATGTTGCCGCCCAGCCGGCCGCGCTCCTCCAGGACGACGACCTCGTGGCCCTCCTCCAGCAGCCAGGCCAGCGTCAGACCGCACAGCCCGGCGCCCACGACGACGATCCGCATCCCGTCCCCTTCCATGCCTGCCGTCAGATCTGTTTCCCGGCCCGCGTTCCGGCCCGTTTCCCGGTCCGTGCGGGTGGTGGGCGGGCGGGCCGGGTCCCTCGCGGACCGGTGTCCGCGACGCGCGCGGCCGGCCTGGAGGAAGGCGTCGGTGAAGAACGACAGGGGGTGGGGCACGACTCGGTCTCCTCTCGTCCGTCGTGTCTCGTCCGTCGTGCTCGTCCCGTCCGTGCGGGACGGTGGGTCGGACCCCCGGGGAAGGGCGCGGGCCCCACGCCCGCCCCGGCATGGTCACCGCCGTGAGCGGGGCGCGGGCGCCCCCGGCTCGTCCGGGCTCAGCCGGCGGCCTCGTGCGCCCCGTCGGCGAGGAGCGCGCGCAGCCGGCGGGCGCGGGCGCAGGTGGGGTCCGTGTTCTCGACCGCCGCGAGCGCCGTGCGCACGGCCGACTCCCGGCCTCCGGCGTCGTGCAGGCAGCCGCCCGCCAGCTGGATGTGCGGGCTGACGGGCCGGCCGCGCAACTCCCTCCGGGCGGCGACGGCCTCGGCCGTGAGCAGCGGCCGGGACAGGCGCGCACGGTGCAGGACGTGCTCCGGCTCGGCCCGGTGGGTGATGTGGCTGACGAACAGGTCCGGGCCGCCCAGCGCGCCGTACCAGAGGGTGCTCTCGCCCCAGGGGCCGTGCCCCTGGACGTTCACGGCCGACCAGTGCCGCCGGTCGAGCGGCATGTGCCGGGGGTCGCGGTGCACGGCCACGGTGACCGTCGCGTACTGCAGTGCGCGCAGCAGCGCGACCCGGACCGCCTGGGCCGGGTCGCCCTCCAGGAGCCGGGCGGCCTCGGGGGCGCCGGTCGCGACGATGACCCGGTCGTACGCGGTGCGTGCGCCGTCCGCCGTGTGGACGGCCAGCGGCGCCGAACCGCCCGGCCCCTCCGACGTCACCCGGAGGACGGGGTGCGACAGCCGCAGGCGGCGCCCGAGGTCCCCGGCCATCCGCCCGACGAGGGCGGCGAGCCCTCCGGCGGAGCCGCCCGGCGGCGCGGCGGGATCGAGGGCGCCGCCGGGCGCGGTGGCGAGCGCCCCGCCGACCGCGGGCCGGGCCGGCATCCCGGCGGCCGTCACCAGGCGGCAGCCCGCTCCGGCGGCCAGCCAGGGCAGGAGCACCCGCTCGTAGACGTCGTTCGGCATGCGCAGGGCCGCCGCCAGCCCCCTGACGGTCGCCTCCGGCCCCGACCCGGCGGTGTGCGGCCGGGCCGACGCCGCCAGGAACGCCCGCAGGGCCCGCCACGCCGCCCCGGCCACGGGGGTGCGGCCGCGCCGGCCGCCGAGCGGCGGGAGGGGGGTGACGAGCAGGGGCTCGGCGGACCGGGGCGACATGACGGTCAGGCTGAGGGGAACACCGCGCCGGTCCGGCTCGTCGGGCCCGTCCGTCTCGCCGGCGCCGCCCGCGTCGAGCGGGGCCGGCGGGCCGTCCGCGTCGAGCGGCACGGGGTGCGGGGCCGGGGTGCCGGGGTCGGCGCGGACGACCCCCACCCCGACGTCCACCCGGCCGGTGCCACGGCCGGAGCCGGAGCCGGAGCCGGAGTCGGAGCCGGAGCCGGCACCGGCACCGCCTCCGGCTCCCGTCGCGGGGAGGGGGAGGCCGGTTCCCACGGCGGCGCGCGGCCCGGCCTCGTACAGGGTGGTGTCGTGGGTGGGCGCCAGGAGCCAGGCGGCGGTCAGTCCGGCCGTTCCCGCGCCGATGACGGCGATGCGCACGAGCAGTCCTTTCGTCCGGCCCCGGCGGCGGCCCGGGCAGTACAGGCGATACGGGGGCAAGGCGGTACGGGTGGGGAGGCGGTACGGGCACGCATCGGCCAGGGGAGCCGGCCGGCTCCGGGCCGGGTGGTCAGTCCGGTGGCGGCGGCAGGTAGCCGATCTCCGCCAGGCGCCCCAGGTACAGGTCGAGGAGCGCGGCGTCCACCGGCGGGCAGGTGAGCGATCCGGCCGCGGCGGCCCGCTCGGCGTGGGTCCGGTCGACGGCGGGGAACGTGTCCGCCTCGTACGTCCGGAGCACGGGCAGGGCGCTGCCCCGCGCGGTCTCGACGAGCAGCGGGAGGTAGGGCGCCATCGGGTGCCCGGGGTCCTCCGCCGCCAGCGCGTCGACGGCCGCCACCCAGTCCTCGTAGGGGACCGTCCTGACCGGGTACCCCCGGTGCCGCAGCCGCTCCACGGCGGAGGACAGGCGCGCGGGGCGCGGGTTGGTGAGGTGGAGCACGCGGCCGTCCGGCTCCTCGCGGGTGACCACATGGCCGATGACGGCGGCCACGTGGTCGACCGGCACGAAGTCGAGGGGCAGTTCGACGCCGGGGGCCGTGCCCGTCTCCGCGAGGGTGCGCAGCAGGGCGCACATCATGGTGTCCGTGTTCCACACGCCCCGGTCCGAGGTGCCGGTGATCTCGTGCGGGCGGTGGATCGTCGTGGGCAGCCCCCGCCCGCCGGCCGCGGCCACCATCCGCTCGGCGACCCACTTCGTCTCCGGATACCCCATGGAGAGCCGCTCCGGGTGTGCCAGGGGCGTCCTCTCCGTCACCTGGCGCTCCCCGGCGGTGCCGAACCCGGCCAGTACGCCGATGGTGGAGACGTGGTGGACCGGCTTCACGCGCACGTGCGCGGCCAGTTCGAGTACGGCTCGGGTGCCGCCGACGTTGGCGGGTGCCAGCGCCGCGTACGGATAGGCGAAGTTGACGTGCGCCCCGGCGTGCACGATGTGGTCGGCCTCCGCCGCGAGCCGGTCCCACGCCTCCTCCCCAAGGCCGAGGCGCGGCCGTGCCAGGTCGCCCGGCAGCGCGGTCACCCGGCCCGCGAGGGCGGCGGGGTCCACGCCGTGGCGGCGCATGCGCGAGGCCAGCCGGGACATGGCCTGCGCCTCGCCGCCCGCGCGCACCAGGCAGTGGACCCGCCGCACCCCGCGCCGCACCAGCTGGTCGATCAGGTGGACGCCGAGAAAGCCGGTCGCGCCGGTGAGGAAGACCGTGCGGGGGGTGCGGGGGCCGCCCGCGGCGAGGGCGCCGAGGCGCGGCAGGTCCGGCGGCGCCGCCTCGCGCGCGAAGTCGACGGCGGGCTGCGCGCCGGGGCCGGCCGTGTGCCCCTCCGCCTCCATCTCGCGTACGCGCCGGGTGAAGGACTCCAGGGTCGGGTCGTCCAGCAGCGCCCGCACCAGCTCCCGCCCGCGCTCCGGGGGCAGGCCGAACAGCCTGCGGACCGCCGCCGCCACCTGCGTCGCGCGCAGGGACGTGCCCCCGAGCGCGAAGAAGTCCGCGTCGGCGGGGACCTCGTCGACGTCCAGCGCCCGGCGCCACACGGCGGCCGTCCTCCGCTCGTCCCGGCCGGCCGGTGCGGGTCCGGAGTCCCGGCCGGCCCGCCGGTCGTCCTGCCGCTCCAGCAGGTGCAGCAGGCGCCGGCGGTCGGTCTTGCCACTCGACGTCAGCGGGAGCTCGCCGGCGACCGCCAGGCGGGCGGGCACCATGTGGGCGGGGAGCGTGTCACGGGCGTACGCGCGCACGCGGTCCGGCAGCGCGCCCCCTTCGGCCCGCCCTGCGCGCCGCGCCTCTTCCGCCGGGCCTGCCTGCTCCGCCCGTCCTGCCTGTTCGGTCCGCTCGCCCTGTTCGGCCCGCCCTGCCCGCCCTGCCCGCCCGGCGTGTTCGGCGTGTTCGGTCTGCTCGGCGTGTCCGGCGTGTCCGGCGGGGGTGTCGGTGGTGACGACGGCGGCGAGGCGCCGGCCGGCCCCCTCGCCGATGACGCCGACGGCCGCCCCGGTCACCTCGGGGTGCTCGGTCAGGGCCGCTTCGACCTCGTCGAGTTCGACCCGGTAGCCCCGCAGTTTGACCTGCCGGTCCCGGCGCCCGTGGAACTCCAGGACGCCGTCCTCGCGCAGGCTGACCACGTCCCCGGTGCGGTAGAGGCGGCTCCCGGCGGGCCCGCCCGCGCCCGCGAACCGGTCGGGGACGAAGTGCCGTGCCGTCTTCTCGGCATCGCCCAGGTACCCGGCCGCCACACCGTCGCCGCCGAGCCACAGTTCGCCGCGCTCGCCGGGGGCAGCCGGTTCGCCGTCCGGGCCGACCACGTGGGCGACGGTGCCGGCGACGGGCCGCCCGATGGGCACCGAGGCCGCGTCAGCCGCCAGGCGCTCGATGCGGTGCACGGTGGAGAACACCGTGTTCTCGGTGGGGCCGTAGCCGTTGAGGAACCGTCCGGGGCGCCCGTGCCGCAGGACCGCGCGGACCGCCGACGGGTTGAGGGTGTCCCCTCCGGCGACCAGGCGGCGCAGCGGCGCGAACATGCCGGGGCGGGCCCGCGCGTGCTGGTGGAACAGCCCGGCGCTCAGCCACATGGTGGTGATGCGGCGCTCCTCCAGCAGCTCGGCCAGCGCGTCGGTGCTGAGGAGGGTTCCGGTGTCGGCGAGGTGCAGGCAGGCACCGTTGAGGAGGGTCCCGAACAGCTCCCAGCACGACACGTCGAAGGTGGGGTTGGTGGTGGCGAGGACCCGATCGCCGGGGTCGGGGCGCAGTTCGGGCGTGTCCACCGCGACCCGGAGCAGCCCGCGGTGGGTGCAGACGACCCCCTTCGGCCGGCCCGTGGACCCGGAGGTGTAGATGATGTACGCGGGGTCCTCCGGGGCGCGCCGCCGGGCGTCGACCGGGGCCGGCGGCCACTCGTGCGCCAGGTCGGCGGGGGCGTGCCGCTGCCGGCCGTGCAGGAGGGCGTCCGGTACGTCCGCGCCGGCCACCACGTGCCGGACGGAGGCGTCCCCGAGGACGTGCCGGACGCGGGTGGCCGGGTGGGAGGGGTCGACCGGCAGGAAGACGGCCCCGGCGTGCAGCACGCCGAGCACCGCGGCGACCGCCTCCGGCGAGCGCGGCACGAGGAGGGCGACGGCCTCCCCTTCCCGTACGCCCCGCTCGCGCAGCCGGTGCGCGGCGCGGTGGGCGCGCAGGCGCAGCTCGGCGTAGCTCCAGCGCCCGCCGTGCCAGGTCAGTGCCGGCGCGTCGGGGGTCTTGCGGGCCTGCGCCTCGAACAGTTCGGACAGGGTGGTGTCGCGGCGGCGCTCCCGGCCGCCCGCCGCCGCGTGGGGGCGGCCCAGGCCGTCGGCGTCGGCGGCCGGAGGCCGTGCGGAGGGGGCGCTGGGTGCGGGGGCCGCGGTGGGCTCGCCGGGTATCGGGGTGTGGCGGGTGTGCTCGGGGGACATCGTTGCCTCGTGTTCTCGTCGTGCGGTTCGGGCTCGGGTCGTCGGGCTTGGACCGTCGGGCCGGGGGCTTCGGACTCGGGGCGCCGGGGCGGGGAGGGGCCGGGGCGTCCGGGACCCGGCCGGGCGGTGGCGCGGGCGCCGACGTCGGTACGGGGTGCGGCGGCCGGGGCGGTGCGAGGGGTGACGGCTCCGGAGGGACGCGGCACGGGGCCGGAGCCGGAACCGGGCGCGCGGTCCCGGCTCGTGCGTCGCGGTCAGCCGGTGGTCAGGAGGACCTTCCCGCTCCGGCCGGGGCGGACCGCGTGGACCAGAGCCTCCCCGAACCGCTCCAGCCCGTACGCGGCTTCGACCTCCAGACCGGGCAGGCCGCCGGTCACCTCGGCGAGCACCCGCCGGGTCAGCTCCCCGCGGGCGGCGGCGTCCAGTTCCCCCAGGGCGGCGGGCAGCCAGAAGCCCTCGACGCGCAGCCCGCGGAAGACCAGCTCCTCCGCCGGCACGGGCACCGGCCCGCCCGCCAGCATCCCGTAGACGACGACCCGGCCCCCCGGACGCACGCTGCGCAGCACGTCGGCGCCCGGAGCCCCGGCGACCGCGTCCAGGGCGGCGTCCGCCCCGTGGCCCCCGGTCGCCTCGCGGACCATCCGGGGCAGCGCCCCCGGCGCGTCCACCACGAGGGGGACCGCCCCCAGGGCCTCGACGGCGCTCGCGGCGGCCGCCCGGCGGACCACCGCCAGGCACCGCACCCGGCGCGCCGTCGCCATGTGGACGAGCATCCGGGCGACGGCGGACGCCCCGGCGGTGAGCAGCAGCGTCCGGCCCGGCCCGAGCGCCGGCCGGTCCAGGAGCAGCGCGGCGGTGAAGGGGTTGACGGTCAGTTGGGCCGCCGCGCGCAGCGGGACCCCACCGGTCCGGTACACGTCCCGCGCCGGTGCCGTCACGTACTCCCGCCAGGTCCCGTCGGCCGCCACCGCGACGTGCGCACCCAGGTACGCGCCGGGCACACCGGGCCCGAGCGCGTCGACGACACCGGCACCCTCGAACCCGGCGCTCGCCGCCCGGAGGGGGCCCTCGGACGTCTCCAGTTCCCGGAAGTCCCCGCGCCTGCCGTACTCCCCCCGGACGAACAGCAGGTCGGAAGGGTTCACCGGCCGGGCGAGGACCCGTACCCGCACCTCGCCCGGGGCCGGCCGCGGCTCGGGCAGGGTCACCAGCCGCAGGACCTCGGCGGGGTCGCCGTGGCGTTCGAAGACGACGGCCCGCATGGTCACCGGGCCGCCATGGACCAGTGGCGCTCCAGGTGGCGGCCGATCTCGGCCATGCTGGTCCGCCCGCCGTGCACCATGGCGTTGACCAGGACGTACGCCGCGCTCCCGGAGTCCAGCGCCTCCCTGAGGTGTTCGGACGTCCCGGCGCCGCCCGAGGCGATGACGGGAAGTCCGGACGCCTCGGCCACCGCGCGGGTGAGCCGCAGGTCGTAGCCGGCGCCGCTGCCCTCCTGGTCCAGGCTGTTGGCGAGGAGTGCGCCCACACCGATGGAGGCGAGCTCGGCGGCCATGGCGGTGGCCGGCACGCGGGTGGGCCGCCGTCCCCCTTCGACGTGGACCCGGTCCCCGGCGTCTCCGGCCAGGCCGCTGTTGATCACCCCGAGGACGTGCTGGCCGCCCCGGCGCGCCACGACCTCCCGGACCACCTTCGGGCACTCGACCGCGTTGGTGCTGACCGAGACCGCGTCCGCGCCCGCGTCGAGCAGCGCCTCGGCGTGGTCGGCGGTGGGCAGCACCCCGTTGTCGACGGACACCAGGAGGGAGACGCCGAGGCCGCTGACGGCCCGCACGAGGTCCGGCAGGTACTCCGCCTCCGGCCAGGGGTCGAGGACGTCGAGGAAGATCTTGGTCGCGCCCTCGCCGGTGTAGCGCCGGGCTATCTCCGACACGGACCCGGGGTCCCGCAGTCCCGGGATGGCCGCGGGTTCCGTCGCCCTCCCTCCCGCGACGTCGATGCACGGGATGACGAGGTCGGTCACTTGGCTCTTGCGGTCGCCGAACAGGGTTCGCTGATGGATCACGGATCGCTCCTTCGGGTCTGGGTTTCGCTGTACGGACCGCCGACCGGCCGACCGGCGGACCGCCGGGGCGCCGGGGCGCCGGACCGGGGATCGGGCCGGATACCTGACCGGGGACCGGACGGCACACCGGGCGGGGAACCGGACCGGGAATCGGACAGCGGGAATCGGACAGCAGACAGCGGACAGCGGACGGGGAAGCGGGGCACAGGGCCCGGGCGGCGTACACGCGGAGGGGGAACCGGTGGGGTGCGCGCACGGCCCCCGGCCCTCACTCCGCCCCGATACCGGCGGCACCCTCCAGGCTTTCGCGGGAGGGCACGTGGACCGGGGTGACGTCCAGTCCGGCGGCGCTGCGCCAGAAGAGGCCGATCCCCTGCTCCAGGAGGCGGGCCAGGAGGATCGCCTCCTGCGGGTCGTCGCCGTTGCGGACCCCGTCCTCGGCGACCTCCGCGGCCAGGTCCAGCAGTCCCGTCGACGGGTCGCCCTCGTAGTACCGGAAGAACTCGTCGGGCGCCTCCACGCCCTGCTCCCGCGCCAGCCGGACCAGCCGCGCGCAGTCGCCGAAGTAGAGCTCCACGTCGGTGTGGAGCGCCAGCGCGGTGGCGGCCTGCGAACCGTTCGCGGCGACGTAGGCGAGCATGCCGTCGAAAGCGAACGTCTCGTACGTCCGGGGGCGGTACCACAGGTCGTCCGGGCCCATGCCGAACGCCTCGGCGCACGCGGCGAGCTTCGGCTGGGCGCCCACCACCAGCTCGGTCAGCCGACCGTAGAGACGGACCGCCGGGCGCCGCGGGAACCGGGCGGACATCAGGCCGTAGGCGCTCAACTCCACCGCGTGGCACTGCCATTCGACGGCGACGAGCCGGCGGAGGTGATCCGTTGTGAGCTTTCCGTCGCGGGCGATGTCCAGGAGCGCGTTCTCCGGGGGATTCCCGCCCCTCGCCTGCCGGAGGATCGAGACGAGATTCTCACCGCTCTCACCGTGCATGGGAATTTCCTTTCGTCGGTCCGCCCCGGGAATCTTCGGTCCTGCGGGGCACGCTCATTCGGCTTCCCGGCCTCCATGCCTCCACGCCGTGCATCGTCTGGTCCCTTGTGGCCAACACGAAAGGACCGGAACGGTCCGTGGGGAACGCGAGGGCGGGGAATTCCCGGCGGCTGCCGCCCGTCTCCGCGCCTCTGGCGCCCCACACCCCACGGCAGCGCCCACACGCCCCTCCGGGCACCGCGACCACCGGACGGCCGGGCCCGGCAGCGTCCCCGTGCCACGGGCCCGGCCGTTGCTTCACGGCGACGGCAGAGGGGTATCACGGCGTAGGGTGCCAGGGCGCCCCCCTCACTCCGCCGCTCGTGCGATCCCGTTCCCAAGAGAGAGCGAAATCCGCCATGCCAGATTCATACAGAGAGGCGGACAGAAACCACGGCCACGTGTGCTCCGAATGCCTCGGGTGCGATTTACGCTCCTCCCTCCAGGAGATCATCGGAATTCTGACCAGAATGGAACAGGCGAAGCAGTGCGGGAGCGGAGCGGAAGCGCCGGCGAGGGAAGTCGCCGGGGCGGCCTCCGGGGATGAGGGGAGGCCCGGCCGAGAAGCCCTCTGGGATCGGCTCACCGACCGGGAGAGACAGGCTGTGGAGCTGCTGCTGACCGGAGCGTCCAACCGCGTCATCGCGAGGCGCATGGACCTGTCCGAACGCACCGTCAAGAACCATCTCCAGTCCGCTTACCGCAAGCTGCGGGTGCGCAGCCGGGCCGAGGCGATCCTGAAACTGCTGGGCCGCGCCGGCCTGCGCCGGCCCGCCGCGCCCCCGCGCCCCCGAGGGGACACCCGGGGCACCCTCCCGCCCCCGCGCCCCGGCGGGGACCCCTCGGGCTCGGCCTCGCCGCCGCCCGCTGACTGACGGGCCGTCATCTCACGGACCGACGCCCCGGTACCGCGAGCGGGCGGCGGAGGGGCCGGGGGAGAGGGAGGGGCCGGGGACGCGGCGGACGGGGAGACTGCGGGACCGGGGGAGACGGCGCGGCGGACCGGAGAGACGGCGGGACCGGGGGAGACGGCGCGGCGGACCGGAGAGACGGCGGGACCGGGGGAGACGGCGCGGCGGGGAAAGGCCCGGGTGCGGGGACCGCTGCGTCGCGACGGCACGCGGCTCCCACCGCACAGCGGGCGGGCGTCCGGCGTTAAGTACGTATCCGTGATCCGCCGCACCCGTATAGGTCCGGCGCCGCCCCGTGGACCAGGATGCTCCGGGCGGCAGCGCGGGACTCCCGCGGTGCCGCGACGGGCCTCTCGCACCCCCGGCGGCCCACGCGCGCGGCGGGCGCGGCGGGCGCGGCCGTGACCCCTTCGGCCCGCCCTCCGCGGGCGCCCCGCCCGAACGGCGGGCCGCCGGAGCGGCCCGGCCGGTGTGCCCGGACCGACCCCCCACATGCCGCTCCGCGCGGCAGGCGGTCCGGGCGCGCACCCGGCCCCGCTGCGAGGCGCGCGCCCCAACCGGCCCGGCCCCCGCGCGGCACGTGCCGCCCCCTGCCAGGCCCCCGCACGCGCCCAGGTGCCACGCCCGCCCGGCCCCGTGGACGGCGTGCTGTCCGGCCCCGCCCCGCACGGTCAGGGACGCCCGGGTCCGACGTCGTGCACGACCGGGCGGCGACCGCGATCCGGCGCCGCGCACGGCGAGGCGCGTGGCAGGTCCGGCGCCGTGCATGATGAGGCGCGCGGGCGGCGCGGCCGGCGTCCCCGGTGCGTCCCCGCGCCAGTCCGTGCGCGTACCGCATCGCGTCGGTCGTGCACGTCATCGCACGTCATCGCACGCCGGGGCGCGATCCGCGCCGGCAAGGGGAAAGGCAGGAAGACGGCACATGGCCCACTCGCCGCTGTCGCTCGACGACCTCGACCGCAAGATCCTGTCCGCGCTCGTCGACAACGCCCGGCGCAGCTTCGTGGAGATCGGCCAGGAGATCGGGCTGTCCCCGGCGGCGGTCAAGCGGCGGGTCGACCGGATGCGAGACGCCGAGGTGATCACCGGGTTCACGGCGGTCGTCCGCCCCAGCGCCCTGGGCTGGCGCACCGAGGCGTACGTGGAGGTCTTCTGCGAGTCGGCCGCCCCGCCCCGCCGTATCGCGGAGGTGGCACGGGCGTACCCGGAGATCGTTGCCGCCATGACGGTGACCGGTGGCGCCGACGCCCTGCTGCACATCCGCGCCGCCGACATCGAGCACTTCGAGGAGGTGCTGGAGCGCATCCGCGCGGAGTCGTTCGTACGGCGCACCAACAGCGTCATCGTCCTGACGCACCTGCTCCCCGGCTCCCCGGACGCCGGGGCGTCCGCCTCCCCCTGAGCCGGGCAGGGCACGCCGACCACCCGCCGCCCACGACCTGCCGCACGTTCACGCGACGGGCCCGCGCCTCGCGCGGCACACCGGCCCGCGCACCCGCCTCCGCAGGGGGCCCGCAAGCCCCCCTGCCGACCCCTGCCGACCCGCCGGGCACCCGCCGGCCCCGCGGTCACCCGAACGGGTGTATCGAGCCCGCCCGCACCGCCCGTGTGAAAAGAAACGCCGCCACCTGCCCATCACGCGCAAAACTCCTGCGCGCACACGCAGTGCGCGGGCGTTGTGGGAGGTCAGCGGCGCTTTCTACGCTGGGCGGCGAACACCCCCGCCCCGCGAAAGGAACCCCGCGTGCCCTCCTCGCCGGCTGCCCGACCCCGCCGCTACCTGATGTGCGAACCGCGCCACTTCGACGTCCGGTACGCCATCAACCCCTGGATGCGCGCCGACGCCCCGGTCGACCGGGAGCGGGCCCTCGCCCAGTGGCAGGCCCTCGTCGACACCTACCGGTCGCTCGGCCACACCGTCGAGACGCTCGACCCCGTGCCGGGCCTGCCCGACATGGTGTTCGCCGCCAACGGCGCCGTCGTGGTGGGCGGCCGGGTGTTCGGCTCCCGCTTCCACGCGCCCGAGCGGCGGCCGGAGTCCACCGCGCACCATGCCTGGTTCAAGGAGGCCGGCTTCGACGTGCGGGAGCCCGAGTCCGTGTGCGAGGGCGAGGGCGACCTGGTGCCGGTGGGGCGGGTGATGCTCGCGGGCACCGGTTTCCGCACCAGCGAGGCCGCCCACCGGGAGGCCCAGGAGTACCTGGGCATCGCCACCGTCACCCTGCGCCTGGTGGACCCGTACTTCTACCACCTCGACACGGCGCTGTTCGCCCTCGACGACGAGAACGTCGCCTACTACCCGGAGGCCTTCTCGCCCGGCAGCCGCGAGGTGCTGCGCCGGCTCTACCCGGACGCGGTCCTCGCCGACCGGGAGGACGCCCTCGCCTTCGGGCTCAACTCCGTCTCCGACGGCCGCCACGTGGTCGTCTCGCCCACCGCCACGGGGCTCATCGCCAAGCTCGCCGCACGCGGGTACGAGCCCGTCCCCGTCGACCTCTCCGAGTTCCACAAGTCCGGTGGCAGCGCCAAGTGCTGCACCCAGGAGGTACGTACCGCATGACCGTGACCGCTGCCCAGCCCTCCCAGCCCGCCCAGCCGTCCGGCGGGCGCTCCTCCGCCGAGCTGATCGCGGTGGAGGAGGCGAAGCTCGCGCACAACTACCACCCGCTGCCCGTCGTGGTGGCCCGTGCGCAGGGGGCGCACGTCGAGGACGTCGAGGGCCGCCGCTACCTCGACCTGCTCGCCGGGTACTCGGCCCTGAACTTCGGCCACGGCAACCCGGTGCTGCTGGAGGCCGCCCACCGCCAGCTCGACCGGGTCACGCTGACCTCGCGCGCCTTCCACAACGACCGCCTCGCCGGGTTCGCCGAGTCCCTCGCCGACCTCACGGGCCTCGACACGACGCTGCCGATGAACACCGGCGCCGAGGCCGTCGAGAGCGCCGTCAAGATCGCCCGCAAGTGGGCGTACGAGGTGAAGGGCGTGGCGCCCGGCCAGGCGGAGATCATCGTGGCCGCCGGGAACTTCCACGGCCGGACCACCACCATCGTCAGCTTCTCCGACGACCCGACGGCCCGCACCGGCTTCGGCCCGTTCACCCCCGGCTTCACCACCGTCCCCTACAACGACCTCGCGGCGATCGAGGCGGCGATCGGCGAGAACACGGCCGCCGTCCTCATCGAGCCCATCCAGGGCGAGGCGGGCGTACTGATCCCCGACGACGGCTACCTGGCGGGCGTACGGGAGCTCACCCGGCGCACCGGGACGCTGTTCATCGCCGACGAGATCCAGTCCGGGCTCGGCCGTACCGGCACGACCCTGGCCGTGCAGCACGAGTCGGTCCTGCCGGACCTGCTCCTGCTCGGCAAGGCCCTCGGCGGCGGCATCGTCCCGGTGTCCGCGGTGGTGGGCCGCGCGGACGTCATGGGCGTGCTGCGGCCGGGCGAGCACGGCTCCACCTTCGGCGGCAACCCGCTCGCCGCCGCCGTCGGCTCCGCCGTGGTCGGGCTGCTGGAGACGGGCGAGTACCAGCAGCGCGCCAAGGAGCTCGGCGAGGTCCTGGACGCCCGGCTCGCCGCCCTCGTCGGACGGGGCGTGGTCGCGTACCGGGCCCGCGGCCTGTGGGCGGGCGTCGACATCGACCCGGCCTTCGGGACGGGGCGCGAGATCAGCGAGCGGATGATGGCCGCCGGGGTCCTGGTGAAGGACACCCACGGCTCGACGATCCGCGTCGCACCGCCGCTGTGCATCGAGGAGGAGGACCTGCTGCACGCCCTCGGCGTCCTGGAGGGCGTCCTGGCCGGCTGACCCGCCCCACCCGCCCCGGCGGGTCCTCAGGACCCACCCGCCGAGCCCCCCGCCGCGCCTTCCCCACCCGGACCCCGGTCCGGAGGCGCGGCGGGGCCTCGTCGTTCCCCCAACCCCCTTGGTAGGGTGCGCCGATGCTGAGCGCCAAGCAGATCCAGGTCACCTTCGACTGCGCCGAGCCCGAGCGCCTCGCCCGCTTCTGGTGCGAGGTGCTGGGCTACGTCGTACCGCCGCCGCCGGACGGCTTCGCCACCTGGGACGCGTACCGGGACGCGCAGCCGCCGGAGGAGCGCGACGCGTGGTTCGCCTGCGTCGACCCCTCGGGCGCGGGCCCCCGGCTGTACTTCCAGCGCGTCCCCGAGGGCAAGGCCGCCAAGAACCGGGTGCACCTCGACGTGCGCGTCGCCACCGGGCTCAGCGGGCCGGAGCGCCTCGCCGCCCTGGAGGCCGAGTGCGCCCGCCTGGTCCCGCTCGGCGCGGTCCACGTGCGGACGCTCTACGACGGCGAGGACGCGTGCATCCCCATGCTCGACATCGAGGGCAACGAGTTCTGCCTCGACTGAACGACACCGCCGCCGCCACCCCACGCGCCACGGTTCCGGAGGGGAAGTCGCGCATGACCGTCGCCGTATGGGAGGCAGTCCGGCGCCGGCCCGGACGGTTCCCGGTGTCCGGGTGGGTGCCGCGCTGCTGGGCGTTCCTGCTGGGCGGGACGGTCCTCGGGCTCGTCGTGCTGGTGGTGTTCGCCGCCCTGGTGGCCGCCGGGACCGTCCTGGCCCCGGTGGGCGCCGGACTGCTCCTGCTGCTCGCCGCCGCCCTGCTCGGGTTGCCCGTCGCCGCCCTGGAGCGGCGGCGGTTGCGGCTCGTCGACCCCGAGCCGCCGCCCTCCCCGCACGGCACCCCGCCCCGTGCCGATGCGCCCGCCTGGCTGGGCGCCAGGCTCCGGGAGCGGGCCACCTGGCGGGAGCTCGCGTACACGCTGCTCCTCGGCGTCGTCCTCACCGCCACCGGACTCGGTTTCACCGCCCTGCTCGGCCTGTCGGCGGTCCTCACCGCGACGCCGGTCATCGTGTGGGCCGTCGCCCCCGAGACGGTCATGCTCATCCCCGGCAAGGCCGTCCCGCACCCGCTCGCCGCCCTCCCGGCCACCGCCGTCGGCCTCCTCGGCCTGCTCCTCGCCGCCTACACGGGCGGCCTGCTGGCGGGCGCGCACGTGTGGCTCGCCAAGGCCCTGCTGTCGCCCCGCGACGAGGAACCCAACGGCCGCGTCATCGAACTGACCCGCTCCCGCGCCCGCCTCGCCGACGCCTTCGAAGCCGAGCGCCGCCGCATCGAACGCGACCTCCACGACGGTGCCCAGCAGCAGCTCGTCGCCCTCTCCATGACCCTCGGCCTGGCCGAACTGGAGCTGCGCGGCCACGACTCGCCCGCCGCCCCGCTCGTCACCCGCGCCCGCGCGGAGGCCCGCGGCGCCCTCGACCAGCTCCGCGACCTCGTCCGCGGCATCCACCCCCAGGTCCTCACCGACCACGGACTGCCCGCCGCCGTCACCGAGGTCGCCCTGCGCCACCCGGTACCGGTCACCGTCGACATCGACCTCCCGCACCGGCTGCCCGCGGCCGTCGAGACGACGGCGTACTTCACCGTCACCGAGGCCCTGACCAACGCCGCCAAGCACGGCGGCGCCACCCGCGTCACCGTCACCGGCCGCCTCCGGGGCGACACCCTCCTCCTCACCGTCACCGACGACGGACGCGGAGGCGCCGATCCGGAGGCCGGGACCGGTCTGCAAGGATTGGCCGACCGGCTCGCCATCCTGGGAGGCAGGCTCACCGTGACCAGTCCCGCCGGCGGCCCCACACGGCTGCGTGTGGAGGTGCCGTGCTCCGCGTAGTGCTCGCCGAGGACGCCGTCCTGCTGCGCGCCGGGCTGGTCGAGCTGCTGACCCGCGTCGGACACCGGGTCACCGCCGCCGTCGGGGACGCCGGCGAACTGGCCCGCGCGGTCGACGCCGACCGGCCCGACGTCGTCGTCACCGACGTGCGGATGCCGCCCGGCCACCGCGACGAGGGGCTGAGGGCCGCGCTCGAACTGCGGGCCCGCCACCCCGGCCTGCCCGTGCTGGTGCTCTCGCAGTACGTCGCCACGGCGTACGCGACGCAGCTCCTCGGCGGCGGGGCGTCCGACGGGGGCGGCCTCGGGTACCTGCTGAAGGACCGGGTCGGGGAGGTCGCCGACTTCCTGGACGCGCTCGACCGCGTCGCGGGCGGGCAGACGGTCATCGATCCGGAGGTCGTACGGGTCCTGCTGCGGCAGCGGACCGACGACGAACCGCTGCGGCGGCTCACCCCCCGCGAGCGGGAGGTGCTGGCCCTGATGGCCGAGGGTCTCAACAACCAGGCCATCGCGCGGCGCCTCACCGTCACGGAGGCGTCGGTCGTGAAGCACACCGGCAACATCTTCATGAAGCTGGAGCTCGACCCGGCCGACGGCAACCGCCGCGTCCTCGCGGTCCTCACCCACCTGCGCGGCGACACCGCCGCCTGATCCGCGCTGCCGGCGCACGGCGCCGCCCCGCCGTCCATGCCGTGACCCGCGGCCACCGTCTCGTCGTCAGTCCACATGACTCACGGTCAACGGTGGCCGCGCTGGACCCCACCAGCGGGATGGCGATCTACGGACGCCGCACTCGGCCTGTGCGGAGTACTAGCGCGTGAACGGCCCGTTCGCTCCCTCGCCCCCCAGCACCCGCCGCAGCGTCCCGGCGAACTCCTCGGGCTGCCCGAGGAAGCCGCCGTGGTCACCGGGGAACTCGACCGGCGCTGTGCCGAGCAGTTCGGCCAGCGCCATCGAGGTCGGGTACGTGAGAAGGCCGGCCGAGGCGGCGCCGACGCCGACGACGACACGGGTCGGCCCGCCCGTCAGCGCGGGGATGTCAGGCACGTAGCGGACGGTGCCCCGCAGCTCATGGGCGAAGAAGCGGGCGCTGTCGGCCAGGTCCTGCTCCGAGGGCTCCCCCGGCGGCGGAGTGGGGGCACCGTCCGCGCCGCCGCCGACGTCGAATCCGGCGTTGGCCATGAACTTCACCCACGCCGCCCCCACGCCCTCCCGGTGGAAGGTCTCGATGATGTCGTCGGTCGCGGCGCGCTGCTCAGCGGCATCGGGGAGCAGCTCCAGCAGGGGAGGCTCGTGCGCGACAAGCGTGCGTACCCGCCCAGGATGCCGGGCGACCAACGCGAGCCCTGTCACCGCACCACCGCTGCTGCCGAACACGTCCGCGGACTCGGCTCCGAGGGCGTCCAGGAGAGCGGCAACGTCATCTGCCCGCAGTTCTGGCGTGGAGTCCCGCTCGGGGTCGTCGAGGATGCTGCCCGAGATGCCCCGCGGGTCGTGCGTGACGACGGTGTGGTCGCTCGCGAGCGCATCGGCCAGCGGTGCGAACTCCTGCGCGGCCATCGGCGCTCCCATGACGAGCAGCAGCGGTCCCGCGCCGCGGACTTCGTAGTACAGGCGTGCGCCCGGGACGGTGAGGGTGCGGCTGGTGGTCATGGCGGTCGTCCTTCCCTGAGTGGTCGTCCGCGATCGCGGTGACGGAAGGAGGACTCCCGCCGTCGGGAGAACTCATCGCCCGCTCGCTCCCCGCCCTTGACCACCGCACCGGCTCGTCCTCGCCGACAGGCCGGAACCACCGGCGACGATGCTGACAGCGCCGTGCCCGCACAGCCACCACCGGCGTCGACCAGGGACGTGATCGACGCACAGCCGGAGTACCAGGTCGGTGGAGGTCGCACTTCAGCGGGGCGCCGCGTGCATGACGAAGCAGTGCTCCCGGTGGACGGGTCATCGACCACGGTGGTGCGGTGCGGGCCGGGGTCAGGGGGTGCGGCAGGCCGGGGACGGGACCGTGCGGGGGCGCGGGGGAGTGGGTACGCCCGTGCCGTGCGTCGGGCCCGCCGTTCCGCGGTCGGCCGCCAGCCGGGCGAGTACCGCCAGGGCGACCGGCAGCGCCAGGTACCCGAATCGCCCGGCCGGCGCCAGGAGGAACGCCGCGCACAGTCCGGCGGCGAGCCGGTCGGCGGCCGGCACCAGACCGGACGGCGGCCGTACGAGCAGGGAGACGGCGACGGCCAGCCCCCCGGTCGCCAGCAGGGCCACCGCCGCGTACCAGCCGCCCGCCCCGAGGTCCGCGAGCAGCCGCCCCGGCAGGGGACTGGCCGCCGGGGTCTCCCACGGGCCCCGCCCCGTCGGGAACGCGAACACCTGCGCCACCAGCGGTCCCGGCGCCAGCACCGCGCTCGGCAGGACCACCGCGACGGTGCCGCCGACCGCCACGGCACCCGCCCGTACCGCCGCCCCCGCCCCGCCCCGGTGGGCGAGCAGGGCGACGGCGACCGCCACGGCGGGCCACGCCGTCCACTTCAGGGAGCAGGCCGCGGCCAGCGCCAGCCCGGCCGCGACGGGGCGCCGCCGCGCCGCGTACACCAGGGCCAGGAACAGCAGCCCGGTCAGCGGCAGGTCCACTCCGCTGACGCACAGCGGCAGCGCCACGACCGGCGAGGCGACGAACGTGCCCACGGCGCCCCGCCGCCCCGTCCCGCCCGCCGGCCGCCCGGCCCACCCGGCCCACCCGCCCCTCGCGCGCCCGGCCGCTCCCTCCGCCGGCCGCCCCGCCGACCCGCCCGAGCGCCACCCCGCACCGCCAGGCGCCGGGCCCCCGTGCGCCCGGCCCCGTCGCGCCTCCCGCAGGGCCGCCCACACGCAGCCCAGGAACGCCGCCGCGCACCACAACCGGGCGTCCCCCAGCAGCCGCTGCGGCCGGGCGCCGTCCCCGAGCACGGCGCCCGGCAGCCCGAAGACCGCCATGCCCGGCAGATACGGGGTCACCTCGGCGACCGTGCGCGGGGCCGTCAGATAGGGGTGGGCCTGACGCAGCGTCAGCACGCCCGACCGCTCGATGACGCCCACCTCGCTCTGCGCCCCGCCGCACACCAGCAGGACCAGCAGCGGCACGGCCACCGCGCCCGCCAGCGCCAGGCCGACCGACGGCCGGCCGCACCCCCTCGGCCGCAGCGCGGCGCCCGCCGCGCAGAGGTAGCCGACGGCCGCGCACGCGCCCCAGACCCGGTGCGGCGCGGGGCCCGCGACCAGCGCGAACACCCCCGCCCACCCGGCCGCCGCGAACCACCCGACGGACCACAGCAGTCGGCGGCTTCCGGGGGACTTCGTCAGGTGAGTCGGCACCCGTCCATCACACCGGCCGGGAGCCGACCGGTCATGACGTCCAGGTCGAGACCCGATGGTCGACTCAGGTCGACCGTGCACCCCCGGCCCGCCGGAGGGCTCCGCCCACACGGTCCTGCCTCCGGCCGGGTACGGGGCGCTGCCCCACCGGTCCGCGAACGCCTCGATCAGCGGCGGCCCCCGCCCGCGCTCCCCGCCGTCCGGACATGACGCGTACCGCCCTCGCGGCGGGGCGTGGGTGCCGGGGCTTGCTCGTGGAGTTCGCGGCCCGTCGGTGATGATGTCCCGGAAGGGTGTGACGCGCGAGGGCACGCACGTGGTGCACGTCCCACCACAGCGGTTCGGCCGGTGACGACCGCGCCCGGGCCGCCCCGGGGCGGATCCGTCCACGACCACGACAGGAACGAGCTTCCCATGACCTCCTCCCCCCGCCACGACGCCGACCTCGCCGGGAGGCCGGAGACCCCGCGCGTCCGCCGGGCGACCGCCGCCGACGGCGAGGCCGTCACGGCCGTCTTCCTCGCCTCGCGGGCCGCCGCCCTGCCGTACCTGCCGCGCCTCCACAGCGACGAGCAGACCCGCGCGTGGATCGAGGCCGTCGTCCTGCCCGGCAGCACCGTCTGGGTGGCCGAACTGGGCGACCCGGCCGAGGTCGTCGGCTTCGCCGCCCTCGACGGCACCGTCCTCGACCACCTGTACCTGCGCCCCGACGTGCGGCGCCGGGGGATCGGCACGGCGCTGCTGGAGACCGTACGGGAGGCGTCGCCCGGGAGGTTGTCGCTCCACGTCTTCCAGCGCAACACCGGCGCCCGCGCCTTCTACGAGCGGCACGGCTTCCTCGCGGGCGAGTTCGACGACGGCAGCCGCAACGAGGAGAACGAGCCCGACGTCACCTATCACTGGACGGCCGGCTGACCAGGCCGCCCGCGCCGACGCGGCGACCCGCGCCGAGGGCGTCGCCCGCCTCGCCGGAGCCCTCACGACTCTGCGCCCCGACCCGCGTCCCGACTCTGCGCCCTGACTCTGCGCCCCGACCCGCCGCCCCGGCGGCGCGGACCGGCAGCGCGGACCGGCGGCCGAAACCCGTCGGCGGGGGAGCGGGGGCGCCGTAGCGTCGGGCCCATGGAACACACCACCCGCACCGGCACGCCCGCCTCCGCCCCGTCCCCCGCCCCCGCGGGCACGCCCGCCTCCGCCCCCGCGTCCGCCTACGTCTTCCGGGTCGCACGCCCCGAGGACGGTGACGCCATCGGGGCGGTCGACGGGTCCTTCACCACCGGCACCGTGTTCGAGGTCGCCGCGCGGGAGGACGGCTTCGCGCTGCGGGAGGTGGCCGTGGAACCGCCGCTCACCAAGGTGTTCCCGGACGACGACCCGGAGGACGGGGAGGACGACGGCGGAGACGGGGACGGGGACGCCGATGAGCCGAGGGTGTTCGTGGCCGCCGACGCCGACGGCGTGCTCGCCGGGTACGCCGCCGTCTCGTACTCCGCGTGGAACCGGCGGCTCGTCGTCGAGGACATCGAGGTCGTACCCGCCCACCGGGGGCGCGGCGTGGGGCGCGGGCTGATGGAGCGCGCCGCCGCGTACGCGCGCGAGTGCGGCGCCGCGCACCTGTGGCTGGAGGTGAGCAACGTCAACGCCCCGGCCGTGCGCGCGTACCGCCGGATGGGCTTCACCCTCTGCGGGCTCGACACCACCCTGTACGACGGCACCGCCTCGCGCGGCGAGTTCGCCCTGTACATGAGCAGGCCCTGCTCCTGAGCCCCCGCCCGGCTCCCGTCACGGGGGGCGGCCCCGAGGGGTGGACGGGCTTCGTCCGGGTACTCGTGCCTCTCCCGCCCGCTCCGGAGCGGGGCGGAACGGCTGATCCGGGAGGCGTGAGATGAGCGACCCCATGAGCGACCCGTGGGGCTACCCGACCCCGTCCCAGGCGGAGGGGGAGCGGGAACCGGACGTCCCGGGCGTCGCGGAGCACCCGGACGTGGCCCGTACGACCCCCTCGCAGGCGGAGGGCGAGCGCACGACGGAGGAGCGGGAGACGGCGCCGCCGGACGAGGCGTCCCGCCGCAGTACCGGTCCCTGACCGGCCCGGGGTCCGACCGACCGGACCCCGACCGGACCCGACCGGTTCCCGACCGGTCCCGGCCGCGGCCCGGACCGGCCTGGCCGCCGCCTTCGGGCCCCGTACCTCGCCGGTCCTCCGGCTGCCGTCCGTGGCGCCCGGCGCGCCGGGCGGTGGCCCTGGCGCTCGGCGCTCACGACCCGTGGGGGCTCAGGTCCCGCCCGTGGCGCCCCGGCCCCGAGGCATCCGCCCCCACGCGCCCCCGCACCCCGTCCCGCCCGTGCCGGACCGCGGCGGGGGCCACCGCGCCGGGTCCCCGCTCAGATCTCGCAGGCGACCTCGGTGTCCGCTCCGGCCTCGCCGTCGCAGTCGTCCGTACCCGCCGCCCCGTCCGCGCGGTCGTCGGCGGGGCCGCCGCGCAGCACGTCGTCGCCCTCCCCGCCGTCCAGGCGGTCGGCGGCGCCCCCCGCCCGCGCCGACTCGCCGGTCCCGCCGGCGCCGTCCGCCCGCACGTCGACGTTGTCGCCGAACAGCCGGTCGTTCCCGCCCCGGCCCTCCACCAGGTCCTCGCCGCCCGTCGCCCCCGCCGGGTCGCCGTACGCACTGTCGCCGGCCAGCACGTACTCCTCCGCCGCACCGCCCAGCACCCGGTCGTCGCCCGACCCGGCGGCCGTGCCCCGAGGCGCGTGGTGGTCGCCCCAGGCCCCGTACCCGCCGTCCTCGCCGAGGTCCACGAAGTCGTCCCCGCCCGCGCCCCGCGCGTCGCCCGCGAGGACCGCGCAGTCCCCGGTGGCGTCGCCGTACTCGCCGGGCCCCTCCCGCAGTACGTCGTCACCGGCGCCCGACGCCCCGTACAGGCCCCACGAGTCGCCCACCAGGCTGTCGTGCCCCTCGTCGCCCTCCAGTACGTCGTCGGCGCCGCCGGCCGCGGTGTCGCCCCGGCTGTCCCCGACCAGGGTGTCGTCGTCCGTTCCGCCCTCCAGCACGTCCTCGGCGGCGCCGGACGCGGCGCCCTGCGCGGCGTAGGCGTCGCCGACCAGCAGGTCCACACCGGCGCCGCCGCTCAGCCGGTCGGCGCCCGCCGGTCCGGCCGCGTCGCCGGTCCGCGCCCCGTGGTCGCCCACCAGCACGTCGTGCCCGGCCCCGCCGTCCAGCCGGTCGCTCCCGGCCTCCCCGAACAGGCGGTCGTCGCCCGGTCCGCCCGTGATCCGGTCGTCGCCGCCACCGCCACAGACCACGTCGTCGCCCCCGCCGCCGTCGATGACGTCCGGGCCCGGCGTGCCCACGATCACGTCGTCACCGGGCGTGCCCTCCGTGCCGGTGGTCGTGGCGGCCACACCGAAGCAGGTCCGCGCCTCGGCGGCGCCCGCGCCCGGCGCCGTGAGGCCGGTGAGCGCGGACGCGGCGGCGAGCTGGACGCAGACGATGAGGAGGGCGGCGGCCCGGCGGCCGGGTCTCCCGCGCTGCACGCGTGGCATGGTTCGCTCCTTGGGTGGTGTGGCTGGTGGGGTGGTGTGGACGACGGGGTGCCGGAGGGACGGGCGGAGACGGGGGTGACAGGAGACGTGGAGTGCCGGAGGGACGGGGGTGCCGGAGGGACGGGGGTGCCGGAGGGTCGGGGGAGACGGGTGTGACAGGGGGACGGGTGGACGATCCGCGGGGATCTCTTCCAGCCGTGGAGCGCGCCACGCCGTCTGTCCGGCGTTTTCATCCGTTCAGATAATGATCGGATCATGCGTCCGTGTGCGCGGGCGTCCCGCCGGGGCGCCCGCACCGTGCCGAGGGGGAACCGAACGCCCGTGATCGACCTGCTGCTGCCGCCCGAGGTGTCCGTCGCCGAGGCGTTCCACGACCCGCCGGACCTGCCGCTGCTCGGCACCGAGCCGGAGGAGGTGAGCCGGGCGGTCGAGAAGCGGCGCCGGGAGTTCACGACCGTCCGCTGGTGCGCGCGGCGGGCGCTCGCCGGGCTCGGGGTCGGGCCGGTGCCCATACCGCGCGGCGAGCGCGGGGCGCCCGTGTGGCCGGACCGGATCGTCGGCAGCATGACGCACTGCCACGGCTACCGTGCGGCGGCCGTGGCACGCGACACGGACCTGCGGGCCCTGGGGATCGACGCCGAGGAGCATCAGCCGCTGCCGGAGGGAGTCCTGCGCCTGGTCGCGTCGGAGACCGAGCGGGCGCACCTCGCGGAGCTGGCCCGGCACCAGCCGGACGTGCACTGGGACCGGCTGCTGTTCAGCGCCAAGGAGTCGGTGTACAAGGCGTGGTTCCCGCTGGCCCGCCGATGGCTCGGCCACGAGGACGCGGAGCTGGTCTTCGCGGTGGAGGGGACGTTCGCGGCGCGGCTGCACCAGCGCGACCCGGCCGTCCCGGCGGAGGGCTTCACGGGGCGCTGGGCGGTCGACGGGCCCCTGGCGGCCACGGTGGTGACCGTACCGCTGCCGTGACGCCCGGTACCGGGCCGATACCCGGCCGATCCGGTGAGCGTGCGGGGACGGGCCGCCCGCCGCGCCCGCCGCCCGCCGCGCCCCCGGCCGCCCGCCGTCCCGGCCGCGTGGGCCGGCCGGGGCGGCGGGCTCACCCCCCGGCGGGAGCCACCCGGGCGGCGCCGGCCTCGGCCTCCGCGCCGGCCTCCGCCCCGGTCTCGGGCGCCGTCCCGGCCTGGGCCAGCCGGGCCCTGAGCGCGGCGTTCTCCTCCTCCAGCAGCGTGATGCGCTTGCGGGCGAAGTACAGCTCCATCACCGCGTCATGGAACTCCGCGACAAGCTGGTCGGGGGTCAGGTGCATGGTGTCGGTCTCCGGTCTCCGGTCGTACGGGAAGCGGGCGGGGCGGACCGCGCGGCGCGCCGCGCGGGGGCGGGGGCTCAGGCAGGGGCGATGCGGGTGACCGTGTGGGGGCCGCGCCACATCAGGGCGCCGTTCTCCGCGTACAGCACCCCGCCGCCGCGTGAGTCGACACCCGTCGGGGCCGCGGCGGCGTCGGTGACGCGGACCAGGCCCTCGACCATCAGGGCCGACGGGGTGCCCGGCCGCTGCACCACGTGCAGCTGCGACCACGGGTTCGCGCCGATGTCCATGCCGATGCCGACCCGGCCGCTGCCCTTGACGACGAAGTCGTCGCGGCCGTTGTTGCGCAGGCAGATCAGATTGCCCTGGGTGGGGCCGTTCGCCGCGTTCAGGAAGATGCCCTGGGCGGCCGTCCCCGCCACGGTGAGGTCGATCGACACGGCCGAGGCGCCCGCGTCGGACCCGTCCGCCGCGCCCACGTGCGTGATCTTCACCGTGCCGCGCTGGGCCCGCTCGTGGCCCTTGACGTAGACGGTCGAGTCGTCGGGGTTGTCCGAGACGATGTTCAGGGCGACGCCCTTGCCCGAGGTGGCGGCCTGGTGGACCGTCACCGCGTGCTCGGTCGTCGAGGTGGTTCTGAAGAAGCCCGAGTTGACCGTCGAGTCCGTGCTGAACCTCGGCGCCACGACCGGCCCGTCGAAGACCGTGGTCTCGCCCGCCGCCTCCGCCGCCACCGCATCGCCGCCGGCTTCGGCCGCCACCGCATCGCCCCCGGCCGCGACGGTCACCGCGCCCGCCGTGAACCCGCCGAGGAACAGCCTTCGTGTCACGCCCATGTGTCCCGCGTCCTCTCCCTGGTACGTGGCCTGCCGTTCGGCATCCAGGGTGGGGACTACGGTGAACCCCGTTTGGTTGTACGGGAGTCGGGGGCGCCGGGCCCAACGGGCACACGAGCACCGCGACACCCCCGGCACGCGGTCACCGACGTACGATCACCGGCACTCGGTCACCGGTCACCGGTGGCGGGTCGGGCGGAGGCGCGCCGGTACGGCGAGACCGGCCAGTACCCCGAGCACCTCCTCGTCCCCCACCTGCTCGAAGTCCTCGTACCAGAGCCCGACCGCCCGGAAGTCGGCCGGCTGGGAGAGGCACACCAGGTCGTCCACCTCCGTCCGCAGTTCGGCCACCGCCCGGCGGTCGCCCACCGGAACGGCCAGCACCAGCCGCTCGGGCTCCTCTTCCCGCAGCAGCCGCGCCGCCGCGCGCGCCGTGACGCCCGTCGCCAGCCCGTCGTCCACCAGGACGACCGCCCGGCCCCGCAGGTCCGGGGCCGGGGCGCCCCGCCGGTACAGGGCCTCCCGCCGGTGCAGTTCGGTGCGCTCCCGCGCCACGTCCGCCCCCAGCTCGTCCGGGGTGATGCCGAGCATCCGCAGCGCCCGCCCGTCGAAGAGGGGCGGGGCCTCCCCGGCGATGGCGCCGATCCCCACCTCCGGGCGGCCGGGCGCGCCGATCTTCCGTACGACCAGCACGTCCAGCGGGGCGTCGAGCGCGCGCGCCACCTGTGCCCCGACCGGGACCCCGCCCCGCGGCAGGGCGATGACGACCGGGTCCGGCCAGTCCTGACCGGCCGCCCGCTCCCGTACCGACTCACCGAGCAGGCGCCCGGCGTCGCGCCGGTCCTCGAACCGCACATCCATCACCGGTGACCTCCTCCATCGGGCCGCGCGGGCGCGTCGAACGTGTCGCCGCCCGGCCGCCGGAACCACTCGCGTGCCGCGCGGATCACATGGTCGAGCGCGCCCGGCTCCTCGAAGAGGTGCCCGGCCCCCGGCACGACCTCCACGCGGTGTGCGACCCTCAGCCGCTCGGCGGCCTCCCGGTTCAGGCGCAGGACCTCCGGGTCGTCGCCGCCGACGATCAGAAGTACGGGCGCCGCGACCCCGGCCAGCGCGTCCCCGGCCAGATCGGGGCGCCCGCCCCTCGACACGACCGACCGCACCCGCAGCGGCCGCTCCGCCGCCGCCCGCAGCGCCGCCGCGGCGCCCGTACTGGCACCGAACAGGCCGATTCCCAGCGACCGCGTCGCCGGTTCGCTCTCCAGCCAGTCGACGGCGGAGACGACCCTCCCGGCCAGCAGGTCGATGTCGAACCGGTACTCGGCGGTCAGCAGATCGTGCCGCTCCTCCCGCTCGGTGAGCAGGTCCATCAGCAGTGTGCCCATGCCCGCCTTCTGGAGCGCCGCGGCGACGGCCCGGTTGCGCGGGCTGTGCCGTGAGCTGCCGCTGCCGTGCGCGAACACCACCATGGTCGGGGCGGACGTGGGCAGGGCCAGGTCTCCGTGCAGTGCGGAGCCGTCGGCGGCGGGCAGGACGACCTCTTCCAGAATCACCTGGGGCCTCCCTCCTCCTCCGCCCCGAGTGCTCCCCGCACCCGCCCCCAAACACCTCTGCGGACCCCTGCCGGCCCCGCGCTCCCCGCGTCCCTCACCGGGGCCCTACGTCCCTGACCGCCCCGCCGCGCCCACGGCCGCTACAGCCCCTTACCGGCCCCTCCACGTGTCTCAAGCCCTCACGGCCCTTACGGGGGCTCCACGGCCCTTACGGCCCCTACGGGGCTCTACGGCCCTTACGGGGCTCCACGGCCCCTACGGGTTTCCATGGCCCCTACGGCTCACCACAGCTTCTACGGGTCACCACAGCCCCCACGGGCCGTGCATCTCCCGCAGGCCCCGTCCGCAGCCCACACCACCCAGGAGCAGAGGGTGTCCCGGCCGGGGTGGGCTCGTTGACGCGGGTACGAGGGCGTTCTACTTTCGGCCCTGGGCGAAAGTCGACGAGAGGGGCACCGCATGAGCAGCGGGTACGCGTGGCTGCGGCCCACCGCCGAGGAGCACGTCGGCTGGGACGTGGACGTGCTGTACGGACCCTGGCCCCGGCACCCCCGCGACACGACCCTGCCCGAGGTCCGGGCCCGCCTCGCCGCCTCGCCCGTCGCGGGCGCCCTCGCGCTCTCCACACGCGGCCCCCTCTTCGACGACGCGGGGGGCAACGCGGAGACCCTCCGCGATCTCGCCGGATGCCCCGAGCTGCTCCCCGTCGGCACCGTCGACGTGCGTGACGCCCTCACCGCCGAGGCCCGCCTGGACGAGCTGGCCGACGCGGACGTCCGGTTCCTGCGCCTGTTCACCGTCGACCAGGGCGCCGAGCCGGACTTCCCCGGCTACCGCAGGGTCGTCCGGCTCGCCGTCGAGCGCGGCATGGTCCTCCTCCACGACGGGGACCCGCGCCGCTTCGGGCCACCGCTCACCGGGCTCGGCGCCGACGTCGTGTTCCTCGACCTCCATGCGTACGTCCTCGCCGACTTCCTCCTCCTGACCCGCGGTGAACCGGGCTTCCGGGGCACCACGCGGATGCTGTCCGGCCCCGACTCCATCGAGCGGGTCGTGGAGTACGCGGGCGCCCGCCACCTCGTCTTCGGGTCGCGGACGCCGTTCATGGACATCTCGCCCCAGACGCTGAAGCTGCGGTACGCCGACATCTCCGCGGACGACCGGGCCGCGATCGCCACCGAGAACGTCGAGGAGATGCTCGCCTGATGCCGATCATCGATGTGCACGCCCACGTGGGCCACTGGCCGTTCCACCTGACGTCGGGCGACGCCGACACGAACCTGGCGCAGATGGACCGGTACGGCATCGACCTGCAGATCGTCTCCGCCTCCGAGGCCGTCGTCCTGGACGCCGTCGCGGGGAACGCCGCCCTCCACAAGGCGCTCGCCACCCGGCCGAGGCTCCTCGGGTACGCGGTGGTCAACCCCAACCGCATCGAGGAGAGCGCCGCCGACTTGCGCCGGTGCCTCGACAGCGGGCGGTTCGTCGGCGCGAAGATCCACACCACGTATCCGGGCCGGCTGCCGGGCTCCCCGGAGATGGCCGCCGCCTTCGACGTGGTCGCCGAGGCGGGCGTGCCGCTGCTGCTGCACACCTGGGGGAGCGAGGTCACCCTCCTGCCCGAGCTGGTCGAGGCGCGTCCCGGGCTGCGCGTCATCCTCGGGCACGCGGGCGGCGACGCCTGGCGCGAGGCGGCGCACGCCGCGGCCGCCTGCGACCGGCTGTACCTGGAGCACTGCCGTACCGCCACCGACGCCGGGCGCATCGCGTACGCCCGCGAGGCCGGAGTGCCCGTCGAGCGGCTGCTGTTCGGCACGGACGCCACGCTCATCGACCCGTGCGTCTCGCTCGGTGTCATCCGCGACGCGCACTTCACCGAAGCCGAGCTCGAGCACGTGCTGTGGCGCAACGCCGCCCGCCTCTTCGCGCTGGACGTCTGAATCCCCGCGGAATCTCTACGGGCCGTAGTCGAGGCGTAAGGGCTGAGTGACAGGCGCTGTTGACGTCTATTCAAATAGCGCCCGGCTTTATCTCGATTGGATTACGACATCGTCGTCCAAGGCTCAACCAATTCGCCGTGACGCGCGTAACTACCTTGTCTTGCAAGCAGTTTGACGAATCGTCAAAAAGAACCACCATGGTCACGGAACGAACTCATTCCCTCTGGCCGCGAATGTCGGGATTCTCCTCTGGCAGGCTTCCGCGCACCGTCCTCTGACCAAGGACCAAGGAAAGGTGCAACGAACGTGCCCGGACGTCGAAGAATGCAGAAGACGCCCCGTCGAAAGCCCCGCCGCCTCATACTCGCGACCGCCGCGGCAGCCGTGCTGGCCACGGCCGGCACGGTGGCCTACCAGGGGATGTACGCGGCCGACGCCCCGTCAGCGGTGGCGAGCGGCCCCCGGACGGCGGTCGTCCCCGCGGCGGCGGCGCCCAGCGCGGCGCCCGAACCGGCGGCCTCGCCGGCCCGCGACGAGAAGACCGAGCCCATCACCGAGGTGCCCAAGAGCGACCCCCGCAAGGGCATGGTCTACAAGGGCCTCAAGCCGGCCCCGGAGAACGACTCCTGCGAGGGGGTCTACCGCACCGACAGCGGCCACTGCACGCACGGCCCCGACGCCCCGCCGCCCGGCGTCGACATCAAGAAGGACACCCCGCCGGCCGTGAAGGCCGCTGTCCCCGCCGAGGACCCCGCCACCGCTCCGCGCGAAGCGGGCGGCGCCCCGAGCGCCCCGGCCTCCGCGCCCGCGCTCGACGCCGCCGCGGCGGCCAAGGGCGGCGGGAGCACCGCCGAACCGCCCGCCGCGGCCACACCCGCCCGCACCGGCGGCACCGGCGGCACGGCGGCGAGCGGACCCGCCGGGCAGACCGTGCAGTGCGAGGGCGACGGCACCACCGGCAACCGCGTGCAGGTCGTCTACGTCCACGCCCCCGGCCAGGACCGGTACGCCCAGTACCTGCCGTCCTTCCGCAAGTGGGCCGCCGACGCCGACCTCATCTACTCCGAGAGCGCCCGCGACACCGGCGGCGTCCGCCACATCCGGTACGTCACGGCGGCCGACTGCACGCCCACCGTGCTCAACATCGAGGTCCCGGCCTCCGCGCTCGCCGAGTTCAGCGCCACCAACCGCGCCCTCGCCGCCAAGGGCCTCGACCGTCGCGACCGCAAGTACATGATCTTCGCGGACGCCCAGGTCTACTGCGGCATCGGCACCTTCGCGGGCGACGAGCGCCCCACCCAGAACAACCTGAGCAACTTCGGCCCCTCATACGGCCGTACGGACTCCGGCTGCTGGGGCGGCCACACCGCCGCCCACGAACTGGGCCACAACCTCGGCGCGGTGAACAACAGCGCCCCCAACACCAGCCGGGGCGCCCACTGCACCGACGAGTGGGACGTCATGTGCTACTCGGACAGCCCCTACTACCCGCAGATGCGCACCGTCTGCGGCGACCGGAACCACGAGAACCGGCTCGACTGCAACAACGACGACTACTTCCACACCAACCCCAGGCCCGGCAGCTACCTGGCCACGCACTGGAACATCGCCGACAACCAGTTCCTGATGCGCCAGAAGGGCAACGGCACCGGACCGAACCCCGACCCGACCCCCACCCCCACCCCCACCCCGACCCCGACGCCGAGCCCCACGGGCGGCACCGGGACCCCGACGGGCCCCGACGTCACCGTCGGCCAGATCGCCCGGGACTCCGCCGTCGCGACCTGGCGCGCCGTCCCCGGCGCCGCCTGGTACCAGGTCCACCTCAACGGCAGGCCCGCGGGCTGGGTCAACTCCCCCAGCGCCCGCCTCTACAACCTGACCCCGGACACCGCCTACACGGTCGCCGTCTCCGTCCGCGACACGTCCGGCCGCGACGGCCGCCCCGGCCGCGCCACCTCGTTCCGCACCGCGGGACAGAGCGGCGACGGCACGAACCCGGCGCCCGGCACCCGGTACGTGCTCGCCAACGGCGCCACCGGCAACGCCGCCGAGGTGTGGGGCGGCCGGACCGCCGACGGCACCGTCCTCGTCGGCTCGCAGCGCAACGGCTACGCGCAGCAGCAGTGGTACCTCGACGACGCGGGCAGCGGCAAGGTCCGCATCCGCTCCGCCGTGTCCGGCAAGTGCCTCCAGCCGGGCGGCACCCCGTCCGCCGGCATGTGGGTCGCCCAGCAGCGGTGCTCCGGCGCGGCGAACCAGCAGTGGCGCGTCAGCCGCGCCGGCGGCGGCGTCACGGTCACCGCGGGCGACAGCCGCTACGTCCTGGGCGTCAGCAACCGCCCGTACTACGGCTCCTGGCTGATCGAGCTCCAGCACCCGTCGGGCGGCGCCGCCCAGGTCTGGACGGTCCAGCAGCCGTGACCCGCACCCACCGCGCCCTGCGCGCCACCGCCCTGGCCGCCGCCGCCGGACCCGCCCTGTGGCTCGCCGTACCGGGCGCCGCCCACGCCCACGGCGGCGGCCTGGAGGTGCGCATCACCGGCCAGTCGTTCGGGCACCTCGCGGCGACCGTCACCTGGGCGGGTGACGGCGACCCGGTGGACGAGCGGGTCGCCGCGACGGTCAACGCCGTCAGCGCCGACGGGCGCACCGCCCTCGGTCCGTGGCGGCTGGTCCGCGCGGACGGCACGGCGACCGGCTACACCACCGCCGAGGCGCTGCCGCCCGGCCGCTGGAAGGTCACCGTCGAAGTGGGCCACCCGGGCCTGGGCCGCGCCCAGGCGCAGGTCACGGTGGAACCGGGCACCCCGGCGTCCAGCCCGCCGGCGGGCCCCTCCGGGTCCCCGGCGGGACCGCCCACCGCCGCCGCGCCCACCACGGGCACGGCGGCCCCGGGCACGGCGGCGCCCACCGCGCCCGCCTCCGCCCCGGGGGCCGCGGAGCCGGACGGGGCAGCCGCCGGCGCGGGCCCGTCCGGCGGCAAGGCGGGCGGACCGGCCCTCAGCGGGTCGGGCCCGAGCGGCTCGGAGTCCGCGGGAGCGGTCGCCGCCGCCGGAGGCATCGCGGCCGCCGCCGTCGCGGCCGGCGGGGCCTGGTACGCCCTGGCACGGCGACGGCGCGCCCGCGACGCGGCGGGCGGCGGTACGCCGAGCGGCTGATCCCGCCCCACACCCCCCACACCCCCACACCCCCCCACACCCCCCACACCCCCCACGCCCCCACACACCCCCCACAGCGCCCCGGAACCCCACACTCCGGGGCGCACCCCTGTGCGCGGGCCCACAGGCGTGGCTCCGCACCCTCACCGCCGGGGCGCCGCCCCGCACGCTCAGACGAAGTTCAGCTCCGCCTGCCGCACCAGCGGGTCCTCCAGCATCGACCACAGCGGCACGGCGTAGTTGCCGAAGCCGTACCGCCCTCCGAAGTGGAGCCCGAGGACGCGGTGGTCGCCCAGGTCGAGGACGGGGGAGCCGCTGTTGCCGCCCAGCGTCGAGCAGTCGTGCGTCAGCACGTTCCGCTCGGGCAGCAGCTGATTGGCCGTGCCCGGCTGGAGGCGCTTCACGTTGTAGATGTCCATGAAGATCCGGCGCATCGACTCGGGCTCGTTGCGCCGCCCGTCCCACGCCGGGTGCCCCACCACGTACACGGGGTGCCCCGGCAGGTCGGCGGGGGCGTCCGCCGCCACGGCCAGCGGCGACGGCAGCGGCCGCCCGCCCGGCGCGGGCGCGACCCGCAGCAGCGCCAGGTCGGCGTCCCGGTGGACACCGACGACCTCCGTCACCGTGTACGCCGGCCCGCCCGCGCCCGGCAGGGCGCCGTACTCGCGGGTGAGGTCCAGGGCCGCGCCGAGCCCCGGCCGGAACGTCCACCGCGCCGAGCCGTCGTCCCGGCCGAACTCGACCGCCACGTGCCGGTTGGTCATCACCACGTCGGCGCCGACCAGGAAGGCCGTGCCCACCCAGTCGAGGCTGACGTGCCCCGAGACCTCGACCCGGCCGACGCGTGCCAGGGTGTCGCGGATCGCGGCGCGCCGGTCGTTCAGCACGGCCCAGTCGCCCTCCTGCGGCGGGAAGTCGCCGTCCTGCACCAGGATCGCGGGCCGCCCCTCCAGCAGGACGATCGCCTCCATGCCGAACGACTCGTCGTCCGCGATCTCGTCGTCGCGGCCCGCCGCCAGCTTCTCCATGCCGCGCGCCCCCGCCTCCAGCACGCGCGCCCGCTCCTGCTCGGCGAACCGGGCGATCTCCTCACCCGGCGCCTCCTCGGCGGGCGGCAGGTGATCCGACTCGGGGATCTCCCGCGTCAGTCCTTCGCGCACCCGGTCGGCGACGCCCCGCAGATCGGTGAAGATCTCCTCGGGGCCGGCCGCGACCGGCGACCTGTTCCTGCTGGTCATGAGCCTCTCCTCTCGCATGGTGCGCGCACCGGGCGGATCCGCCGCCGAACGCGGTCACCGGACGGAACCTCCGACCGGGCCCCGCACCGGGTCCCCGTACCGGGCCGGCGTACCGGCCCGGCGCGCCGGGCCGTCAGACGGGCGCCCCGGAGGCCGCCGCGTCGCGCTGGGCGGCCTCGATCTCCGCGCGCACGTGCGGCGTGCGGACGGCGAGGTCCGCCATGACGGCGCCGATCTGCGTACCGACGTTCACGAACGCCGTTCCGCGCCCCTGGAACGAGACGTTCTCCACGCGCCGCGTCCCCCGGTGCAGCGCCACCACGCACCAGTCGTCGTCGAGGACGGGCGACCCCGACGAACCGCCGCGCGTGTCCGTGAAGTAGCGCAGGTCCCGGTCGTCCGCCTCGAACACCAGGTTGTTGCGCAGGGCCACCCGCTTCGGGGCGCCCCCCGGATGCTGGATGATGTTGACGGCCACCACGTCGCCCGGCGCGACCAGCAGGGCGCGCGCGGCCACGGGAAGCACCGGCCGGGCGGAGGGCTCCGCGAGCCGCAGCACCGCGTAGTCCAGCTCCGCGTCGGCGGCGGCGAGGTCCCGTACGGGGGCCTCCTCCGTCCCGGTGTCGTCGCTCTCGTAGTCGAACCGCGCCCGCGTCGCCCGCGCCTGGAGCACCAGGTCGTCCGGGGCGGCCAGGGGGCGCCTGCCGCCGGCGCCGGTACGGGCGTTGACCACGTGGTGGTTGGTGACCAGCAGCTCCGGGGTGATCAGCCAGCCGGTGCCGGCGTGGGGGTGGCCGTTGGGCCGCAGCGGCTGACCGCCCTCGAAGGGCGGCACCTTCAACCGCGCGACGGCCGCGCCGGCCGCGTCGCCGCCCCGCAGGAACGTGAACGGCACGGTGTCGTCCCGGTGGACGATCTCCTCCTTGATCTCCGGCACCGCCCGGCCGGCCATCACGTCCGGCTCGCCGCCCGCGTCCCGCGCCACGTCGTCCAGGGCCCGCTGGAGCACGGCCATCGGCGCGGCGGCCGTCGTGTGCGCGACGGCGTTGCGCAGCCAGATCTCCAGCGGTACCGACCCGTCGACCAGCCGCTCGACCCGGTTCATCTCCACCAGGTCCGACTGCACCTGCAGACCGGGCGCGGCCAGCAGCGGCAGCGTCGCCCGGTACCGGGGCAGGACGCCGTCGAAGAGCAGCGGCCGTACCGCGGGGTCGGCGAGCCCCGCGTCCAGGGCGGCGTCCCGCACGGCGAGGACGTCCTCCCGCGCCAGATAGCCCGTCACACCGCCGTTCCCGTCCGTCCGGTACGTCACCGCGGTCCACCGCCTTCCCGGTCGCCGCCTTCCCGGTCGCCGCGCAGCGCGGCCGCGACGCTCGCCGCGATCTCGCCGCTTTCGTCGCGGAGCACCAGCAGCCGCCGCACGAGCGCGTCGAGCCCGCCCCGGTCCCGTACCAGCCGCAGGATGTCCGCCACGTCCGACGGCGGCGGCGCGGGCGCGGCCGGCACACCCGCAGGCTCCGCACCCGCCGCCGAGGCGCCGCCGCCCCACGCCGTACCGCCCGGCACATCACCGGCCGAGGCGCCGCCCGCCGCCGTACCGCCCGCCACATCACCGGCCGAGGCACTGCCGCCCCCCGCCGCCGCTCCGCCCACCAGGGACGCGCCCGCACGCGCCGGGGCCTCGTGGACGCCGGCCGCCGAGCGCAGGAGGTCCATCAGCGGGCGCAGCAGCAGCGGATCGGCCCTGGCCGCCCGCCGCAGGCCCGCGGCCAGCCGCTCCAGCACCTCGTCACCCTCGGGCAGCCCCACCAGGTCCAGCGCGTGGTCCAGCGCCCGCGCGTCGAGCGTGTACACCTGCGAGGCCGCGGCCCGCACCAGCGACGGCTGGTCGGCCAGCACCGCGTCCGGGACCTGCCGCAGCCGCCGCGCCAGGCGGGTGTCGGCGTCCCGGTCCGGTGCGGCGCCCGCCGACGCGAGCCGCGCCCTCGCCAGCAGGGTGCCCATCGCCTCCAGGTCCTGGCCCAGGCCGATCGCCACGTCCTCCGCGAGCCGCAGGTCCCGGTACGCGCTGTCCGTGTCGCCGTCCTGCTCCGCGAGCCGCGCCGCCAGCAGCAGCAACTCCAGCTGCCGCTCCCCGCAGCCCGCCTCCCGCGCGCCGTCCACGGCGTCGGACGCCGCCCGCCGCGCCTCGCCGGTGCGGCCCGCCCGGTCCAGGGCCTCCGCCAGCAGCACGTGCAGGGGGCTGCACGGCGTCCACGGGCGCCGCTCGGCCAGCCGCGCCAGCGCCTCGCCGGTCAGCCCCTGCGCCAGCAGGTCCTCCACCTCATGGGCGGCGATCCGCTCCCAGTCCTCCTGCTCGGCCTCCGCCATCACCAGCTCCGACGCCCCGCCCCGCCGCCGGTGCGCGCTCAGCAGCGCCGCCGCGCGCGGGCCCATCTCGTCCTGGGCACCCGCCAGCAGCCGCTCCACACCCGGCAGCCACCGCTCCTCCACGGTGCGCGGGTGCTCGCCCCGCCGCAGCCGGTGGTAGATCTCCTCGGCGCGGGCCTGGAGCCCCTCGCGCGCCGCGTAGAACTCCACGGCCCGCCGCTCCACCTCCCGCGTCGGCGAGCGCGGGTCGCCCTCCGCGAGCCGCAGCATGATCGCCCGTACGTCCGCCCGCACCCGCACCGCCTCGGGACCGGCCGGTTCCACGAGGTCGAGCCGCGACAGCCGGCCGAACAGCGACCGCGCCTCCCGCGGCCCCGGCACGGCGACCCCGCACGGCTCGGCGAGCACCTCGCGGACGACGTCCGGCGTGATCAGCCGCAGCACCAGCCCGGCCTGGGCGAGGCGCCGCACGTCCTGGTCGGGGATGTGCTGGAGGATCCGCTCGTACAGGATGCCCTGGACGAGGAGCTGGTCGACGCGGCGGAAGAAGTCCCGGCGGCGTGCCGGCAGACTGCCGATCAGCTCCCGCAGGCCCGCCGTGTCCGCCCCGGCCAGCAGCGCCGCCCGCGCCGCCAGCCGCAGGCTCAGCGGGTGCCCGCCGACGCGGTCGGCGAGCGTGCGGGCCACCTCCGGGTCCGCCACTCCGGACGCCCGCAGCAGCGCCACGGCGGCCTCCTGGTCCAGGTCGCGCAGCTCGACCTCCACCGCCCGCGCCCGCTGTGCGGGGTGCCCGACCGGCGAGCGCCCCGACACGATCGCCCGCACCCGCGGGTACGTCCGCGACAGCGCCGCGAACACGGCCCACATCCGGCCCAGCGCGGGCGAGCCCCGGTACTGGGCCTCCTCGAACGAGTCGACCACCATCACGAACGGCGCGCCCTCGGGCGCCGCCCTGCACAGCACCTCTCCGACCTGCCCGGACAGCGCGCTCTCGCGCTCGCTCGCGTCCGTCAGGAACCGCAGCGACGACCTGCGCCCGAGGTTCGCGCGGGTGGTGGCGAGCCGGTTGAGCTCCACCACCCGTTCCTCCTCGGCCCGCTGGGCGCGCGCCTCCTCCAGGCAGGCCGCCGCCAGGGCGTCCAGCTCCGCGCCGAACGCCGGGTACTGCACGCCCAGCTGGCGGGCGACCTCCGCGATCAGCGTCACCGGCTCGTACACGGACAGCGTGGGCCGCTCGAAGTCGATGTACGCGAAGGGGAACGGGAACGCCCGCGCCCCGCCGCCCTCGTCCCCCGCCAGGCCCCCGGCCCCACCCGGCCCCGGCTCCCGCAGGCTGTCCAGCAGGAAGGTGGCGAGGAGCGTGCTCTTGCCCATTCCGCCCGGCCCGTGCACCACCAGCGGCGAGGGCACGGACGGAGGGGCGCCCGGCGGCGGCCCGGGAGCGTCGACGTGGTCGCGCAGCGCCGCCAGTTCCGCCTCGCGGCCCACGAAGGGCACGCGGACCAGGCGCTCCAACGGCGTGAGGAGCCGGGCCCGCTCCAGTTCGGCGCGGACGGCGCCGGCGTCCGGGAGGCCGGTCACCCCCGGCACCGACGACAGCCACAGCACGGCCTGGAGGACGTCCGACAGCTCGTCGGGTCCCGCGTCCGCCGTGCGGTACGGCTCGCCGCGCAGCACCGCGAGGCACACCCGCTCGGGCCCCGGTTCCTCCGGCGCGGCGCCCACGTTGGCCTCCAGCGCCCGCAGCGCCGCCTCCGGCCCCGGCAGGGAGCGCAGCGCGGCCTCGCGGACCTCCGGCTTGAGCGTCCACTCGGTGCGGTCCGCCGGACCGGTCGCCGCGCAGTCGGCCGCCAGCTCCATGACCGCCCGCCCGGTCGGCTCCGCCTCGCCGGGCAGGCGCAGCCGGCGCGGGTCGAACGAGGTCAGCAGGCAGGCCGCCCGGCGGTAGCCGCCGCGGGCGTCCGGCACGGCCGGGGGAGGCCCGCCCGGGGGCCGCAGCTCGTGCCGCAACCGGTCCCGGAACAGCCGGCACAGGTCCGCGGCGGTCGTCTCAGTGGAGGGCACGGTAGACACGGACCGCTCCCTCCACGGCGGTACCGAGCCGCCGCATGTAGCTCTCCTCGCCCCCGCCTCCGGCCACCACCCCGTCAGGCCCCCCGACCCCACCGACCCCACCGGCCCCACGGGGTCCGCCGGGCGGGGCCGCGAACGCCCCACCGGTGCCCCCGGCCCCGCCCGGCGACCCACCGCCCCCGTCACCCCCACCGCTCCCGGTGCCGTCCGCACCGTCCGCCGCGGCGGCGAGCACCTCCTCCACCGCCACGTCGACCAGCCCGGCGAGGGCCGCCTCGCGCTCCTCCGCCGGCAGCGCGGCCACCGGCGGCGGGGGCCGCTCGCGCACGTACCGGTCGAAGAAGGCGCGCACGTCGTCCGGTCCGGCGGTGCGGGCCCGGTCCCGGCACAGGCTGTGCCGCAGCTCGTACGGGAGCTGCCGCATCGCCTCGCCGTACCCGAGGAGCACCAGGCGCGGCGCCTGGGCGCGGCGTACGGGCGCGTGCTCGTACAGGGCGAGGGCGAGCTGGCCGATCAGGTCCCACACGTCGGAGCCCGGATCGAGCCGGTCGCAGTCGTCCAGCACGAACCAGAACAGGTCGTCGGCGCCGGTCGCCTGGAGCACCACCCAGTGCACCGCCTCGTCCAGCGCGGGCAGCGGGTCGTCGAGGTCGGTCGGCACGGGCGGCACGACGCCCGCGCGCGGGTCGGAGACGAACGCCGCGAGGCGCCGCACGACCTTGGTGGCCGTCATGGTCGGCCCCAGCAGGACCCGCGCGGGCCGGAACCCCTCGTGCTGCGAGAGGTGCCGGATGAAGGCGTACGTGTACGAGCGGCCGCTGTGCGGCTCGCCGTCCACGAGCAGCACCGACTTGTCGCTGTCGGCGACGAAGGCGCGCAGCGTCTCGCGCAGGTCCTCCCGGTCGAGGAAGACCTCCGCGCCGCGCAGCAGGTGCGTGCGGAAGACGTCCTGCGCGGCGTGCGCCTCGGCGTCCCGCTCCAGCTGGGCCAGGTACTCCTCGGCGTCCCGGACGTACGGGAGGGTCGCCAGCCGGTCGTCGAGGACGAGCGCGCGCAGCAGCCGCACCTGGGCGTCGATGGACCGGCGGGACGCCTGGACGAGGACGCGCGCGTTCTGGGAGCTGACGGCGGTCAGCGGCAGCCCGCCGACGAAGTCCGGCGGAAAGCCCGCGTGGCGCAGCCGCGCGTACGGGTCGGTGGAGTCCAGCAGGTATTCGCGGACCCACTCGGTGACCTTGTCCCACTCCGGGGTCTCCAGCGGCATGGAGCACCTGCCCGGTCGTCGCCGTCGTGCCGGTCGCCCTCCCGGTCGCGCCGAGCCCCCCTTCGGCCCTCTCCCGTCATCCTCACACCGGGCGCGGGCTCATGCAATCCGGCCCAGCACGCGGTGCACGGGGCCCCGCACCAGGGGGTCGCGGAGGTAGTCGGCGGCCCCGTGGTGGTGCGCGCTCGCGTTCCTGACCAGCACGTCCGTGACGCGTCCCGGCGGGGCGAAGTCGGGGCGCAGGGTGTGGTCGAGGGCGACGAGGTCGCGCGCGTCGGACGCGTTGAGCCACAGCGCCGTACCGGACGGCACGGCGGGGGGCGCGGCGAGGCAGCCCTGCACCTCGGCGGAACCGAGCGGCGAGCCGATCGTCACGAACAGGTCGACCGGCTGCCCCCGCTCGGCCAGCACCTCGTACGCGGCGACGCTGCCCGGTCCGTGGCCGACGACGACGAGCGGCCCGCCGCCGTCGGCCGCCCGGCCGGCCTCGGCGGCGTCCAGCGCGTCCGCCACCGCCTGCCGCACGGCCGGTCCCGCGCCGCCCAGGAAGTACGCGTGGACGTCCTGGTAGACGCGCCGCACCAGGTTCCGGAAGAGCGCGGTCCGGCCGGGCCGGGCGAGGGACGGGGCGCTGGGCAGCGGCTCGGCGCCCGGCCCCGGACGGGGCTCCTCGGCCAGTGCGAGGGCCTCGGCGAGGTAGGCCATGTCGCGCAGCCACCCGTCCAGCGCCCCTCCGCCGGCCCGGCCCGGCGCCCGGCCCTCCGCCGTGCCCGCCGCTTCGCCGCCCGTCCCGCCCGATGCGGCCCTGTCCGGTGCCGTTCCGCTTGAGGCGGCCCTGTCGGGTGCCGGCCCGTCCGACGCGGCGCTGTCCGGTGTCGTCCCGCCCGGCGTCGTCCCGTCCGGCCGGCCGGCGCGGCCCCGCGCGGCCTCCGCGGCTTCCGCGGCGACACGGGCGACGAACCGGGCGGGGTCCTCCAGCGGCGGGGGGAACGACTCCGCGTTCTCCCCGCCCACCGCCCCGGCATCCCTCGTGCCCGCCGCCCCGCCCGCCGCCCCGGCCTCCGCCCGGGCGGCCGCGCCCGGCCGCCCCTCCATCGGGTCCGGCTCCCGGTCCGGCAGCGGCTCCGGGTGGAGGAGCGGCGCCCAGTACGCCAGATGCGACGTGCCGTTCGCGTCGCGCCCGAGCAGCGCCCGGTCCCATTCGGCCCTGAGAAGGTCGGCACGCGGCTTCGGGCCGCAGCCGTGGACGTACACGATCCGGGGACGCATCGGGCCTCCGTGGCTCGGGCTCGGTCAGAGGTGCAGGAGGGTCTCGTCCGGCGCTTCGAGGCGGCGCCAGCGGGCCTCCGGGTCGCGGGCGGCCGGCATCAGGTCGGCCGCGGGCAGCGGCCCGAGGTCCAGGCCGGTCAGCAGCGCCACGTCGTCCACCGGCACCTGGTACGTGCGGAACGCCCCGAGCGGCGGCGGCGCCCCCGGCACGGCACCGGCCAGCGCCCGGTCGGCGTCACGCGTCAGATCGGGGCTCTGGTCCAGGACGTACGCGGTCGCCGCGAGCGCCCCCTCGTGGACGAACGCGACGACCTTCCAGAACCGCAGCGGCACCTGGATGCCCCGGTACGGCGGGTCCGCGTCGTGCAGCACCGGCCCGGTGAGCACGGTCAGGCGCCGCTCGTGGCGGGCCGCGTGGTCGAGGAGGTGGTTCTCCAGGCCCTGCCAGACCTGCTTGCCCTGGTTGAACACGTCGGCCTGCGGGGCGGCGTTCGTGTAGTGGAACGTGTCGGAGTCCGCGCGGACGGCCACGGCCGACACGCCCCACACGGGGTCGAGGCGGCGCACGAGGTGGCCCCGGTCCAGCGAGTTGTCCCGGTACACCTCCGGTCCGGCCTGCCACTCCTCCGCGACGCGCGGGTCGTACCGCCACCGGTCGGAGCGCGGTACGTCCGTCAGCAGCCGCGCCCCGTCGACGCAGACGGCGGTGGCGGCGGCGAGCCGCCGGTCGGGGCGCAGGACCACGCTGAAGTGGGTGTACGGCAGCACGACCGTCTCGACACGGGGCTGGGACAGGCGCGGCAGGGGTACGGCGGGGCCGAGGAAACCGGCGTCGTAGCCGTCCCGGTCGGTCAGCGACCCGCCGCCCGGACCCTCCGAATCATCGGAAGAAATCATGATCCGACTGATACCGCGCGACGGTGTGGCCCCAACGGCACCGCCTCCCACGCCACCCCATCAGCGCAGACCGCAGCCGGCCGGCCGCGACCGGCGCGGAACGCCTCCCGGCCGCGCCGGCGGGCCCGTTCAGGCGGATTCCGGCGCCGGGCCGGGCGGTGGGGGAGCGGACGAGGAAGGGATCGGGCGGAGATCCCTCCCCGTCCCGACCCCACCCCGCCAGGAGACCCATGGGCGCCACCGGCCTTTCCCTGCACATCGGACTGAACACGGTCGACCCGGACCGCTACGACGGCTGGAACGGGCACCTCGTCGCCTGCGAGAACGACGCCCGCGACCTCTCCGTCCTCGCCTCCGACGCCGGCTACTCCGGCACGGTGCTGCTCACGGAGGAGGCGACCGTCGACGGCGTGACCGCCGCCCTGCGCGCCGCCGCGGCGCGCCTGCGCGACGGCGACGCCTTCCTCCTCACGTACTCGGGGCACGGCGGCCAGGTCCCGGACGAGACCGAGGGCGGCGACGAGCCCGACGCACTGGACGAGACCCTGGTCCTGTACGACCGGCAGTTCCTGGACGACGAGCTCAACCGCGAACTGGCGCGGTTCGCCGAGGGCGTGCGCGTCCTCGTGCTGCTCGACTGCTGCCACAGCGGCACCGGCATCGAGGTCCGGGACCTGCTCACCCCGCACGCACTGCGCGAGCAGTTCGGCACGGAGGACCGGGAGCAGATCGAGACCGTCTCGCGCCTGATGCCGGTCGCCCGGCAGGGCGCCATCTACCGGCGGGACAGGGACTTCTTCCAGGAGCTCCAGCGGGAACTGCGCGCCGACGGCCGCCGCGCCGACGCGCTGCTGATCTCGGCGTGCCAGGACAACCAGCTCGCGGCGGACGGCCGGGTGAACGGCCTGTTCACCGGCACCCTGCTGAGGGTCTGGGACAAGGGCGCGTTCAGCGGCGGGCACCGGGCCTTCCACCGCGCGATCGTCAGCCGCATGCCCGCCACGCAGAGCCCCAACCTCCACCTGTCGGGCCACCCCGCGCCGTCCTTCCTCGCCCAGCGCCCCTTCACGGTCTGATCCCCGGCCCCCGGACGGCCCCGGACGGCCCCGGACGGCTTCGAACCGCCGGGAACGCACCGGGCGCGGCGCGGCAGGAGACGGCCCCGGCCGCTCCTGTGTCCCCGGCACCCCGGGCGCGCCCGGTCCCACGGCCGCCCCGCCCCTACAGCTGTCCGGCCGCCCCGCTTCGCCGGGCCGGAGGGGACGTCGGCGCGCACCGCGAAGGCTCAGCCGAACAGGGCGGGCACGCGGATCGTGTGGATCGGGCGGTCCCGCCAGGTCGCACCCCGGCCGGGGCGGGCGGGCCCGTGCGCGGGCAGCCGCGCCCCGGCGGGCACCTTCCCGCCCTCCTCGCCGTCCCGCCGGCGGCCCTCCCCGCCACCCCGCCCACCGGCCCCGGGCGCGCCGCCCTCCCGCCCGGCCCGGACGGGCGGCGGCGCGTCCCCGTTGTTCCGCGCACGCGCGCGGGCGCCGCCGCGGCCGCTCTTCCTGGAACCCTTCGACACCACGCCCACCTCCTCCTGACGGGCCGGGTCCGGCCGCGTCACGTCACCTCACGGCACGGGTGAGACCCGGTCCTCGTCCGGCCGGGGCGGAAGGCCCGGCATCACCGGGTACGGGAACGGGTACGACCGCTGCCCGCCCCCGCCGGGCGGGACCTCCAGACCGTGCCCGGCCAGGGCCGACACGACGTCGGCAGCGGTGAACAGCCCGGCCAGCACCCCGGCGTCACCGACCACCGGAAGGGCGTCGCAGCGGTTGGCGTCCATCACGTCCACCGCCCGGCCCACCGAGTCCTCGCGGTGCACCACCGCGCACCTGCGGTACCGCACCAGGTCGCGCGCGTGGCGCCGGGAGAGCGTCACGGCGGGCGCCGCACAGGCGACCGCCACCTCGGCCCGTTCCAGCAGCCCGGAGCACCGCCCGTCCGGCAGGACCACCGGCAGGTGCCGCGCGCCGGACCGCTCCAGCAGCTCCCACGCGACCAGCAGCGTCTCCCCGGCGGCGACGGTCACCAGCAAGGTCCGCATCACCTCCCGTACCGGCCGCTCCAGCACCGGTACGGCGCGCGGCCCGCCGGCCCGCCCCCCGGCCACCGGGTCCGGGGCACCCGCGTCCGGGCCGCCCGCGTCCAGGGCGCCGGCGTCCGGGGCATCAGGCACGCCCGAGCCCCTTGAGGCACCTGAGGCGTCCGAGGCACCCGGACCAGTGGAAGCGCGCGGTTCCTCCCCGCGCCCCGCGCCGCGACCGGCGTCCTGCTCGGCGCCCCGCGCCGGTGCGTGCTGCCCCATGACGGCCTCCCGGACGGTCGGCTCCGGTGCCTTCGGTACCGGACATCCCTCCCTTCCACTGTGGGCCCTCCTGCGGGCCGCGCAAGGGGATGGGACGCCCGTGCCGCCACGGACCGCTCAGCCCCCGCCCTCCGGCGGGGCCGAGTACGGGTCGTCCGGCGACGGCGACGGCGACGGCGACGGGGGCGGCGCGTGCCGGGCCAGCAGCCGGGTGACCTCCTCGTCGGAGGTCTGCGCGAAGTCGTCGTACCACTGCCCCACGGACCCGAACCACTCCGGCGACGACAGGCACACCACCTCGTCCGCCTCCCGGCGCAGCAGCGCCAGCGCCTCCGGCGGGGCGACCGGCACAGCCACCACCACCCTGGCCGCGCCCTGCGCCCGCGCGACCCGGCAGGCCGCCAGGGCGGTCGAGCCGGTCGCGATGCCGTCGTCCACGAGCAGGGCCGTACGCCCCCGCAGCGGCACCCCCGGCCGGTCGCGCCGGTAGCGCAGCGCGCGCTCCAGAAGCACCTCCCGCTCGGCCTCCTCCACCCGCGCCCGTGCCTCCGCGCCCACCCCGGCGGCGCGCACCACCGCGTCGTTGACGATGCGTACGCCGCCTTCGCCGATCGCCCCGAAACCGAGCTCGGGCCGGGACGGCACGCCCAGTTTGCGGACGACCAGCACGTCCAGCGGGGCGCCCAGCGCCGAGGCCACCTCGGCGGCGACGGGCACCCCGCCGCGCGGCAGCCCGAGCACGACGGGGTGGTCGCGGCGCAGCCCCCGCAGGGCCTCGGCGAGCTCCCGTCCGGCGGCGGCGCGATCCGTGAACCGCATGACTCCATCGTAGGAGCGCCGCCCGGAGGCTGCCTGTTCGTCCGGAAGTATCCTGGTGTGAGGCGCCTGTCCTGCCACCGTTCCGCCACCGAACCGCTCCGTGGCCGTTCAGCGGGAACCACCGCGTGCAACGATCGAAGCGGAGGACCAGATGGACATCCTCGTACTCGTCGGGCGCATCCTCTTCGCCCTTCCGTTCCTGGCCTTCGGCGCCAACCACCTGCTGAAGACCCCGTACATGGCCGGCTACGCGGAGAGCAAGGGACTGCCCGCGGCCAAGGCCACCACCATCCTCAGCGGCGTCCTGCTCGTCGTCGGCGGGCTCAGCGTCCTGCTCGGCGTCTGGGCCGACCTCGGACTGCTGCTGCTCCTCGTGTTCCTCATCCCGACGACGCTGGTGATGCACGCGTTCTGGAGGGAGAGCACGCCGGACGGCCGGCAGGCCGAGATGACCCAGTTCCTCAAGAACGTCGGCCTGACCGGCGCGGCCCTCGCCCTGCTCGCGTTCGTCTCGTTCACGGGCGACGAACTCGGACTGACCGTCACCGGACCCCTGTCCTCCATGGACTGACGGAAGGCCCGGCCCGCCGACCGGACCGGACGCCGCGGGAGCACTGCGGCGCCGGACCGTGTCGGAGTTGGGCCGAACGGGTGAGGGGCGCCAGGATGGGCGCATGAGTAGGTACGAGAGGTACGACGTCACCGACGAGCAGTGGGAGGGTCTGGCGCAGGTCGTCCCGCTGCGGGGGCGCGACGAGTGGCCGTCCAGGGTCGACCACGGCACGATCCCGCAGGACTCCGAGGCCGGGGCGCAGCGCCGCATGGTGGTGCTGCGCGTCCAGGTCTTCGCGGACGCGCGGGAGGTCGCCGAGTACCTCGTCGCGCAGATCCCCGTGCTGCTGGACCTGACCAGCGCCGAGGGCGACGTCGCCAAGAGGGTGCTGGACTTCAGCAGCGGCGTGGTCTTCGGGCTGGGCAGTTCGATGCACCGGGTCGACCGGAACGTGTTCCTCCTGACGCCCGCCGGTACGGAGGTCGAGGGCACCGCGGCTGCGGCCGTCCCGCACGCCTGAAGGCCCGCCCCCACCTGAAGGTCCGTTCCACCCGAAGGCCCCCGCCTGAAGGTCGCCCCGCCCGCAGGCGCCCGCCTGCCGTCCGGGCCGGCCGGCGGGCGGGGCGGCGGGTCGCGGGGACGGCGGGGCGGGGGCGCGGTCGAGGGACGCGGGGCGGTGGTGGTAGACCTGACGCCGTGACCGAACCGGACGTACAGGGACTGCAGCGCAGGCTGGCCGAGTTCGCCGCCTCGCGCGCATGGCAGCCGTACCACACCCCGAAGAACCTGGCGGCGGCGCTCAGCGTCGAGGCGGCCGAACTGCTGGAGATCTTCCAGTGGATGACGCCCGACGAGGCCGAGCGCGTCATGGACGATCCGGAGGCGGCGCACCGCGTGGCCGACGAGGTCGCCGACGTGCTCGCCTACCTCCTCCAGTTCTGCCGGGTGCTGGGGATCGACCCGCTCCAGGCGCTGTCCGCGAAGATCGACCGGAACGAGCGGCGCTTCCCCGTCGGACGCCCTCCGGGGCGGGCCGCACGCCCCGATCGTCACTCTGCGGAGTGATGGAGGTATCCACACTGAGATTCCTGTCCACAGATTTCCGAATTCCCCTGGTGTTTGGGCTCGGACGGCTTCACTCTGGGTAGTGAATCTGTGAGCGGACAGTCGTACGAAACGGGGGCGGCGGACATGGACGCGGAACGGCTCATCGCCATCAGCCGGAAGGATCTCGCGGAGAGCCGGGCGGTGCCGGAGGTCATGGCCTCCGCCTGGCGGGCGCAGTGCCTCGCCCAGGCGGTCGGGGACCACCTGGCGCTGTTCGGGCCGCAGGAGCTGCGGGGCGAGGCGCGCGGCCTCGGCGAGACGGGCGGGCGGGGCGTCGCGGGGGCCGGGCTCCCGGCGCGGCGGCCGGGCGGGGCGTCGGCCTCGCAGCTCTCCGAGGTCCTCGACCTGCGCGAGGCGCTGGAGGGGCTCGGCGGGCTGCTGGCCGAGGTGGGCATGGCCCTGGTCGGCGTGGCGTGCGGCACGGACGAGGAGAGCCTGTACTGGCAGTGCATCGAGGGGATCGACGCGGCCGACGAGGCGGGCGACCGGGTCCGGGTGATGCTGCGCCGGCTGCCGGAGCCGGACCGCGCGAGACCTCCCGAACGGGCCGCGGCGGCCGGCCCGGCGGACTCGGCGGCGGGCGCCTGAGGCACGGGGCCCGCGGGAGCACGGGGCCGGCCGGCGGCCGCGGGGGTCCCCGAGCCCGCCGCAGGCCGCCTGGGGTCGCGGTCCGGCCCGGCGCGCTGGCCGGTGCAGGATGGGGGCATGGATCTGCGCATCTTCACCGAACCGCAGCAGGGCGCCGACTACGACACCCTGCTGACCGTCGCCAAGGCCACCGAGGACCTGGGCTTCGACGCCTTCTTCCGCTCCGACCACTACCTCCACATGGGCTCCGTCAGCGGCCTGCCCGGCCCCACGGACGCCTGGATCACCCTGGCGGGCCTGGCCCGTGAGACCCGGCGCATCCGGCTGGGCACGCTGATGACGGCCGCGACGTTCCGACTGCCCGGCGTCCTCGCCATCCAGGTCGCCCAGGTCGACCAGATGTCCGGCGGCCGGGTCGAGCTGGGCCTGGGCGCCGCCTGGTTCGAGGCGGAGCACACGGCGTACGGGATCCCCTTCCCGAAGGAGAAGTTCGGCCGCCTGGAGGAGCAGCTCGACATCGTCACGGGCCTGTGGGCCACCGAGCCGGGCAAGACGTTCAGCTACGACGGCAGGTACTACCAGCTGGCCGACTCGCCGGCGCTGCCCAAGCCGGCGCAGCGGAAGGTGCCGGTCCTGATCGGCGGCCTGGGCGCGAAGCGGACACCGCGTCTGGCGGCGCGCCACGCGGACGAGTTCAACATCCCGTTCGCCTCGCTCGCCGACACGGAGGCGCAGTTCGGCCGGGTCCGCGAGGCGGCGCGGGAGGCTGGGCGGGACCCGGGCGACCTGGTGTACTCCAACGCCCTGGTGGCCTGTGTCGGCAAGGACGACGCGGAGGTGGCCCGCCGTGCGGCGGCCATCGGCCGGGAGGTGGACGAGCTGAAGGAGAACGGCCTGGCGGGCTCGCCCGCGGAGGTCGTCGACAAGATCGGCCGCTACGCCGAGCTGGGCAGCTCGCGCATCTACCTCCAGATCCTCGACCTGCACGACCTGGACCACCTGGAGCTGATCTCCTCCCAGGTCCAGTCCCAGCTGACCTGACCCGACGGGCTCCGCGAGGCGCACGGCGCCCCGCCCCGGCCCGGCCGGGCGCCCGGCCGCGCTGCGCCACCGGGCCCCGGCCGGCCTGGCCCGCCCCACCGGGCGCCGACATGCCGCACCGGGGCCTGCCACACCGGCGCCCGGCAGCCCGGCAGCCCGGTAGCCCGGCCGCCCCGGTGGACCGGGCAGCCCCGGCGGATCAGGCACGATCGCCCCGCCCCCCGCCCCCCGCCCCCCGCCCGCACCGCCCTTCCCGCCCGCGCGCCGAGACGGGCGGCGCGGCGCGAGCGCGCCTCGCACGGGGGCGCCCGCGGCAGGCCGCCCGGCTCCGCCCGTCGGACACCACCGCGCGACCCGCTCCGGGGACGGCCGCCGCCCGAGAGGCCCACGGCACGTCACATCCGGAGCGCACGCCCCGGCCGTGCGTCACCGGCCCGTGCCCGGAACACCGTGCGTCACCGGGCATGCCCGGCACGGCGGGGGGTACCACCCTCCCGTACGGCCCGTGTCGCGTGTGCGGCGGAAGAGCGAGGGGTGGCGCAAGTGATTCGAAAACTGCAGGCGGTGGCGCTGGACTGCGCGGACCCGGTACGGCTCGCCGGGTTCTACGCGGAACTGCTCGGCGGCCGGGTGGTCGAGGACCCCGACGACCCCGACTGGGTGGAGGTGCGGGGCTTCGAGGGGACACCCCTGGCCTGCCAGCGGGTCGAGGGCTACCAGCCGCCCGAGTGGCCCCGCCGGGACCGTCCGCAGCAGATGCACCTGGACTTCGACGTGGACGATCTCGACGGTGAGGAGAAGCGGGCCCTCGCCCTCGGCGCGACCGTCCTGGAGCGGACGGACCGGGTGCGCCCGGACGCGAACTGGCGGGTCTACGCGGACCCGGCCGGCCACCCGTTCTGCCTCTGCCTCCACTGAGCGGGCCGCGGCGCCCGAGCCGCCCACCGCCCCGGCCGGCCGCATAATCGATTGTCGCGGACCGGCCGGGTCGGATAGGAATCCCCCATGCTGACGGGTGACAAGATCGGGCTGCGGGCCCGGCACGCTGCCGATCTCCCGGTCCTGCGGACCGAACTCTTCAACGACGTGACGTACGCGGCGCGGGTGGAGACCGCGCCGTGGCGGCCCATCGGGCCCGACTCGAACGATCCGCGCCTCGTGGTGGACGACACCGACGAGGAGCGCGTCCGGTTCTCCGTGGTGGAGTCACGGGGCGGCACCCTGATCGGCAGCGCCAACCTGTGGGGCATCGACGCCCACAACCGATGCGCGCACATCGGGCTGGGGCTGCTGCCGTCCGCACGCGGCAAGGGCTACGGCACCGACGTGGTGGCGGTGCTGTGCCACTACGCCTTCGTCGTGCGCGGTCTGCGGCGGCTGCAGATCGAGACGCTGTCGGACAACACCGCCATGCTGCGCGCCGCGGAGCGCAACGGCTTCGTCCAAGAGGGCCTGCTGCGCTCCTCGGCCTGGGTGCTGGGCGAGTTCCTGGACGAGGTGGTGATGGGACTCCTCGCCCAGGACTGGAAGCCCGAGCCGCGAGGCTGACCGGCTCGGCCCCGGCGGCCCGCGCCGCCCCGGCGGACCGCGCCCCGGCGCGGCGCGCGCACCGGGCTACCCGACGCGGTCCAGGAACTCGATCACCCGGCGGGTGACGTCTGCCGCGGCCTGCTCGTCGTACGAGGGCAGGCCGCGGTCCGTGAACAGGTGCCTGTCGCCGGGGTAGAGGAACAGCTCGGCGTCCGCCGCCGCGTCGACGAGCGCGCGAGCCGCGTCCACATCGCCCTCCCCGGCGAAGAACGGGTCGGCGTCCATCCCGTGGACCTGTACCGGCACGCCGTCGGGCCAGGCACCGCCGAACTCGGCGACGGGGAGGCACGCCTCCACGAGCAGAGCGCCCCTCGCGCCGGGGCGGGTCTGGGCCAGCTTCTGCGCGGGCAGGACACCCAGCGAGAAACCGAGGTAGACGAGGTCGGCGGGCAGTTCCTCGGCGGCGGCGGTCCCCCGCTCGACGAGGGTGCCGAAGCCGATGCCCTCCGCGTGGGCGACGCCCTCCTCGAGACGGTCGAAGACCCGGCCCTCGAAGAGGTCCGGGACATGGACGGTGTGCCCGGCCCGCCGCAGCCGCTCGGCGAACGCGCGGACCCCGTCGGTCAGCCCGTGCCCGTGGTGGAACACCAGCACCTCGGCCATGTTGCTCTCCCCTCGTACCGCGGCACCCCGACGGCACCGCGACACGAGTATGACCCCCGCCACCGACACCCGCTGTCCGCATCGCCCGAAGCGGGTGCCGGGCCCCGATCCGGCCGGGACCGGGGCTACTTGGAGGGGCCGGCCGGTTGGCAGCGGTTGGTGGGCTGGGTGTTCTTCAGCCGTGCCTTCATCCAGGTGCCGAGGTCCTCGAGGCCGGCGATCGCGACGTCCACGTGGCCCACCCCGGGGTACCACTTCCAGTCGACGACGTCCTCCTTGGCGCACAGTTCGGCGATCAGCTGCCGCGTGCTGTCCGGGGTGACGACCACGTCGCTCTCACCCTGCATGACGAAGACCGGGCCGGACGACGTCCTCTGCGCCGGGTTCATGGCGTCCAGGAACTTCCTGACCGCCGGGTTCCTCGTCTCCCAGTCCGGGTTGACCGTCTTGGCCTCCTTCTCCGGGGCGAAGAGGGCGAAGTACGCGTCGATCTCGTCCAGGCAGAGGTTGTGCACGGCCGGCCGGGCCATCTCCTCGGCGAGGGCGGGGGAGAGGATGTCCTCGTACGCGATGTTCTCCGGGTCGTAGGTGTGGGCGCCGACGGCGATGTAGGCGAGCAGTCCGCGCATCCCGGTGAGGGACACGCCGCTCGCCTGCTGCTCCACCGCCTTCCGCAGCGTTGCGGGGAAGTGGGCGCCGGGCGCGAACGCCGCGGTGCCGAGGAAGCGCATGCCCTTCGCCTCGGCCGCCTGCTCGCCGGCGCCCAGGGCGGCCTGCCCGCCCTGGGAGATCCCGGCGGCGAACCACTTCGTGCCCACCGACTTCCGGTCGGCGTTGCGCGCCGCCAGGGCGGCGTGGGCGACGGAGCTGCCCTGCGCGTCCAGGTGGAGGTAGTCGTGGAGCTTCCCGTCGGGGCCGAGGCCGGGGTAGTCGGCGGCGACGACGGCGTAGCCCTCGCGCAGCCACTTCGTGAGGAAGGGGGTCATCCCGCCGAGGTTGGCGGACCGCGACGGCGCGCACGCGGGCCCCACCCCGGTCGTACCGTGGGCCCAGGAGATCACCGGCCAGCCGTCCTCGCCCTCGGGAGGCGTCTTCGGCAGTACGAGGAACCCCGTCGCCGCGACGGGCCTGCCGCGCTGGTCCTCGGTGCGGTACATGATGCGTTCCGCGCGGGACGCGGCGGAGCCCAGCAGGGACGAGGGGGGCGCCGGGACCTTCTGGGACCTCAGGATCTCCCCGGGCGCGGCCTTGGCGATGACGGACTGGTCGGGATAGGCGTAGAAGGCGTCCTCCGGTCCGTCGTACTGCGGGGCGGCCTGCGGCCTCCGCTCGGTCGCGGGGCGGATCCGGCGTCGCCGCCCGTACCGCAGCCGGCGGTGACCGCCGTCAAGGACAGCAGGCCGAGCACGGCTATCGCGTTCCTGCGCATCGGTCGCATCGGCAGGTACCTCACTCTCACAGGGCGCCCCGCCCGCGCGGACAGGAGGTGGCGCCGCGCCGGGCGAGGGAAACGTGGGGGGACGCGTCGAACCTAGGCACCGGACGGCCGCCCCGCCCCCCGGGGCGCTCATCCGGGTGACCGGCGTGCGCCCGCTCCCTCCGGAGCCCGTACCGGCCCCGCGGGCCCCACGTGCGGCGCGGGGCCCCACGTGCGGCGCGGGCGCCCGTACGGGCTCCGGGGCCGGCCCCCGACCGGCGGGACCCGCCGCCCGGGGCCGGCCCCGGGGGCCTACAGGCGCGGGTCGACCGGTTCCGACTCCAGGGCCAGGACGGCGAAGACCGGTTCGTGGACGCGCCACAGCGGTTCGCCGGCGGCCAGCCGGTCCAGCGCCTCCAGGCCGAGGGCGTACTCGCGCAGGGCCAGCGACCGCTTGTGGCCGAGCGAGCGGGAGCGCAGGCGGCGCAGGTTCTCCGGGCGGGCGTACTCGGGGCCGTACACGATCCGCAGGTACTCGCGGCCCCGGCACTTCACGCCCGGCTGCACCAGCCGCCCCGAGCCGCTGCGCGCCAGAGCCCGCAGCGGCTTGACGACCATGCCCTCGCCGCCCCGGCCGGTCAGCTCCAGCCACCAGTCGACACCGGCCCGCACGGACGCCTCGTCGCCCGTGTCCACGAGCAGCCGGCCCGTGCCGCGCAGCAGCCCCGTGCCGTCGGCCGCGACGAGCCGGTCCACGAGCGCGAGCTGCTCGTCGTGCGGCAGCCCGGCCAGGCTGCGGCCCCGCGCGGCCAGGACCTGGAAGGGGGCGAGCCGCACCCCGTCCAGACCGTCGACGGGCCAGCAGTACCGCCGGTAGGCCTCGGTGAACGCGGCCGTGTCGGCGGCCCGTTCCCGCTGCCGCCCCAGCAGCGCGGACACGTCCACGCCGCGCGCGGCCACCGCCTCCAGCGCCGCCGTCGCACCGGGCAGCGACGCCCCGGCGGCGGCGCCCACCGCCGCGTACTGCGCGCGCAGCAGCCCTCCGGCCTTCAGCGACCACGGCATCAGCTCGGCGTCGAGCAGCAGCCAGTCCGTGTCCAGCTCCTCCCACAGTCCGGCGGCCGTGACCGCGGAGCGGACCCGGTCGAGGACGGCCTCCGTCGTCGACCCGTCCGGGAAGAAGGGGCGGCCCGTGCGGGTGTAGAGCGAGCCGGTGGGGCCGTCGACGCCGAACCGCTCGCGGGCGGCCGCCGCGTCGCGGCACACCAGGGCCACGGCGCGGGACCCCATGTGCTTCTCCTCGCACAGGACCCGCGCGACCCCGTCGGCGGCGTACGCGGCGAACGCCTCCGCCGGGTGCTCCAGGAACCCGTCGAGACCGGACGTGGGCGTCGGCGCCATCGTCGGCGGCAGGTACGGCACGAGACGCGGGTCCACGGCGAAGCGGCTCATCACCTCCAGGGCCGCCGCCGCGTTCTCCTCCCGCACGGTGACGTTCCCGGCGTGCCGGGTCTCCACCACGCGGCGGCCGTGCACGTCGGCCAGGTCGAGGGGGCGGCCCTGGTGGCCGCCGGGGGCGTCGGTGGCGAGCGGCCGGGCCGGCTCGTACCAGACCCGCTCGGCGGGCACGTCCACCAGTTCCCGCTCGGGCCAGCGCAGGGCGGTCAGCCGCCCGCCGAACACGGCACCGGTGTCCAGGCAGATGGTGTTGTTGACCCACGAGGTGTCCGGCACGGGGGTGTGCCCGTACACGACGGTGGCACGGCCCCGGTACTCCTCCGCCCACGGGTGGCGCACGGGCAGGCCGTACTCGTCGGTCTCGCCGGTCGTCTCGCCGTACAGGGCGTGCGAGCGGACGCGGCCCGAGGTGCGGCCGTGGTACTTCTCCGGCAGCCCGGCGTGGCACACGACGAGCCGCCCACCGTCGAGGACGTAGTGGCTGACGAGTCCGTCGATGAACGCCCGCACCCGCAGGCGGAAGGCGTCGTCCTCCCGCCCGAGCTGCTCGACCGTCTCGGCGAGGCCGTGGCTGTGCCGCACGCTGCGGCCGGCCAGCCAGCGCGCCAGCTTGTTCTCGTGGTTGCCCGGCACGCACAGCGCGTCCCCCGACTCGACCATGCCCATGACGCGCCGGAGCACGCCGGGGCTGTCCGGGCCCCGGTCGACGAGGTCGCCGACGAAGACGGCGGTACGGCCCTCGGGGTGCCGGCCGTCGACGTAGCCGAGCTTCGCGAGCAGCGCCTCCAGCTCGGCCGAGCAGCCGTGGATGTCGCCCACGATGTCGAACGGGCCGGTCAGGTGCCGCAGGTCGTTGTACCGCTTCTCCAGGACGACCTCGGCGGCCTCGATCTCCTCGGTGCCGCGCAGCACGTGCACCTTCCGGAAACCCTCGCGCTCCAGGCCGCGCAGGGACCGCCGCAGCTCGGAGCGGTGGCGGCGGATGACGTGCCGGGGCATGTCCGCCCGGTCGGGGCGGGCGGCGTTGCGGGCCGCGCACACCTCCTCGGGCACGTCGAGGACGATCGCGATGGGCAGCACGTCGTGCTCGCGGGCGAGCCGGACCAGCTGACGGCGGGCCTCGGGCTGCACGTTGGTCGCGTCCACGACGGTGAGCCGGCCGGCGGCGAGCCGCTTGCCCGCGATGTAGTGGAGGACGTCGAACGCGTCGCGGCTGGCGCTCTGGTCGTTCTCGTCGTCGGAGACGAGGCCGCGGCAGAAGTCGGAGGAGACGACCTCGGTCGGCTTGAAGTGCCGCCGGGCGAACGTCGACTTGCCGGAGCCGGTCGCACCGACGAGGACCACGAGGGACAGGTCGGTGACGGGCAGTGTGCGGGTCCGCTCGGCGGCGGGCTCCGTGACGGCGGTGGTGCCGGTCATGCGGCCTTCTCCTCCTTCTCGGTCGGCGCGGCGTCCGGGGCGGCGCGGTGCGCGGCGGGTGCGGGCGCGGACGCGGCCTTCTGTACGGGGCCGTCCGCGGCCGTGAAGACGGCCATCTGCGTGGGCGGTCCGACCTCCGGGTCCTCAGGCCCGACGGGCGTGAACGCCACCGCGTACCCGTGGCGTCCGGCGACCCCCCGCGCCCAGTCGCGGAACTCGGCGCGCGTCCACTCGAAGCGGTGGTCGCCGTGCCGGACGTGCCCGGCGGGCAGCGACTCCCAGCGGACGTTGTACTCGGCGTTCGGCGTCGTCACGAGCACCGTGCCGGGCCGTGCGGCGCCGAACACCGCGTACTCCAGGGCGGGCAGCCGCGGCGGGTCCACGTGCTCGACGACCTCGCTGAGCACCGCCGCGTCGTACCCCGCCAGCCGCTTGTCCGTGTACACCAGGGAGCCCTGCACGAGCCGTACGCGGGACGCCTGCCGCTCGCCCATCCGGTCCAGCCGCAGCCGCCGCGCGGCGAGGGTCAGCGCCCGTACGGACACGTCCACGCCGACGACCTCCGTGAAGCGCGGGTCCTTCAGCAGCTCCTGGACGAGCTGGCCCTGCCCGCAGCCCAGGTCGAGGACGCGGCTCGCGCCGGCCGCCCGCAGCGCGGCGAGGATCGCCTCGCGGCGCCGCACCGCCAGCGGCACGGGCCGCTCCTCGGTGTCGGCGTCCTCGTCCACGGCGTTGTCCAGCTCCTCGGCCTCCGCGTCGTCGGCGGCGGCCAGCCGCGCCAGCTCCAGGCGCTCCTCGGCCACCCGCGTCAGGGAACGGCGCCGCGACAGGTAGCGGTGGGCGATCAGCCGCTGCTCCGGGTGGTCCGGCAGCCAGCCCTCGCCGACCCGCAGCAGCTTGTCCACCTCGTCGGGCGAGACCCAGTAGTGCTTGGCGTCGTCCAGCACCGGCAGCAGCACGTACAGATGGCGCAGCGCGTCGGCGAGGCGCAGCTCGCCGTCGAGGACGAGCCGGACGTACCGGGAGTCCCCCCACTCGGGGAACCGCTCGTCGAGCGGCACCGGCTCGGCGGTCACCGCCCAGCCCAGCGGCTCGAACAGCCGGCGCACCAGGCCGGCGCCGCCCCGCGCGGGCACCGCCGGCACCTCCACGCGCAACGGCAGTGCGGTCGCGGCCAGTTCGGGACGGGCGGCGCACCGGCCGGCCAGCGCGCTGGAGAAGACGCCGCCCAGCGCGACGGCGAGCAGCGAGGACGCGGCGTACGGGCGGTCGTTGACGTACTGCGCGAGCGCGGTGTCCGGGCCCCGGCCCTGGTCGCGCCCGCCCCTGCTCCGGCGCACCAGCGCGACCGGATCGACCTCCAGCAGCAACGCGGCCGTGCACCGCTCGGCCGTCGCCTCGGGGTAGAGGACGTGGGCCGTGCCGTGGGAGGTCGAGAACGCCTGCGCCCTGCCGGGATGCTTGTGCAGCAGGAAGCCGAGGTCGGTCGCGGGGCGGTCGGGGGTACCGGTCGTGCTGATCGTCAGGAACACCCGGTCAGTATCCGGGCGGGCGCCCGGCACTGGCCACGGGTTTTACCGTCCGTACCCGTTGCCCGTCCGGACCCGCCGCACCGCCCGTCCGCCCGCCCGGTCCGCGCCGTCCGCCCGCCCGGTCCGCACCGCCCGGTCGCGCGGCCTCACCGCGCTTCCAGCCGCCGACCAGGGGCGCACCCGCGGCGCGCGGGGGCGGACGCGCAGCAGGGCCGGTGGTACGGGGGCGCACATAGGGGAAGTGTGCGCCGGGTGCGCTTCCAGCCGTGTTGACGGGCTGGAACAGACCCCCTAGCGTCTTCACCCCAAAGCAGTGACGCAACGTCAACCACACACGTAGCAAGGCCAGTTGAGGCGCCGCTCTGATCGAACGGGGCCCGAACGTCCAGACGAACCAACCGAACGCGAGGCTGTCCGTTCGGGTGTACGACGCGCGGGGGAAGGGAGCGGAATGAGTCTTTTCGGCCAGGACCGCTCCTTCCTCGAAGCCCTCTCCGCCCAGGACCGCCGTGCCCTCCTCGCCGAGGGCGTCCCCCGTGTCTACGAACCCGGCACCGTCATGATCCGGGAGCGCGACACCTCCGCCTACGTCCTGGCCCTGCTCTCCGGCTGGGCCGTCGTCTCCGTCAGCACCGAGCGCGGCACGCGCCTCATCCTCGCCCTGCGCGGCGCGGGCGAGGTCGTCGGCGACCTCGCCGCCGTCGACCAGGGCCCGCGCAGCGCCACCGTCACGGCGCTCGGCCGGGTCCGGGCCGTCTCGGTCCCCGGCGACCGGTTCCGCCGCTTCCTCGCCGCCCGCCCGCACGCCACCTCACTGATCATGCGGCAGCTCAGCACCCGGCTGCGCAGCGCCGACGTGGAGCGCCGCTCCCTCGCCTCCGAAACCGTCCTCCAGCGCCTCTCCGCCCGCCTGGCGGAACTGGCCGAGCGCGCCGGGAGCCCCGGCCCGCACGGCACGGTCCTGGAGATCCCCCTGCCCCAGCACGACCTGGCCGCCGCCATCGGCGCGACCCGCGAAGCCGTCGCCAAGGCCCTGCGCCAACTGCGCGACCAGCACGTGGTCCGCACCGGTCAGCGCCAGGTCGTCGTCACCGACATGAAGGCCCTCCTCCACCTCGCCCAGGGCCGCGCGCCGCGCCCGGCGGGACCCGCGGAGAAATCTCCGCCGGGTGTGTAAACGGCTACATCGCCCGCCGCCCGGGACGGCGAGGCTTGACCTGTCACCCACGGCACCGGCGCCACAAGGCACCGCGACCACAACGCACCGGCGCCAGGGGACCCCGGCACCGCGAACCGTCCGCACCACGACCCATCCGCACCACGAGGCACCACCACACGGCACCGCCCGGTACCGGTGGGAAGGCCGGGGCGCCACCCCGGCACCGACGGCGCCCGTGTCCCGCCCCGGCACCGCCGGCACCGGGCCGGACGCACCACCGCCACCGGCGCCCGGGCACCGGCACCGGCGCGGCGGCGCACCGGCCGCACCGGCACCACAGCGGCAGCGCCACGAGCAGCGCCACGAGCGGGACCCGAGCACTACCCGGCAGGACCCGAGCAGTACCAGAGCACCACCCCCAGAGCAGCAGCACCACGGAACACCACGGCACCCAGGGAGTCCGAGTGAGCAGTGCGGGAGCCATCCACCGACTGGTCGTCTACGCAGACGCCTGCGCCTCCGGCACCCTCGACATGGCCGCGAAGACGCGTATGCGCTCCGCCATGTACGGGGCGTTCGGCGAGGCCTACGCCTCGATCGGCGTCGAGCCCGGCCAGATCCACCAGGAGGACCGGGGCGACGGCATCCTGGCCGCCCTGCGCCCCGACGTCCCGCCCACCCTCATGGTCGGCCGCTGGCTCGACACGCTGTACGAGAGCCTGCGGGAGCACAACGCCGGCCGCGACCCCCGGCTGCGGCTGCGCGTCGGGATGAACGCGGGCCTGGTCCTGGACGACGGCGCGGGGCTCGTCGGCCGCGCCGTCGACCTGGCCTGCCGCCTGTGCGACAGCGCCACCGCCAAGGCCGTCATGGCCCGCGCGACCGACGCCGACCTGCTCGTCGTCGTCTCGGGCTGGCTGTACGACAACGTCGTCTCCGAGGGCGGCCGGTACGTCGAGCCCGCCCACTACCGGCCCGCCCGCGTCAGCGCCAAGGAGACCGACGAGACCGCCTGGTTCCACATCCCCAAGCGCCCCGCACCCCCCCTGCCGGGTGACCCCGGCGGGGACCCCTCCGGCACCGCGGGCGACCGGCCCGGTGCCGCACCGACCGGCGGTGGGCCGTCAACGGGGGGCGGCCCACCGCCTCGCACCGCCGAGGCGCCCCCCACCGCGGTACGCCGCTACCGCGCGGGGGGCGACCTCCAGGTCTTCGAGGGCAACACCATCAACGGCGGGTTCACCGGCATCCGCAAGGACCGTGACGGGGGCGAGCGCGCGTGAGCGACCACGACGACGCGGCCCGGTACGACCACCGCGACGGCGCCGCCGCCTCCGCCGACCAGCCCCACGACCGGGACCGGGACGCCGCGCGCGACCGGGACCGCGACCACGCGCGCGACCGGGACCGCGACGCCGCGCGCGACCGGGACCGGGACGCCGCGCGCGACCGGCACCGCGACGGCGCCAGGGACCAGCCCGGCCGGGACGGCGACGGCGACCGGGAGCCCGAGGCCCCGCCCAACCCCTTCGACCACGCGGGCAGCAACCCGCTCGGCGCCTCCGGCGGCACCGGGGGCGCCGGCACCGCCCACGCCGCCCGCGCCACCTTCGAGCACGGCCGCGCCGAACGCCGCTACGACTTCCGCGGCGACGGCCAGGTGTTCGAGGACAACACCTTCATCAACCAGTTCTGGGTCGACTCCGGGCCGCCCGCCGTGCAGGGCGCCGTGCCGCGGGAGACCCTGGCCGCCCTCGCCGACGTCTACTGCGAGACCGCCGGCTACCAGCGGATGAAGCGCCTGCTGCGCTCCTGCGGCGTCCTCGTCCTCACCGGCGAACCCGGCAGCGGACGCACCGCCACCGCCCTCGCCCTGCTCTCCGAGCTCACCGACGACCACGTCACCCGCCTCGACCCGGCCACCCCGGTCCACACGCTCGCCGACGACACCGTCCAGCCCGGCCACGGCTACCTGCTGGAGCTCCCGCCCGAGCACGGCACCGACCCGGAGCCCGGCGACGACGACCGGGCCGCGCCCGAGGGACGGCGCCGCCTCACCGAACTGCACCTCGACCGGTTCAGCGGCCAGTTGCGCGCCAAGGGCTCGTACGGCGTGGTCCTCGTCGAGAGCGGCGACCTCGCCGACCGGCTCCTCCAGGGCCGCTACGGCGTCCCCTGCCCGCCCCCGCCGCCCGCCGAGGTCCTCCACCGCCATCTGCGCACCCTGCTGCGCGGCGAACCCGACGGCGCCCTCGACGCGGCCCGCGCCCTCGCCGCCCACGAGGAGGTCGTCGGCGCCCTCGGCCTGGACGAGCTGCGGCCCCGCGAGGCCGCCCGGCTCGCCGACCACCTCGCCCGCCACCAGAAGGGCGAGCTCACCCACGACGAACTCCTGCGGGACTGCGGCACCTTCGTCCGTGCCCAGGCCCGCGCCTGGTTCGCCGGAGCCGACCGGCCCGGCAGGCTCCCCGAGGCGCTGCCCGCCCTGAACGCCGCCGCCCTGCGCATCGCCGTCGCCGTGTTCAACGGCTCCGCGTACAGCCTCACCGCCGAGGCCGCCGAACTGCTCACCTGGGAACTCGCCGTCACCCTCGACCCCGAGCGGCCCGTCGGGCGCCGCCTGTTCGGCACCCATGCCGACAACCGGCCCGTCCTCGCCCGCTCCGTCGTCGAGGACGGCGAGATCGACCTGGGCGCCGCCCGCGTGCCCGCCCGCGTCATCCGCTTCCAGGGCGACGCCCTCGCCACCGCCGTGCTGCGCGAGGTGTGGCACGGCCACCACAACGTCCGCGGCCCCGTCGCCCGCTGGCTGCGCGGCCTGTGCGACGACCCGCGCCCCGAGGTGTGGGTCCGCGCCTCCGTCGCCGCCGGGGTGCTGTGCTCCTGGGACTGGGTGTACGGCTTCGGCGAGCTCGTCCGCCCCCTCGCCGCCCTCGACGGCCGCGTCCCGCGCATGGCCGCCGCCACCGCGCTGGCCGAGGCCGCCCGCGAGCCGCGCGTCCAGCCGGCCGTCGCCGCGACCTTGCGCGACTGGGCCCGCGGCGGCGACGCCGCGCTCCTCGACACCGCCGTCCTCGCCCACGGATACGTCCTGCCCGCCGGGTCCGTCCGCTCGTCCCTCGACGCGCTCGGCGCCGTCGCGCGGTCCGGCGACGGCGCCGACCCGGACGTGCTCGCCGCCGCCTCCTTCAGTGCCATGCGGCTGCTCGCCTCCGCCGAGCCCGAGACCGTCGCCGACCGCCTCGGCCACTGGCTCGGCGACGGCCGGCGCCCCCTCGCCGACCTGGCGCTCCTCACCGCCATCGGCACCCTCACCATGCGCACCACCCATCTGTGGGGCCTCACCGAGGTCCCCGAGCTGGAACCGCACGGCGCCCGGCCCCTGCTGCTCGCGGTGCTCGCCACCCGCCCCGGCCTCGCGGCCCCACTGGCCGCGCTGGTCCGGGCGGCCCTCGGCACCCCCCGCTCCGGGGGGCCCGCGCTCGACGGCCTCACCTCCCTGGTGCGGCGCGCCGCCCGCGACCCGGAGACCCTCCGGCTGGTCTGCGGCTTCCTGCCGCTGCTCGCCACCACCCCACGGGACCGCGACCGGTTGCGCGGCCTGCTCACGGGGCTCGTACGCGACCGGGACAAGCCCCTGGACAGGACCGCGGCCGGCCGCATGTGGGACGCCGTGGCGGAAGGAGCCGGACGATGAACCCCGGGCCCACCCCGTACGACCCCCTCGCCGACGCCGGGCCCGACCGCGACGGGGCCGGCGCCCGGCCCCGCGGCCCCCTGCTGCGCGAGACCCCGCCGCCGTACCGGCGCGTCAGCGGACGCGTCGCCGCCGTCCTCCTCTACCGCAACGGCGGCCACCGCGTGATGTGGCCCGACCGCAAGGAGGACTACGGCACGCCCCTCTTCGGCAGCCCCTACACCGTCTTCCAGGTGCTGCTCGGCCGCAACATCACCGACTTCGCGCTCGAACTGCCGGCCGCCGGCGACGGGGTGTCGTTCCACGCCGACGCGGAGGTCCACTGGGAGGTCGAGGACCCGTACCTCGTCGTGCAGCGCCAGGTGTGGGACGTCGCGGAACTCCTGCGCGGCGACCTCCTGGACGGGCTGCGGGCCGTGTCCCGGCGGTTCGGCATCACCGAGGCGCAGCGCGCCGACGAGGCCGTGCGCGAGGAACTGGCCGCCGGCCGGCTGCACATCGGCCGCGACCTGGGGCTGCGCTGCCGCGTCCTCGTCTTCTTCCACCTCGACAGCGACGTGAAGGGCCAGCTCGCCGAGGCCGACCGCACCCTCGTCGGCATGGGCGTGGACCGGCGCGTCGCCGAACGGGAGCGGCGCAAGGACGCCTACGACCGGCAGATCCTCGCCGACCGGGCGCGGGAGCTCCAGGACATGCTCCGGCAGGGCGAGTTCGCCCAGATCGCCCACCACATGGCGGCCAACCCCGACCAGCAGTGGGAGATCCGCCGCCAGCTCCTCGCGGAGGAGCGGGAGGGCAAGGCCGACTTCCTCGCCGTGCTCCACCGGCTCATCGACACCGGCGTCATCGAACGCCACGACCTGGACCAGATGACCTACCAGGTCCTGGAGCACCTGCGCAGCAGCAGCGGAGGCGTCCTCGGCGGCGTCGCCGACCGGGTCCTGGACCTGCCGCGCCCCGGCCCCCGCGCCGCGCTCACCGGCGGCGGCCCGTCCGCCGAGCCGGTGCGGCCGCCCTGGGAGGACGAGCCCTCCGACCGCCGCCGCCCGGCCGCCCCGGTGCCGGACGACGACCCGCGCCGCGTCCGCGAGCCGACGAACGTCCAGTCCGCCGGCGAGTGGGAGCGGGAACGGGACCGGGAGCGGCGCCGGGACGGCGAGCGGGACGGCGGGCGGGGCTGGGACGGGGAGGAGCGGCGAGGCGACCGGGAGCGGCGCTGGGACAGGGAGCGGGACGACGCCGGCCGGGGGAGCGGCCGGCCCGGCGGCCCCGGCGCCGGCCGGGACGGCGCCGCCTGGCGTGACACCCCCCGTGACCCGGACGACCGGTACGGCGACCGGTACGGCGACGACGCCGCGTACGGTTCCGCGTCCCGCCGCCCCCCGGCGGCCCCGGCCGCCCCGCCCAGCGCCGACTTCGACGACTGGGACGACGAATGAGCCCCGCCCCGGCGTCCCCCGAGGAGGTCCGCGCCCTCGCGGAGCGGCTGCTCAGCGGCGTTCGCGAGGACATAGGCCGCGCCGACACGAAGGCGGCGATCCTGCTCTCCGGCGCGCTCGCCTTCCTCGCCGTCGTCTTCACCCGTGATCCCGCCCCGCTCGGCGCGCGGGGCGCGGCCGCCGTCCTGCTCGCCGTCGCCGGCGTCCTGTGGGGCGCCGGGATGCTGATGCTCGTCGGGGTCGTCCTGCCCCGCACCCGCATCGGCGCGGACCGCACGCTGCTGCGGGACCTCGTGTCCGGCGCCCCCGCCGGAGCGCTCCTCGACCGGATAGCCGAGGCCGGGGCCGACACGACCTCCTGGCTCCTCGACCAGGCCAGCGTCCACGGACAGGTCCTGGCCGCCAAGTACCGCTGGCTGCGCGCGGGCGTCCTCTGCCTGGTCCTCGGCGCGGGGCTTGCCCTTCTGAGCGAACTGTGGTGACCGAAGACATGAGACAGACCAGCACCGGCCGGACCGCACGGGCGGGACGAGCCGCACGACGGACCGGCCGGGCCGTACAGCGCACCGGCCAGGCCGTACGGCGGGCGGGCCAGGCCGTACGGCGGACCGCACACACCGTACGCGCCGTACGGACCGGGCCGAACGCACGGACCGGGCCGAACGCACGGACCGGACCGGCCGCGTGGACCGGACCGGGCGCACGGACCGTGCGGACCGGGCGGGCGCTGCGGGCCGCCGCCCTCGCGGTGGCCCTCGGCCTCGTGGTCCTGGCCCCGGCCCCGCCCGGCGCGCCCGCCACCGCTCCCGCCGCGGCGAGCGCCCCCTCGGCGCCGCCCGAGGGCGCCGACCCCGTCGACTTCGCCATCGTCGTCGACCAGTCCGACAGCCTGTCCGACGAGGACCTGGCGCGCGAGGTGGAGGCCGCCTCGCTCCTCGCCCAGGGCGAGATCTCCGAGCGCTCCCGCGCCACCGTCATCGGCTTCGGCAGCTCCGAGAAGCCCGGCCAGTCCCCGGTGCGGGAGGTGTGCCCGCTCACCGTCGCCGACGCCGCGGGCCGCCAGCGCCTCAGCGACTGCGTGCAGCAGCTCGGCCGCCGCGACCAGGCGCGCGTCGGCCCCGGCACGGACTTCCCGGCCGCCGTCCGCCAGGCCGTCACCCGGCTCACCGAGCGGGACCAGCCGGCCACGCCCAAGGTCGTCTTCCTCCTCACCGACGGCCGCCTCGACGTGGAGGACAGCCCCGAGTACGGCACCGACCGGGAGAGCCGCAAGGCCAACGGCGTGAAGCGGCTCGCCGACGAACTCGCCCGCGCCCGCCGCGAGAACGTCCAGATCTGGCCGCTCGGCTTCGGCACCGGCATCGACCGCGCCACCCTCACCGCCATGGCCGAGGGCGGCTACCGGGGCGGCTGCGCCGACCGGCCCTCCGCCACCCCCCGCATGCGGGTCGTCGCCGACTCGACCGGCATCGACAAGGCGTTCCAGGAGACCTTCGCCGCGGCCCGCTGCGCCGGCATCACCCCCGGCGACTCCAAGCGGCCGCCCGCCGACCTGTACGTGACGATCCCGCCGATCGCCACCGACGGCTCCATCACCGTCAGCAAGCACGATCCGGAGGTCACCGTCACCTACTACGACCCGCGCGGCCGCAAGGTGCCCACCAGCGGCACCTTCGACGGGTCCGGCTTCGAACTCAGCGGGCGGGACGGCCCCGTCGAGGCGCTGCGCGTCAGCGACCCGCTGCCGGGCCGCTGGCGCGCCCGCGTCGAGGCACCCGAGGGCCACCGGGGCCGCGAGGTCGCCGTCCGCGCCATCTGGCAGGGCCGGCTGCGCTCCTCCGTCGTCCTCGACCCGGCCTCCCCGCGCCCCGGCGAGCGGGCCGTCGTGGAGGTCCGCATGCAGACCCGCCGGGGCGTGTACATCACCGACCCCGCGCTGCTCACCGGGATCAAGGTGACCGGGCAGCTCGCCGGGGACGGCTTCGACCCGGTCGGCTTCACCCTCGCCGACGACGGCCGCGCCCCCGACCGCACCGCGTCCGACGTGCGGTTCACCGGCACCGTCACCGTCCCGGCCGGGGCGACCGGCGCGCTGCGGCTCACCACCCGCATGGAGGCGCCCGGCGTCACCTCCGACCTGCGCCCGCTCAACGCCCGCACCGGCGAGCGGGCACCGGCCGTCGTCGCCGGCCTCACCGTGGACCGTACGACGGTCCACCCCGGCGACACGGTCCGCGGCACCCTCTCCGTCACCAACAACGACAGCGCTCCCCACACCCTGCGCCTCACCCTGTCCGACCAGGCGCCGGGCACCGAACTGCGCGTCGACCCGGCCGCCGTCACCGTCCCGCCGGGCAGCCGCCGCGAGACGCCGTTCACCCTCACCGTCGGCGCCGGCACGGCGCTCGGCGAGATCGGCGGGAAGATCACCGCCGTGGACGCGGGCGCCCCGGACCGGCCCCTCACGGAGGCCTTCCTCGTCGTCCGGGTCGAGGAGCGCCCCGGCTGGCCCGAACGCTGGTGGCCCGCGCTCGCCGCGGGCGCCGCCGCCGTGCTGCTGCTCGGCGCCTTCGCCGCCCTGCGCCTGCGGGCCGTGCGCGCGCGCCTCGACCTGACCGGCGTCGAGCTGGAACTCCTGCGCGACGGGCACGTCCTGGACCGGCTCACGGTGCGGCACGGGCAGAGCGTCCGCGGCCGGTTCCCGTTCACCGTGGAGCAGGGACTCGGCACCGCGCCCACGCTCCAGCGCGGCAGGCCGGGTGCGCACGGCGCCCACGAACTGATCGCCACCCGCGGCGGCGAACTGCGGCTGCGCCCGCACGGCGGCCCCGAACTGCCCGTACGGGACGGCGCCGCGGCCGGTCTCGACGACGGCCTCGACGTCGCCGTGCACGACCGCCGCAGCGCGGGCCGCGCCCCCGGCGGCCGTACCGACGGCGGCCGTACCGACGGCGGCCGCACCGACGGGGGCGGGCTCCGCGGCGACCGCGGGACCGACCCGTACGGGACCGACCCCTACGGGACCGGCGACCACCGGACCGACCCCTACGGGAGCGGCGACCACGGCGCCGGCGACCACCGGGCCGGGGGCCGGTACCGGCCGGGCGGTGGCGGCGCCCCGCGCGGCTCCTGGCGCGACCGGCTGCGCCTCGGCCGCACCGCGCCCCCGCCCCGCCGCCCCGCCGACGACGAGCCCGGCGGCTGGTCCCGCGACGACCGGGACCACCGCGACGACCGCAGCCGGCACGGCCGCCGCGACGGCGGCACGAACGGCCCCGGCGGCCCCCGCGGCACCGGCGGCGAGGGCGGCACGGACGGCGGGCACGACGACCGCCGCACCGGCGCCGGCTCGTGGGACCCGAACTTCTGACGCAGCACCGCACGACGGGGCGCCCGCGTCCCGAGGGGAGACCTCATGAAGATCTACCAGCCCATGCTCTTCGTCGGCCTGGGCGGCACCGGCGGCCGGATCGGCGCCGAACTCGAACGGAGCCTGCGCCGCGAACTGTGCGGCCCCGACGGCACCCGCCTCGTGGACGGCGGGCGCCGCGCCCCGTACCAGCTGCCCGACTGCCTGCAGTTCGTGTACGCCGACTTCAGCGAGGGCGACCTGAAGTGGCACCCGCAGTACAGCGGCAGGGGCTCCGAGGCCGCCGCGTACGCGCGTACCACCCACGTGGTGAGCGACCTGCTGCCCGCCGAGTTCGAGAGCTCGCCCGACGTGACCCGGATGCTGCGCGTCGCCCTCCACGAGGAGACCCGCGACTGGCTGCCCCCGGACGTCCGCCAGCCCCGCGTCGCCCCCCTCTACAACGGCGCCGGACAGCTCCCCACCGTCGGCCGGGCCGCCCTGTTCGCCACCCTCCGCGGCGGCCTCGAACCCGTCCTGCGCCCGCTGCGCGCCGCCGTCAGCGCCATCGGCACCAGCGCGGGCGACCTCCAGCGGCTCGGCGGCGGACGCATCCGGGGCTGCGACGTCTTCGTCGCCTTCTCCGTCGCGGGCGGCACCGGAGCGGGCATCTACCACGACTTCCTCCACCTCATCGGGCACGAGTTCCGCAACGCGGGCGTCCCCGGCGTGAAGATCTACCCCCTGGTCGTCATGCCGTCCGCGTTCCCGCCGGAGGCCGGCGGCGGCCGGGAGGCCGAACTCAACGGCGCCCGCGCCCTCGTGGACATCTCCCGCCTCGTCGACGACCAGAACATGCCGAGCGCCGACGCCGCCGTGGGCGACGTCGAGCACCGCTCCCGGATCAGCGTCCGCTACCCCGCCGACACGGTCGTACGGCTGCGCGCCTCCACCGTGCAGACCGCGTTCCTCTTCAGCAAGCCCACCGTCATCCGCCGGGAGGACCTGCGCCGCTCCATCACCGCCCTGGTGATGTCCCTCGTCGGCACCGAACTGCCCGCCCAGTCCGGCGGCTCCCAGGACGACTACCAGTCGTTCGCCGAGAGCTTCATCAACAAGGGCGTCGAGCGGTCCAGCCACGCCCCCTCCGGCATCGGCTACCGCGGCATGTCCACCACCCTCGCCGCCTCCCTCACCGTCCCCGTGGACGACCTCGCCGAGATCGTCGCCGCCCGCCTCCTCGCCCAGGCCGTGCGCGGGATGGAGGAGCGCGCCCGCGAACCCGCCAGGAACGGCACCGAACGCGTCCGCGAGATGTTCCGGCACGCCCGCGTCGAGGCGCTGTGGACCCGCGCCGCCCACGACGTCCCCGACCCGGAGGTCCCGCCCCGCGGCAGCAAGGCCGTCACCCTGGCCCTCCACAACCGGCGCGGCGACATGGAGGACGCCCTCGCCCGCCTGGAGCGCGACCTCGCCCGCGACATGCCGCGGATCGTCGAGGAGTTCCAGCCCGGCAGCGCCGTCCGCAAGGTCCTGGTGGAGTACGGGCCGTTCGGCGTCAGGGCCGTCGTCAAGGGACTGCGCGGCCACCCCGAGCGGGTCGCCGAGGCCGGCTTCACCGGCATGCTCGACAACCGCCGCGGCGAACCCCGCCGCCCGCCCCACGTCCAGCGGTCCGCCCCGCAGGTGCCCCGCGTCAAGGGCGGCGCCGCCGGGCTCGTACCGGCCCGCTGGAGCGACCCCGACGTCCGGGAGGCCAAGGCCGACCAGGACGACTGGTACCGCTGGCGGACCCACGCCCTGTGGCACCACGCCTGGCGGGAGAACGAGTCCCGCTGGCGGCCCGTCCTCCACCACGCCGAGCAGGAACTCGACGCGCTCGTCGACGCCCTGCTCGGACACGCCCAGGAGGAGGGCAAGGCGTTCGCCGCGCGCCGCCGCGAGCTGTACCGCGACGACCGCAAGGGCGTCTCCTACCTGCTGCCGCCCCAGAACAGCCTGCGCGTCTTCTACGACGACGTCGTCCAGCGCCTCGGCCGCAGCCTGGGCCTGCCCGAGGAGAACACCGACGCGGCCGGCATCGTCGACGCCCTGGTGGACTCCTCCCACTGGCTGCGCGCCCTGGAGGCCGTCCGGCAGTCCCACGGCGCCGCCGTCAGGGAGCTCAAGCAGGTCCTGGAGCAGCGCGTGAAGGCGCTGTTCGGGGAGAACGGGCGGAACCTCAACGACCGGCCCCTCCTGCCGTCGATGGAGCTGCTGCTGCGCGCCGCCGCGGGCGACGAGGCGGCCGAGGCCACCGTGGACGCCCGCTGGCTGGAGCAGTTCCGCGCGCAGATCGCCGGGCTCCTGCCCGTCGGCTTCACCCCCGACGGCAACGGCGACCTCAAGGTGCTCATCACGTACCCGCAGAGCGAGGCGGACGGCCGCACCTCCGAGTACCTGAGGAAGGCCCTCTACCTGCCCCCGCACGTCAAGACCGAGATGCACGCCGTCGACTCCGAGTCGATCACCGTCGTGCTGTTCCGCAGCGGCATGAGCCTCACCGACGTCTCCGAGGTCCGCGGCCTCCTCAAGCAGTGGTCCGAGGCGCGGGAGGCGGGCCGCTCCGACGACTTCCTGCCCTGGCGGCAGCGGCTCGGCTACCAGGACGACTGGCTCGTCAGCACCGAGGAGGACCGGCAGCACATCCTCCACCGCGTGCTGTGCGCCATGTGGAACGGCCTTGTCGGCCACGACGGCGACGCGGCCTCCCCGGACGTCGTGCGCATCCGCCTCCAGCGCGGCGAGTCCGCCACGATGGCGCTGCGCGTCGAGCCCTTCGACGGGCAGCTCTCCAGCTGGGCCGGGCTGCTCCGGGCGTACGAGCGCACCGCGCTGCTGGAGGAGGAGTCGATCATCGGGGCCTTCTGCGACCGGCTGATGAACATGCAGCCGGCCGGGCTCGGCACCACCCCGGCCACGCCCTCGCCGCTGTTCCTGCGGTTCGTGGAGGAGTTCGCGCCGCGCGAGCTGGCCCGCCTCGACGAGCTCGCCGAGCGGTGGGGCCCGGAGGAGTGGCTCGACCCCGTGCGGGACTTCTGGACCACGACCCTGCCCGGAGCCCTCGACCGGCCCTTCGAGACGGAGGGCAAGAGCTCCGCCAGGTCCCTGCGCACCCTGTACGAGCGCCACCGCCGCGACCTGGCCGAGCGGGCCGCCGCACCGCCCCCGGCCCAGCCCCCGGCGGGCGGCCCCTACGGGCAGGGTCCGGCACCGGGCGGCGGGCCGCACGGGGCAGGGCCGCACGACCGGCGGTACGGGCCGGGCGCGGCTCCGGCGGGTGGCGCGTACGGGTCAGGCCCCCTGACGGACGGCCACCCCCCGGCGGACGGTGGACGGCATGTGCCGGGCGCGGTGCCGGGAAGCGGGGTCCACGGACCCGGCTCCCCGGCAGACGGCGGCCCCTACGGGACGGGCCCGGCGCCGGACGGCGGCCCCTACGGGACGGGACTGGCGCCGGACGGTGGCCTGTACGGGACGGGCCCTGGGCCGGATGGCGGCCCGTACGGGTCCGGTTCCGCACCGGGCGGCGGCCCGTACGGGTCGGGCCCCGGCCGGGACGGCGGCCCCTACGGGGCGGACCCTGGGCCGGATGGCGGCCCCTACGGGGCGGGCCCGGCGCCGGATGGCGGCCCGTACGGGTCCGGTGCGTACGGCGGCGCGTACGGCGGCGCGTACGGCGGTGGACCGGCGCCGCACTCCGCGCCCTACCCCTCCGCCGCCTCCTCCCCGCACCACCCACCGGAGCCCCACCCCGCCGCGCCCCGTCCCGCTCCGCAGGCCCCGCCGCACCGGCGCGAGGCCGAGCCCCGCCACGAGTCCTTCCCCGAGCAGCGCCCCGCTCCCGAGACCGGCGCCGCTCCCGAGCCCGCCCCGGCCGAACCGCAGCCCGGCACCGGCCACGCGCCCACGTACCCCTGGGACGAAGAGTGAACCTTCGCGACACCCCCGGCTCCGACCCGGCGCCCCACCGGCAGCCCGGCCACGCCGTCCCGCTCGACCTGCGCGGAGCGCCCGGCGGGTCCGGCGGGCGCGGCGGCTCCGGCGCCGTCCGCGCCGCGCTCGGCACCCCGCAGCACGGCGACGGCGAACGGCGGTTCCTCGTCATCGACGACGCCTCCCGGCTCGTCGACCACCAGCTCCTGTACGAGCGGCTCTACTCGCACGGCCCCGCCAAGGTGCTCTGCCTCGCCGTCGGTCCGGGGGAGGGCGGCCGGCGCCCGACCGGTGACCCCGCGGCTCCGGGCGGCTCCCTGCTGCACCGCCCGCTGACCCTGCGGCCGCCCGCCGCGGGCGTCCTGTGGCTCCTCGACCCGCACACAGGCGACGACCCCGAGGGCCTGCGCCCGCTCGTCGAGCTCCTCGTCCAGCCCGAGGTGTTCGACGCCGTCCTGCGCGGCCTCGCCGAGGTCGTCCACGGCGTCGCCGTCCCGTCGGTGCGGGTCGTCGAGCACGACCTCAGCGACGAGGCCCGCGCCCGCGCCTGGAAGGAGGCCGTCGGCGCCCTCGCCGGGCAGGAGGTGACCGGCGGCGGCCCCGGCGACTCCGTACCGCCCGAACTGGCCCTGCTCCTCGACGACTCGCTGCCCGACGCGGTCGCCGGGCACCGGTGGCTGGAGCCCTCGCGGCCCGCCGCCGCCCGCCGCGCCGCCTGCGACGACGCCCTCGAGGACGCCCGCGCCGGGCACCGGCTCGCGCGCGGTCCCGCCGGGCTGTTCGGCCGGGGCTCCCGCCACGCCGACCTGCCGGGACGCCTTGCCGGCCTCGGCCGTGCCCTCGAGGCGTACCGGGACACCGTCGCCGGGGCGTTCACCGACGCGGACGGGGTGCGGCTGACGCCGGAGCAGCGGGCGCGGCTCCTGGAGCGCGGCATCGCCCTGCCCGACCTGCCGGCCGCGTCCCGCACGCGGGTGGTGCCCGCCCTGCGGGGCCTCACCGAGCACCTGCTGGAGCAGCCGCTGCCGCTGCGGTCCGCCGCCGCCCGGCTCGCCGCCCTGTCCGACCGCTCGGCCCCGTCCGGCAGCGCGGCCCGGCTGGCCCGCCTGGACGAGCTGTGCGACCCGGCGTACCTGCGCCACCTGGCGTCGCCACCGCCGTTCCGCGCGGGCGGCACGACCGCCGGGGCGGCACTCCTGGCGCTCGTCCCGGCGCTCGCCGCCGGTTTGTGGCAGGGGCCCGGCTGGTACCTGGGACCGGCGGCCGGGGTGGTCGCCGCGGGGCTCGGCGCCCTGATGTGGCGCCACCGCCCCGACCGCTCCCGGGAGGGCCGCTTCGACGGGGGCGGCACCAGCCGGGTGGCGGCCCGGCTCCTGGGCGGCCTCGCCGGGGGCGCGAGCGGCGCGGTGGCCGGCTCGCTGCTGGGACTGCCCGCCTGGGCGGGGGCGCTCGCCGCGGTGGTCGCGCTCGTCGGGGCGGTCGTCCTCGCGGTGCGGGACTGGACGCGGTCCGTGGACGCCTGGTGGGCGGCGACCGACGCCGAGTACGCCGCGCGGGTGCTCCCCCGGGTGGACCGGCTCCTCGCCGAGACCGCCGTCCACGACTGGCTCCTCGCCGACGCGCGGCACCACTGCGCGGACGGCGCCCGCGCGGTCGCTCTGCTGCTGCGGGGCCTCGCCGCGACGGCCGACGCGTACGGGGAGGGCGGCGGTTCCGGGGAGGGCGGCGCGTACCGGGAGGGCGGCGGCCCGGCCCGGCCGGGCGCCGTGCCGGGGCCCCGCCCCGCCGCCCGGCCGGAACCCGCGCCGACCGCGGCGGACGGCGGCGACCTGTGGGAGTGGGACACGGGCGCCCCGGCCGACGACGACTGGTTCGCCCCCGCTCCGTCCGGCCACGGCGGCACGGCCGCCGACCCGGTTCCGTACGGCGGACGCGACACGTACGGAGACCCCGGGGACGGCTTCGGCGACACCCCCTACGGGACGTACGGCAGCCCGTACGGCGACGCGCCCGGGGAGGGGTACGGGCGCGAGGGCTCTCCCTACGGGACGCGGCCCCCGTACGGCAGGAACGGCCCCGCCCACCCGTACGACGCCCCCGAGGCGCCCGGCCCGTACGCCGGCCCGCGCCACCCCGACCACCGCACGACCGGCCCCGGCGGCTCCCGCGACGACGGGGCCCCCGGCCACGGCCGCTCCCGCCCCGGCAACCCCACCGGCCCCGGCGGCGACCCGGCGTCCGGCGACGGCACCGGATACGCGTACGAGTCCGGCACCGGATACGCGTACGCCCCCGAGCCCGGCACCGGATACGAGTACGCCCCCGAGCCGGGCTCCGGCTCCGGGCACGAACCCGAGCCCGGCCCCGGATACGACCACGCCCCCGAGCCCGGCTCCGGCTCCGGGTCGGGGTGGACCCTCGGGCCCGCCTACGAGGCCGTACCCGACCCCGAATCCGCCCTCCCGCCCCCGGACGGCCACGGCCACTGGCCGCCGCAGCGCGCCCACGAGGACCCGGCGTGGCTGGAGCGGGAGCGCGGCGACGGCGGCCCCGACCTGGTCGGCACCCTCGTCGCCGACCTCGCGGCCGGCACCCGGCGCGTCCTCGCCCCCTGCTGGCTCCGGATCGAGCGGGACCCCGCCCGCGCCGGGCGCACCCCCCTCGACGAGCCCATGCGCGAACTGCTGGACGAGGTGCACGGGCGCCTCCTGCGCGACGCGGCGACCTCCCCGCCCCCGCACGACCCGCAGCCCGGACGGCGGCCCGACGCCACCCGCATGACCGGCGTCGCCCCCGACCGCGTGGCCCGCCTCCTGGCGCCCGACGGCGACACGGGCGGGGCGCCCGCCGTCCCGCTGTGCATGCCGCACCACCGGCGGCTGCTCTCCGCCGACCCGCTGGCCGCGCGCCGCGTACGGTTCGCGCCCGAGGCGTTCCGGCGGGGCGCCGCGTCCGAACCGGACGGCGAGGGCGCGGCCCCCGGCCGGCACGCGCGGGGCGCCGCCTACGCCGAGGACGTCGTGTGGACGCCCGCCGGCCGCCACGCGGGCGTGCTGGGGCTCGTACCGCTGCGCGGCGACGCCGTGCGGACGGTCCGCGAGGACACGACCGGACCGGATGGACCGGACAGACCGGACAGACCGGACGGACCGGACGGACCGGGGGAGGCCCCGTCGTGATCCAGTCCCACCGGCCCGGCGGAGAGCTGGCCTTCCTCACACCCAAGGGCGGCCTCGTGCGCTTCGCCGCCCGCTTCGGACCCGACGGCGAGTCGGCCGGCCACCCCGGCAGGCCGGGCCGCACGGTCACCCTCGACGGCGACCGGACCGTCGTGCAGTACCGCGTCGCCCCCGGCGACCGGCGGGCGCTCGCCGCGCTCGAACGGGAGGCCGCCGCGGCCGTCGCCCTGGAACGGCGCTACGGCGACATGGGGTTCCGCGAGGTCTTCACCCGCGTCGTCGGCTACGACCTGGACGCCCCCGAGCCGTTCGTGCTGTACCGGCCGGCGTCCGGCGAGCCGCTCGCCGCGTACGGCGGCGCCCTCGGCGTCCGCGACCAGCAGCGCGTCGCGGCCCAGCTCGTCCTGGCCGTGCGGCTGATGGGCGCCGCCGGCCTGGTGCACCGGGCGATCGGCCCGGACACCGTCCGCTGGGACGGCGCGCACGTGCGGATCGCCGAGCCGTACGCCGCCCTGCGGGCGGGCGAGCCGCGCGAGGCGTTCGGCGCGGCCCCCTGGGCGTCGCCCGAGCAGCGCGGCGGTACCGGGACGGCCGACCCGCGCGACGACCTGTGGTCCGTCGCGCACCTGCTGTACTACCTCGTCGCCGGGCGCCCCGACCGGGGCGCCGGCCCGCCCGCCGACCTGGCCGCCTTCCGCGGACTCACCGCCTTCCACGACAGCGGCGCCTTCGCGCCGTCGGCCGCGGACCGCCCCACCCCCGTCGAGCTGATGCGCTTCCTGCGCGTCCCCGACCCGCTCACCGCCGCCACCGCCGAAGCCGCCGCCGCGAACCGGTCCGGCTCCTCCGGCCGGACCGCCGCGCCGGGCCGGACCGCGGGCCCCGGCCCCGCCGCCGCGCCCGGCCGACCCGCCGGACCCGGCCCGGCCGACCACGCCGGCCCGCTCGACCCGGCCGACCCGCTCGACCCGGTCGGCCCCGGCGGCGCCGCGTACGACCGGCGGATCGCCCGCAAACGCGCCGACCTCGGCCTCGACCGGCCCGAGCCGCCCCCGCAGGAGCCCGGCCGGCAGGGCCGCCCGCCCTGGTGGCGCCTGTCCGGGCGGCGCCCCGCCGCCCCGCCCCCCGCGCCCCCGGCCGCCCCGTCACCGCCCGCCGCCGAGGCCGCCTCGGCCGAACGGCTCTGCCCGCACTGCCTGCTGCCCGTCGCCTACGACCCGTCCCGCCTCGTCACCATCGACCCGAAGGGCGACCGCGTCCCCCTCGACGTGAGCGGCGACCTGCCGCCCGCGCACCTGCGGGACCTGCTGCGCACCGCGTACCAGGTCTGCCCCTACGCCGACGGGGGCACCCCGCACGAACTGCCCGTCCCGTACCTGACCAACGGCCGCCCCCTGACCATCGCCCTCGTCGGCAGCTCCGGCGTCGGCAAGACCCATCTCCTCGCCGCGATGCTCGCCGAGGTCGAACAGGGCGGCCTGGAGCCGTACGGGCTCAAGTGCCTGCCGCTGAACCCGGACACGCACCGCGCGTTCCTGCGGGAGCGGGTGCACAGCCTCCTCCAGGGCCGGGAGCTCGGCCGCACCGGGCAGCAGACGTTCGCCCGGTTCGCGGACGGGCTCCTCGTCACCGGGAACGGCCCCGCCCGCCCGGTCGTCTTCTTCGACCTGGCCGGCGAGGACCTCGCCCAGGACGGCGAGGTCGCGCGGTTCCTCACCGGCGTCGACGCGTTCGTCTTCGTCCTCGACCCGCTGCGCGCCCTGGACCTCCCCTCCCTCGACCCGGTGCGGGAGCGGAACGGGCTGCGCCGCCGCGACCTGGGCGACGAGGCGTTCACCACCGTCCTCAACCGCATCCCCCGCACCTGGGGCCCGTACGTGGCCGCGCCCGCCGCGATCGCCGTCAACAAGAGCGACCTCGTCCGTGTCGAACCGGCCGTCGACCGGTGGCTCGGCCGTTCCCTGCCGCCGCGCTTCCGGCCGGACGAGGTGCGCGCCGAGAGCCGCGACGCCCACGCGTTCGTCTCCCGCCACGCCACGGCGGCGTGGCTGCGGCCGTTCGACGACTGCGCCCGCTGCACCCTGCACTTCGTCGCGGCGACCGGCGGGCAGGCCCGCGACGACCGCTTCCCCCACGGCGTCCGGCCCCGCAGGGTCCTGGCGCCGCTGCTGTCGATCTTCGCCATGTGCGGGCTCCTGCCAGGAGTGGACCACCGAGAGGCAGGCATCTGATGTCCCCCTACGACAGGCCGGCCGACCAGATCGTGTTCCGCTGGGACACCGACAACCTCTCCGGCACGACCGGGTTCGGCCCGGTCGCCTGCTCGTGCCCGCCCGAGGTGGCGGACGCGGTGTTCCGCACGGCGGCCCCGCTGCTGCGCGCCACCGGCGAGGCGACGGCCCCCGCGCTGCTGCGCCTGGAGAACGGCGACCAGGTACTGCTGGTGCACCGGGCTCCGGCGCGCGACGCGGGGGGCCGCGCCGGCACCGTGTGCCATGCCCTGATGGCCCACGCCGCCGTCCTGGACCCCGCCACCTGCCTGGGCCTCCATCCGTGGGCGTGGGAGGGCGGCGACCTGGCCCTCGGCGCGGTGCGGGGCGGGCTGCCCAGGGTCCCGGGGGCCGCGCTGCAGGCCGCCGCCGACTCCGGGCTGCGCGGCCTGACCGGCTCCCTCGCCGGGGCGCGGCACGAACTGGTCGGCGCCGTCGCGGAGTTCCTGCGGCATCCGGCGTCGTCGTTCACCTTCCTCGACCCGACGGGCCGGACGGCGCACCGGGTGCTGTGGGGGCTGCACGGCATCTTCGGCGGGATCACCCGGCGCTGGACGTTCGCCACGCACGACACGGCGGAGACGGACCGGCTGCGGTTCCTGTTCGTCAGCCGCTGGACGGGCGAGGCGTCGGGGGGCGGTGCCCGGCGGCGCGTCGACCCGGCCGAGCGGAGCGGCGACCGCGCCGAGTCCGTCGCCGAACGGCTCGTACGGCACCAGCTGCGCGAGGAGTACGCGGTGGCCGAGGAACTGCGCCGGGCGGCGGACCACCACCGGGCGACCCGCGCCGGCAGGCCCTCACTGCTGGCCCTGGCGGAGGACGCCCTGGCGGCCCTGCCGCCCTTGGACGGCGCGCCGGGGCGACCGGGGTGGGGTCGGCCCGGCGTCTCCGGCAGGCCCGGTCTCCCCGGCAGGCCGGAGGGGCACGGGGCGGGGGCGGGGTATGCGGGGCCCGCGGGTCCGGTGGGGCACGGGGGGCCTGACGGGCCTGGTGGGCCTGACGGGCCTGGGCTTGGGCTTGGCGGGCCGGCGGGGTACGGCGGCGGGGGGCCGTCGGGCCGGGTCGAGGGGCCCGCGGGTCCGGCGGGTCACGGGGGGCCCGCCGGGTACGGGACGTCCTGGGGCGGCCAGGGCGGACCTGGCGGGGTGCGCGAGCCGGGCCCCGGCGGCCCGGACGTCGGGCACCGGCAGAGCGGCGGCCCGGAGCCGCACGGTGCCGGGCCCAGCACGGGCCCGGGGCCCGCTCAGGGTTCGGGTCCGGGCCCGGCTCAGGGTCCGGGTCGGGGTCCGGGCCCGGCTCAGGGTCCGGCTCAGGGTCCGGGTTCGGGGCCTGGCTCGGGCGGAGGGTACGGGCAGGACCGGTGGCAGGACGCGCGGGACCGCCCGTTCGGGGCCGTGCCGGTGGTGCCGCCCGAGTGGCCGGAGCCGGCCGAGGACCGTTCGAGGACGCGCAGGCTGCTGGGCGGCAGGCCGCAGCGGCGCGGGCCCGCCGACGAGGATCTGCTGCGCGACCTGCGGGCGGGCGGCGGGTACGCGGCGCTGACGTCGCTCGTGACGGAGGCCGCCGAGCGGTGGCCCTCGTGGAGCAGGGAGCAGCGGGCGGACCTGTGCTCCGTACTCCTGGACCAGGAGCTGTTCGTCACCGACCGGGCGGGTGCGGGCGGCACGGGCGACGACGTGCGCGCCGCGAACGCCGCGTCGCTGTACCGCTGGGCGGTGCGGCCCCTGCTCGACGACCCGTCCCTGGCGGGGCGCCTGGCGGAGCTGCTGCCGCGCCTGCTCACGGGGCCGTACCGGGCGGCGCGGGCGGCGGTCGACCAGATCACCCGCGCCCCGTCGCCCGGCCTGCCGGAACCCGCCTGGCAGGCCCTCTTCCGCGCGGCCACCCGCGTCCCACCGCCCGCGGCGCCCTCCGACCTCCCCGCGCCTGCCGGCGCGCCCCCGGCGCCCGCCGAGCCACCGAAGACGGCCCCGCCGCCGCACGCCCCGCCGGACCGGCACCTTCCGGACCGGTGGGGCCCCGAGCCTCCCGGTCCCGAGGCGCCCGCCACCGGGGCCTCGCGGGACGTCCGCGTGCCCGGCGGCGGCCCCCCGTCCGGCGGCACCCCCCAGGCCACGGGCGCCCACCGTCCACGGGACGGGGGCGACCCGTCGGGTCCCGCGCCCGCCGTGGCACCGGACCGTCCGCTGCCCCCGGCCCGCCGGGAGGACCCCCCGGGACGCGGGCCGGAGCCGTACGACTGGAGCAAGTCCTGGTACGACGAGGGCCCGGCCCCGCACCAGGGCGCCCCGCACCAGGGGGCACCGGGCGGCCACCGCCCCGGCGGCGCCGAACCCGGACCCGAGCGGCCGGCCTCCCGCCGCGACCGCCCGGGTGAGCCGCCCCCCGCCGGGCAGGACCTCCTCCACCACGCCGCGCCGCCGGAGCGACGGCCCGCGGTGGGCACCCCGCCCGCCCCGCGCCCGGCCGTCCCGGCGCAGCGCCGCCCCGAGAACCCCCACCCGCAGAGCGGCGCCCACCCCACCACCCCTGACCCGACAGCCGAGGCGCCCGCCGAGTCCCGGCCGGCGCAGGCCCCGCCGGCCGGCACCCCGGACACGCCACGAGTCGCAGACGAGTACGCGGGCCCCGGTGAACACACGGGTGCCGGCGAGCACATGACCACCCACGACCCCATGACCACCCACGACCCCACGACCACCCACGACCCCACGACCACCCACGACCCCACGAGCACGGACGGCGGACCCGACCCCGGCGAGCGGCCGGACGCGCACCCCACCGCAGCGCCCCACACCACCGCGGCCCAGCCCGCGACGCCGGCCCCCCGCCCACCGGCCCCGGCCCCCAGCCCACAGACCCCAGCCTCCCGCCCACCGACCCAAGCCCCCCGCACACCGACCGCGGGCCAGCCCGCGACCGCGGACGAACCCCCCGGCGGAGGGGCCGCGGGCCAAGGCGCGAGCGCCGATCAGCAGGACGGTGCGGACAAGCGGCCGTTCGTCGTCGTGGGCGCGGGGGCGGGGCTGATCCTCGTCCTGCTCAGCGTCCTGCTCGCGGTGTCCGTGCGGTCCTGCACGTGACGGTGACGGTGCGTCGGGCGCCCGGCTCGGTCAGGATGGGGGCATGGGATTCCACGTCGATTCCGAGACCGGGCGCCTGCGGCGCGTCATCCTGCACCGCCCGGATCTGGAGCTGAAGCGCCTCACCCCCAGCAACAAGGACGCCCTCCTCTTCGATGACGTGCTGTGGGTGCGCAGGGCGCGCCAGGAGCACGACGGTTTCGCCGACGTCCTGGCGGACCGCGGGGTGGAGGTCCACCTCTTCGGCGACCTCCTCCGCGAGACCCTCGAACTGCCCGCGGCCCGCAAGCTGGTCCTGGACCGGGTGTTCGACGACCGGGAGTACGGCCCCCTCGCCACCGACCACCTGCACGCCGCGTTCGACGCGATGGACACGCCGCAGCTCGTCCAGGCCCTCGTCGGCGGTGTCACCAAGCGGGAGTACCTCGCGGGCCACGCCGAGCCGACGTCCGTCCGGTTCCACGTCATGGACCTGGACGACTTCCTCCTCCCGCCCCTCCCCAACCACCTCTTCACCCGCGACACGTCCACCTGGATCTACGACGGCGTGTCCATCAACCCGATGCGCTGGCCGGCCCGCCGGCGCGAGACGGTCCACTTCGAGGCGATCTACCGGCACCACCCGCTGTTCACCGGCCCCGAGGCGGGATCGTTCCACCACTGGTCGGAGGGGCAGGACGACTACCCGTCCACCATCGAGGGCGGCGACGTGCTGGTCCTCGGGAACGGCGCCGTCCTCATCGGCATGAGCGAGCGCACCACACCGCAGGCGGTCGAGAAACTGGCGCGCGGCCTGTTCGCCGCCGGTTCGGCGCGCACGATCGTCGCGCTGGACATGCCGAAGCGCAGAGCGTTCATGCACCTGGACACGGTGATGACGATGGTCGCGCCGGACACGTTCACCCAGTACGCGGGCCTCGGCATGCTCCGGTCGTACACGATCGAGCCGGGGGAGGAGGGCCAGGCCCTGAAGGTCACCGACCATCCGCCGGAGCACATGCACGACGCGATAGCGCAGGCGGTCGGGCTGCCGTCGATCCGGGTCCTCACGGCGACGCAGGACGTGCACGCGGCGGAGCGGGAGCAGTGGGACGACGGCTGCAACGTCCTCGCCGTGGAGCCGGGCGTCGTCATCGCGTACGAGCGGAACGTCACGACCAACACCCATCTGCGGCGGGAGGGGATCGAGGTGATCGAGATCCCCGGCAGTGAGCTGGGCCGGGGCCGGGGCGGCCCGCGCTGCATGAGCTGCCCCATCGAACGCGACCCCGCCTGACGCCCCCGCACCACGCCGCGCCACCACGCACGCCCGCACCACCACGCACACCGCGCCACCACGCACACCGCGCCACCACGCACACCGCGCCACCCAGTACGAACCGACACCACGGCCGGCCCCCCTCGGGTGGGGCCGCCCCCACCCCCTCTGTATAAGAATACTGGTCATCGTATAGACTTCCAGCTCATCCGTCCCGCCCGCCCCGATCAGCGCACGCACGCCTGCCCGCACATCCCAGGAGCTCCCATGGTCCCCGACCTCACCGGCCGCCACTTCCTCAAGGAGCTGGACCACACCGCCGAGGAGCTGCGCGGCCTCGTGGACCTGGCGGCCCGCCTCAAGGCGGCCAAGAAGGCGGGCACCGAGGTCCAGGCGCTGCGCGGCAGGAACATCGCGCTGATCTTCGAGAAGACCTCCACCCGCACCCGCTGCGCCTTCGAGGTCGCCGCCGCCGACCAGGGCGCCGCCACCACGTACCTCGACCCGTCGGGTTCGCAGATGGGCCACAAGGAGTCGGTCAGGGACACGGCCCGCGTGCTGGGCCGGATGTTCGACGCCGTCCAGTACCGGGGCGACAGCCAGGCCACGGTCGAGGAGCTGGCCCGGTACGCGGGGGTCCCGGTCTACAACGGGCTCACGGACGACTGGCACCCCACGCAGATGCTCGCCGACGTGCTGACGGTGACCGAGCACACCGGGAAGCCGCTCGACCGGGTCGCGTTCGCGTACCTCGGGGACGCCCGGTACAACATGGGCAACTCCTACCTCGTCACCGGCGCCCTCCTCGGGATGGACCTGCGCATCGCCGCCCCGCGCGCGTACTGGCCGGCCGAGGAGGTCGTGGCCCGCGCCCGCGAGGTGGCGAAGGAGAGCGGCGCCCGGATCACGCTCACCGAGGACGTGGCGGAGGGCGTCGCGGGCGCGGACTTCGTCGCGACGGACGTGTGGGTGTCGATGGGGGAGCCCAAGGAGGTGTGGGACGAGCGGATCGCGGCACTGCGCCCGTACGCGGTGACGATGGACGTCCTGCGCGCCACCGGCAACCCGGCGGTGAAGTTCCTGCACTGCCTGCCGGCCTTCCACGACCTCGGCACGGCGGTGGCACGGGAGATCCACGAGCGGCACGGTCTGACCGAACTGGAGGTCACGGACGAGGTGTTCGAGTCGCCGCACTCGGTCGTGTTCGACCAGGCGGAGAACCGCCTCCACACCATCAAGGCGCTCATGGTCGCCACCCTCGCGCGCTGACCGCCCCACGGACGGGACCCCGCCCCCACGGACGGGGCCCCGCCCCTCCGGACGGCGGACACGCCCCTCCGGACGGTCCTGCGCCACCCCGCGGACGGGCCCGCCGGGCGGGCCTCCCGGCCGGCTCGCCCCGGCCGGCGGGTTGCGGTCCGCACCGGCCGCGACCGCACCCGACCACGGGCCGCGCCGGTCCGCCCGGGCCACCGACCCCTCCGCTCCGCGGACCCGGACGGTCCCCTCCCGGCGCGTTCCCTACGCTGAGGTGCCCGCGATGTGAACCGAAGCACCACCGGAGGTAGGCCATGGGTGGCCATCTGAAGCAGTCCCACCTGATCACCGCGCAGGAGCGCCTGCGCGACCAGGTCGCCCACGCCCTGCGCGCCGCCCTGATCTCCGGCGAGCTCCAGCCCGGCCGGGTCTACTCGGCCCCGGCACTCGCGGCGGACTTCGGCGTCTCCGCCACCCCGGTGCGGGAGGCGATGCTGGACCTGGCCCGCGAGGGCCTCGTCGAACCCGTGCGGAACAAGGGCTTCCGGGTGACCGAGGTCAGCGAGCGGGACCTCGACCAGTACGCGGAGCTGCGCGCCCTGATCGAGGTGCCCACGGTGGGCGCGGTCACCCGCTCGGCGACCCGCGAGCAGCTGGAGGGGCTGCGCCCGGTCGCCGAGGAGATCGTGGCGTGCGCCGGCGCGCACGACCTGATCGGCTACCTCGACGCGGACCGCCGCTTCCACCTGGCGCTGCTCGCGCTGCACGGCAACGACCGTCTGGTGGAGACCGTCGGGGAGCTGCGCAAGCGGTCCCGGCTGTACGGCCTGACGGCGCTCGACGAGCGGGGCCTGCTCGTCGCCTCCGCCCGCGAGCACCTGGAGCTGCTCGACCTGATGACCGCGGGCGACGCGGCGGCGGCCGAGGCGTGCATGGCCCGCCACCTCGGTCACGTACGGGACCTCTGGGCCGACGAGGACCACTGACGAGCACGTCCCCATCCGCCCCTCACCCCCGCCGCATCCACCCCACTCCACCGCGTCCACCCCACCCCGCCCCGCCGAGCGACGGCCCCCGAGCGGTGGAAATCCCCTACCGCGCCCGGCGCGCGGGGGCGCAGACTCGTGCCATGGCGGACATGCGGACCTTCCACGAGGCGATCGACGGGTGGGCGGCAGGCGGCCCAGGCGGCCCCGCGCGCGAACTGGCCGCGCGGCTGGGCGTCCGCGCGGCGGTCCTGCTGGAAGGGCGGAGCGACGTCGCGGCCCTCGACGCGCTCGCCGCGGCTCGCGGACGCGACCTGGCGGCCGAGGGGATCTGCGCCGTGTCGATGGGCGGCGCGACGAACGTGGGCCACTACACCCGCGTGCTCGGACCGGAGGGCCTGGGGTTGCGCCTGACCGGACTGTGCGACGAGAGGGAGCGCCCCCACTACGCCCGGTGCCTGGACGAGCGGGACCTCTTCGTCTGCGTGGCGGACCTGGAGGACGAACTGATCCGCGCCCTGGGAGTGCCACGAGTACGGGAACTGGCCGAGCGGGAGGGCGAGTCGCGCGCCCTGCGCACCTTCCTGAACCAGCCGGCCCAGCAGGACCGGACCCCGCGGCAGCAACTGCGCCGCTTCATCGGCACCCGATCGGGCCGCAAGATCCGCTATGGGCGCGTCCTGGTCGAGGCGCTGCCCCCGGCCGAGACCCCCGCCCCCCTGGCCGCCCTCCTCGCCGCTCTCTGACGCCCGTCACCGCACCCCCCCGGGACCCCGCCCCGCCGGGCCTCCCTCTCCGCACCGCACCGCCCCGACCCCGACGCCCGTCCGCCACCACCCCACCCCACCCCGACCCGCCACCTCCCACCCTGACCCGCCCCGGCCCCGGGCCCCGCCCGTGGCCCCCGCCTCCCCCCGACGACGGCGAGGAGGGGCCCGCCACGCGAGCCCCCATAGGGTTGGCCCATGCCTGCTTCGCTGAGCCCCACGAAAACCGCCGCCGCGCTGCGCACCTCGGCACGCGTCTGCGTCGAACTGCTCCTCGTCCTCGTGACGGTCTCGGCGGCCCTGTGGCTGCTGGGGCGGATGTGGTCGGTCGTCTGGCCCCTCATAGTGGGCCTGTTCCTCACCACGCTGACCTGGCCCCTGGCCGGCTTCCTGCGCCGGCGCGGATGGCCGCCCGCGCTGGCCGCGTCGGTCGTCACCGTGGCGTTCCTCCTCGCGGCGACGGGCATCGTCGCGCTGATCGCCGTTCCGGTCTCGTCGCAGTCGGGCGAGCTGGCCGAAGGCGCGGTGGAAGGCATCCAGCGGGTACGCGAGTGGGCCGCCGGGCCGCCGCTGAACATCGGCGACGACCAGATCACGAGCGCCTTCGACACGGCGGTCGCCCAGCTCCAGGACGGCATCGGCAGCATGCTCACGGCGGTGGTCACGGGCGTGAGCACCGTCGTCAACGGCGTCGTGACCGCCTTCCTGGCGCTGTTCCTGATGTTCTTCTTCCTCAAGGACGGCCCCCGGTTCCTGCCGTGGCTGTCCCGCCAGCTCCCCGGCCGGCTGGCCACGGACGTCCCGGTGGTGGCCGCGCGCAGCTGGGAGACCCTCGGCGCGTTCGTGCGCTCCCAGGCGTTCGTCGGACTGATCGACGCCGTCCTCATCGGCGTCGGCCTGTGGATCCTCGACGTGCCGCTGGTGCTGCCGCTCGCCGTGCTGACCTTCGTGTCGGCGTTCGTACCGATCGTCGGCGCCCTCTTCGCCGGCCTGGTGGCGGTGCTGATCGCCCTGGTCTCCAACGGCCTGACGGACGCGCTGATCGTGCTGGCGATCATCGTCGGGGTCCAGCAGCTGGAGGGCAACGTGTTCCAGCCCATGATCCAGAGCCGGGGGCTCGGCCTCCACGCCGCGGTGGTCCTCCTGGCGGTCACCCTGGGCGGCAGCCTGGCCGGCATCGTCGGCAGCCTCCTCGCGGTACCGGCGGCGGCGCTGATCGCGGTGGTCTGGAACTACCTGCGCGACCAGCTCACCGACCCCCCGGCCGCCACCCCGCCCCCCGCCGAACCGCACCCCCACGCCCCGACCCCACCCCACGCGGCGGCCACCGACGAGCCCCTCCCCACCACCGCGACGGCCCCCTGACCCGACGGGAGCGGGAACCCGCCCCGCCCCGAGCGCGACCCCGCCTCGCCCCGAGCGCGACCCCGCCTCGCCCCGAGCGCGACCCCGCCTCGCCCCGAGTACGACCCCGCCCCGAGTACGACCCCGCCCCGAGTGCGCCCCCCGACCTGACCCGCTCCGCCCCGACTGCGCCGCGTGGCCGCGACCGGACCCCCGTCCCGGTCGCCGGGCCCGGTGGTCAGCAGCCTCCGGAGGAGGCGGGAGCCCCGGCGCCGATGGTGAGGGTGGCGGGGGCGGCGCAGCAGCCGCCGCCGTCGGCCGGGGTCGCCTCGGGCGCGTCGAAGAGACCGGCGCCGCCGCAGACGCCCGTCTCGGGCAGCGTCAGTTCGACGCGCTCGGCGGCTTCCCGGTCGCCGGCGAGGGCGGCGGCGACGGAGCGGACCTGCTCGTAGCCGGTCATCGCCAGGAAGGTCGGGGCGCGTCCGTAGGACTTCATGCCGACGAGGTAGACGTCCTTCTCCGGGTGGGACAGCTCCTTGACTCCGTGCGGGTAGACGGTGCCGCAGGAGTGCTGGTTGGGGTCGATGAGCGGGGCCAGGGCGACGGGGGCCCGGAGGCGTTCGTCGAGGCCGAGGCGGAGCTCGTCGAGGAAGGACAGGTCCGGGCGCAGGCCGGTCAGGACGATGACCTCGTCGACCGGGTCGAGGCGCCGGCCGTCCTCGCCGACGAGGACGAGCCGCTCGCCGTCGCGCTCGACCGCGGCCGTGCGGAAGCCGGTGACCGCGTCCGCGTGGCCGTCGTCCACGGCGGCCTTGGCGGCGAGGCCGAGGGCGCCGCGCGCGGGGAGCTGGTCGGCGGCGCCGCCGCCGAAGGTGGAGCCGGAGATGCCCCGGCGCAGGATCCAGACGGCACGGGTCCCGGCGCCGTCGTCGGACTCGGAGAGGTCGGCGAGCGCGGCGAGGGCGGTGAAGGCGGAGGCGCCGGAGCCGACGACGGCGGTGCGCTTCCCGGCGTAACGGGCCCGCACGGCCGGGTCCTTGAGGTCGGGGACGCGGTAGGAGACGCGGGCGGAGGCGGCCTTCTCGCCGAGGGCCGGGAGGCCGTCGCCGCCCATCGGGCTCGGGGTGGCCCAGGTGCCGGAGGCGTCGAGGACCGCGCGGGCCAGGATCCGCTCCTCGGAGCCGTCGGCCGTCTCGATCAGGACGGTGAAGGGCTGGGACTCCCGGTCGGCGTCGACCACCCGGTCGCGGCCCGCGCGGGAGACACCGGTCACGGTGGCGCCGTAGCGGACCTTGTCGCCGAGGACGTCGGCGAGCGGCTGCAGGTACCGCTCGGCCCAGTCCGCGCCGGACGGGTAGGTCGCCCCGTCCGGCCTCACCCAGCCGGTGGGCGCCAGGAGCTTTTCGGCCGCCGGGTCCACGACCTCCGACCAGGTGGAGAACAGCCGCACGTGGCCCCACTCGCGGACCGCGCTGCCGGCGGCGGCCCCCGCCTCCAGGACGAGGGGGTCCAGGCCCCGGCCGACGAGGTGCGCGGCGGCGGCGAGACCGGTCGGACCGGCCCCGATGACGACGACGGGAAGCTGCTGCTCGGACATGGCGGGCGATCTCCTCAGGAGGGGCCGGACGGTACGGTTCACGCCGGGTACTGTTTCGACTTTCGTCGATATCCTGCGATGGCTGGAGCCTGCCACTTGCATCGACACCTGTCAACATAGACGTACATCGAATCACGAGGCCGGGGTCGGGCATGCCCTCCCGCGCCGCCCGTCGGCCACCTCGGCCGACGGTTCTTCCACGTACGCGATCCTGGGACGACCATGAACATCACACCGCTCACCGCGGACCACGCCGACGAGGTCATCGCGATCTACCAGGCCGGCATCGACGAGGGGGACGCCACCTTCGAGACCGCCGCCCCCGCCTGGGACCGGTTCGACGCCGCCAAGCTGCCCGAGCACCGCTTCGTCGCCCTCGGCGAGGGCGGGCGGGTGCTCGGCTGGGTGGCCGCCGGCAGGGTCTCGGACCGTCGCGCGTACGCGGGCGTGGTGGAGCACTCGGTCTACGTCCACCCCGCCGCCCGGGGCCGGGGCGTGGCCACCGCCCTCCTCCGGGCCCTGCTCGGCTCCACGGACGCGGCCGGGATCTGGACCGTCCAGGCCGGCGTCTTCCCCGAGAACGCCGCCAGCCTCGCCGTCCACGAGCGCGCCGGCTTCCGGACCATCGGCACCCGCGAACGCGTCGGCCGCCTCCACGGCGTCTGGCGCGACGTCGTCCTCCTCGAGCGGCGCAGCCCGCACGTCCACTGACCGCCGAAACCCCCCGGCAGTTGCCGGTACCTCCCGCATCCGGCCGTACCACCCCGCACCCGCCCGTCCCCCCGTACCCGCCCGTACCCGCCCCGCACCCGCCCCCCGCACCCGGCCGGACCGGCCGTGGACGCGCCGGCCGCGGTCCGGACCGACTCCGGGTCCCCCGCACCCGGCCGGACCGGCCGTGGACGCGCCGGCCGCGGTCCGGACCGACTCCGGGTCCCCCGCACCCGGCCGGACCGGCCGTGGACGCGCCGGCCGTGGTCCCGGACCGACTCCGGGCCCCCCGCGGTCGGTGCGGACCCGCGTCGCCGGGTCAGCGCGTACCGAGCAGTTCCCCGACCGACCGGGCGGCGTCGCGGGCGGGTCGGCCGACGCCGATGAGGGTGGCGGAGGCGGGACCGGTCCAGTCCCCGTAGCCGAGGAGGTGGAGCCGCGGCTCCCGCAGGGCCCGGGTGCCCGCGGAGGGGATGCGGCCGCGCGGTCCGCGCAGGCCGAGCGGGGCGAGGTGGGAGAGGGCGGGACGGAAGCCGGTGCACCAGATGACCGCGTCGGCGTCGGCACGGGTGCCGTCGGCCCACTCGACGCCCGTCGGGGTCAGGCGGGCGAACATCGGCTGGGCCTTGAGCAGCCCCGCGTCGCGCGCCTCGCGGACCGGCGGCACGGCGACGATGTCGCCGAGCGAGGCGACGCCTCCCGTGTCGCTCCGGCCCTCGTCGAGGGCGCGGCGGCGGGCGGTGGCCGCGTCGAAGAGGGCGCGGCCGTCGATGTCGTCGGCGAGGTAGCGGGGCGGGCGCCGGGTGACCCAGGTCAGGTCGGTGCCGTGCGCGAGGTCGGCGGCGATCTGGGCGCCGGAGTTCCCGCCCCCGACGACCACGACCTTCCGCCCGGCGAAGTCGGCGGGGCGGCGGTACCCCACCGTGTGGAGCTGGACGCCCCGGAACCCCGCGCGGCCGGGGACGGCGGGCAGGAAGGGGCGCCACCAGGTGCCGGTGGCGCTGATCACCGCTCGGGCGCGCCAGGTGCCGGTGGCGCTCTCCACCCGCAGGAAGCCACCGTCGCGGTGGACCGCTTCGACCCGCACGGGGCGGACGACCGGGAGGTCGTAGCGCTGCTCGTAGTCGGTCAGGTAGTCGACGACGTGCGCGGCGTCCGGGTACGTCTCGCCGGGCTGCGGGGGCATGATCCGGCCCGGCAGGGAGGAGTAGGCGGCCGGGGAGAACAGGCGCAGGGAGTCCCAGGTGTGCGGCCAGGCGCCACCGGGGGCGGCCTGGGCGTCGAGGACGACGAAGTCGAGGCCGAGCCGCCGCAGGTGGTAGCCGGCCGCGAGTCCGGCCTGGCCGCCGCCGATGACGACCACGTCGTGCTGCCCGCTCATGTCCCTGCGTTCCCTTCCTCCGCGGCTGCCCCGCCGGTGTGCGGCGGGGCGGCCGGATGACGACGTACGGCGCGTCCTACTTCCCCGCAGGGGTGGTGATCGCCGAGGCCGCGAACTTCTTCCGCCAGGCCAGCGACACGTAGACCAGCGCGACCAGGACCGGCACCTCGATCAGCGGCCCGACGACGCCGGAGAGCGCCTGGCCGGAGGTGACGCCGAAGGTGGCGATGGCGACCGCGATGGCCAGCTCGAAGTTGTTGCCCGCGGCGGTGAAGGCCAGTGTGGCCGTGCGGTCGTAGTTCAGGCCGATGGCCTTGCCGAGCAGGAAGGTGCCGAACCACATCACGGTGAAGTAGACGAGCAGCGGCAGTGCGATCCGGGCCACGTCCAGCGGCTGGGAGGTGATGGTCTTCCCCTGCAGGGCGAAGAGGATGACGATCGTGAAGAGCAGGCCGTACAGCGCCCACGGCCCGATCCTCGGCAGGAACCTCGCCTCGTACGACTCACGGCCCATCTTCTTCTCGCCGATGCGGCGGGTGAGGAAGCCGGCGACGAGCGGGACGCCGAGGAAGATGACGACGTTCAGCGCGATCTTCCCCATGGAGATGTCGAGCGTCTCACCCTCGCCGAGGCCCAGCCAGCCGGGCAGCAGGTCGAGGTAGAACCAGCCCAGGACGCCGAAGGCGATGACCTGGAAGACCGAGTTCAGGGCGACGAGGACGGCGGCCGCCTCGCGGTCGCCGCAGGCCAGGTCGTTCCAGATGATGACCATGGCGATGCAGCGGGCGAGGCCGACGATGATCAGGCCCGTGCGGTACTCGGGCAGGTCCGCCAGGAAGATCCACGCCAGGGCGAACATCAGCGCGGGGCCGAGGACCCAGTTGATCACCAGCGAGGAGACCATCAGCCTGCGGTCGCCGGTCACGGCGTCCAGCCTGTCGTACCGGACCTTGGCGAGGACCGGGTACATCATGATCAGCAGGCCGATGGCGATCGGCAGGGAGATGCCGCCGATCTCGACCTCGGCGAGCACGTCGTTCAGCCCGGGGATCAGCCGGCCCAGACCCAGCCCGAGGCCCGTGGCCAGGAGGATCCAGACGGCGAGGAAGCGGTCGAGCGTCGAGAGCTTCGCGACGACCGAGGTCTCCTCGGTCGGGGCGGGCGCTTGGGTGGAGGTCACGGACAGGCCCTCTTGTTCTCGGCGGCGGTACGGGCGGACTCGGCCAGCTCGGCGAACTGCCCGGCCAGGGACGCGATGACGTCGGGGCGGAGCTTGTAGTAGGTGAAGCGCCCGCAGGGCTCCGTCTCCACCACCCCGGCCTCGCGCAGCACTCTCAGGTGGTTGGAGAGGTTGGTCTGCCGGGCACCGGTCTCCTCCACGAGGTGGGTGGTGCACAGCGTCTCGCGGGCGAGCAGGGTCACGATCCGCAGGCGCAGGGGATCACCCAGCACCCTCATCAACTCAGTGTCGACTGACGTCATCATGTACTGATACTTTCACATCAGTGGTGACTGACACCACCGGGTGCTGACGTCAGCAGTACCCGACCCCGTCGTGAGAGAGACCCGCCGTGTCCGAGAAGCCCTCAGTCCTGTTCGTCTGCGTCCACAACGCCGGCCGCTCCCAGATGGCCGCGGCGTGGCTGTCGCACCTGGCCGGGGACCGCGTCGAGGTCCGCTCCGCCGGCTCGGCCCCCGCCGACCAGGTCAACCCGGCCGCCGTGGAGGCGATGCGCGAGGTCGGCATCGACATCTCCGCCGAGACGCCGAAGATCCTGACGGTCGACGCCGTCAAGGAGTCCGACGTCTGCATCACCATGGGCTGCGGCGACACCTGCCCCGTCTTCCCGGGCAAGCGCTACCTGGACTGGAAGCTCGACGACCCGGCCGGCCAGGGCGTCGAGGCCGTCCGCCCCATCCGCGACGAGATCAGGAAGCTCGTCGAGGGCCTGATCGAGGAGATCGCCCCGCGGTAGACCGCCAACACGATCCGCACGGCGTACGCGGCAGACACCATCAGGAAGTCACCGACCGGTCGAGTCCGACGCCCGGCCCCTCGGTCCGGTCGGCAGAAGTGGCGGCGGTTCTACTTCTGCCGTAGTTCCGCCTGTTCGCGGCCGTGGTCCGGCAGTGGAATGGGGGTCGGCAGCGCAGGTGACGGCTCATCCGCAACAGAGCCGCTCGCGACGGGCCGAAGGGACGTGCGCGAACCGGCAGGAAGCACGAGGGGGGGGCGACATGACCGGGACGACCCGCTCGGGTGATCACCGCACGCCGTTCGGTACGCGGTTCCACCTCCGCGGGCTCCGGACGGATCATGCCCTCCAGGACGGCGCGACGCACCGCTGCCACCCCCGAACCCACTGAAAGGTGATGAACATGGCACCGGCTGAACTCCGGACGGCGCAGGCGTTACCGTCTCCACACCTCTCCCCCTGGCAGGCACCCGGAAAGCGGCTCGCAGCCGTCCTCCTCACCCTCGTCGCCCTGCTCGGATTCGTGAACATCACGAACGCCGCCCCGGCCGAGGCGCAGACGCGCTACTGGACCATCCTCCACTGGGAGGTCCAGGGCATGGGAAGCGGGGCGAGCCAGGATGTCGAGCGCCGGTACCGCAGGATGATCGCGGAACTCCGCGAGTCCTCCGGCAGTCACATCGGCACCGACCTGATGCGGACCACGACCGTGACGCAGCGCTACATCGAGGTCCGGGTCATCGACCGATGGGACACGTCGAACCAGCACCGCCTCTCCCTGTACTTCCGAGCGGACAACCTCTACCTCGACGGCTACACCATCGTCGGGCGCAACTACATGTTCAGTGATGCTCCGGGATACCTGACGACCCGTTTCGGCAACCAGTATCCGGGAAGCAACGCCCTGTTCGAGCGGCTCGGCTACAGCGGGCACTACTCGAACCTCGCCAACGCCGAGACCCGCGGCGCCCAGTCGTTCGGCGGCCCGAACCTCTGGGGCGCCATCAGCGGCCTGGTCAACCAGGGCCCGCATGACGCGTCGTCACGCAACCGGACCGCCGCCGTCATCACGGCCACCGCCGAGGCGGCTCGCTTCGGATGGATCGAGAACCGGGTCGGCAACTCGCTCGGAGAGAACGGCGACTACGACGGGCAGGCCTGGCAGACGCAGATCGGCGGGTTCGGAACGGACCTGCAGAACAACTGGGCGGCCCTGTCCCGCATCGTCTACCGGCAGCAGAACGGCACGGCGTCCACCCCTGTGATGATCAACGGCCGGAGGTACGCCTCCATCTCCGACATCGTCAACGGCTACCACAACCACCCCCGCCTCGCCCCCTTCCTCACGCTGGGCTCGATCACCTAGCCGCGCTCACGCCCGCCGGACGGTCACCGACTGCCCGGCGGGCGCTCGCACGAGTCCTGCCGAGGTCGGGCAGCCCGGCGCTGAGAACGGGGGCCGGTTCAGGTCCCTCGGGGACGCTCATCGCGAGTGCGGTCCAGAGCGCGGAGTTCGGCGGCCGCTTCGGCCTGGAGGGGGTGGCGGAGGGCGGCGAGGGTGCGCAGGGCGGTGGTCAGGACGGTGTGTGCTTCCCCGGGGCGGTCCAGACCCATGAGGACGCGTCCGAGTTCGAGTTGCACGGCCCCGCTCCAGGCGGGTATCGCCACCTCCTCGAAGATGGTCAGGGCCTGTCGCAGATGTGTCTCGGCCTGACGCCGGCTGCCGAGGGCCACGTAAGCGTTGCCCAGGTGACGCTGGGTGTGGGCCTGGTAGACGGCGATGAGCTGGGGGGCCACGCCGGGGTGCCCCTGCCGGCAGAGTTCCAGGCTGTTCAGGTGGTGCACGACGGCTTCGTCCGCCTGACCGTGGAAGCGCAGAAGCTCCCCCAGGGCGTTCAGGAGGGTCAGCACGGCGAGTCTGCCCTGGGTGGTTCCGTCACCGCGAAGACAGGTGACCGCGGCGCGGAGCCGGACAACGGCTTCGTCCATCCGGCCGAGGCGGCGCAACGCGCCGGCTCCGTACCCGAGGGCCCAGCCGGTCTGGAGCCGGTCGTCGCAGGCGAGGGCCAGGGAATGCGCGGCATCAGCGGCTTCGAGGGCGGCCTGGGGGTCATGGGTACAGGTGTTGTGGGCCCAGGCCAGGTAGTTGAGGTGGGTGGCCTCCTCGCGTCGGCTGCCGAGCGCGCGGGCGGACTCGGCGGCACACCGGAACACGTCGGCCCATTCCTTCCAGTGCTGGGTGAAGTCGGAGAACCAGTGCATGGCTTCCGCGGCGTCGAGGACGTGCCGGTGCCGACCGGTGGTGCGGCTGTGATGGAGGGCGGCGATCCATTGTTCCCGCTCGGCTTCCAGCCAGGCGCGGGCCTGGTCCCGGCCGGCCGGGGCCGTGGCGGGGTCGGGATCGCCCGTCGGGTCGTCGTGGTGCTCGGCGTCGAAGTGGAGGGCGGCGGCGCCGGCGCGGGCCAGTGTCCAGCGGGCGGTACGGTCCAGGGCCGCGTCACGGGCCGCGCCGTCGTCCTCAGCCGCCACCTGCTCGGCGGCGAAGAGCCGCAGCAGGTCGTGGAACCGGTACCGCTCGACCATGGGGTCGGGCTGGAGCAGCCCCCGGCTGCAGAGGTCCTCCAGGCGGAGCCGGGCGTCGCGGAGCGGAACGTCGGCAAGGAGGGCGGCGGTCTCAGGGCTGACATCGGGGCCCGCGGCGAGGGCGCAGCGCCGCAGAAGCCGCCGGGAGACGTCGTCGAGCTGCTGGTAGGAGAGAGCGAAAGCGGAACGGACCTTGAGGTCGCCCCCTTGAAGCAGGTCGAGTCTGCGTTCCTCCCGGCCGAGGAGGGCCGCGAGTTTGGCCAGGCTCTCCTGGGGCCGCGCCGCGAGACGCTGCCCGATGATCCGCAAGGCGAGCGGCAGACGTCCGCACTGGTCGGCGAGGTCGCGCGCGGACTGCGCCTCACGGGCGACCCGCTCCGCACCGGCGATACGGGTGAGGAGTGTGACCGCCTCCTCGCGGCGCAGCAGGGGGAGATCGAGGCGGTGGACGGCTTCGAGACCGCCCAGGGCGTTGCGGCTGGTCACGACGGTGAGGCAGGCCCCCGTACCGGGAAGCAGGGGACGTAGCCGGCTCTCGTCAGCGGCGTTGTCGAGGACCAGCAGCAGACGGCGGGTGGCGGCCAGTGAGCGGAACAGAGCCGCCCGGTCCTCGACGTCCCGGGGCAGGGAGTGCTCGGCGACACCGAGGGCGCCCAGTAACCGGCGCAACGCGTCCCCCGGCGGTACCGGTTCAGGATCCATGGCGCGCAGGTCGAGATACCACTGCCCGTCGGGGAACCGGGAGGCGAGGTGATGCGCCGCGTGGACGGCGAACGCGGTCTTCCCCAGACCCGGCGCGCCCGAGACCACGACCACGGGAGGACAGGCGGGGTCGATGGCATCGGCCAGCGCCGTGAGCACCGAGAGCGGGCGGCCCCGGGCGGTGAAGTCGTGCGCGTCCCGGGGCAGGCACAGGCCCCCGGCCGCAGGGCCGGGAGGCGAGCCGGAGCGCAACCGCCCTGGAGCGGCTGCCGCCTCCAGTGCCCGGACGTCCTCGGGGGCGAGGGCCAGCGCCAGGGCGAGCGCCCGCACGGTCTTCCGCTGGGGCCCCCGGGTCCGTCCGCGTTCCATGTCCGCGAGCGTCCGCACGCTCACCCCGGCGGAGTGGGCGAGTTCCTCCTGGCTGAGCCCGGCACTCAGTCGCAGGGCGCGCAGGCGTTCCCCGAAACTGCTGCCGTCCGCGGTCCTGGCCAACGGCCCTCCCCATCTCTCCTCCAGACGGAGGCCATGTCCCATCAGCGGAAGTCTACGAATCCCCATCGATCCGCCGGCGTCTCTCCCGGATCGTTCAAGGCGCGCCGCACTTCGGGCTGTTGCACGAGCGCGCTTCTCGACTCAGCCGCCCCAGCCCCAGCCTCGAAACCCATGGCCAGCAGGATCCAGACGGCGAGGAGGCGGTCGAGCGTCGAGGGCTTCGCCGAGGTCGGCATCGACACCTCCGCCGAGACGCCGAAGATCCTGACGGTCGACGCCGTCGAGGAGTCCGACGTCTGCGCCCCGGCCGGCCAGGGCGTCGAGGCGGTCCGCCCCATCCGCGAAAAGATCAGGAAGCGGGACCACCCCCGCGTGCGCGGGGACCACGCGTTGCCGACGCGGGCGACGGGCGACGCCATGGGACCACCCCCGCATGCGCGGGGAGCACAGGGCTTGAGCTGGGGTTTTACTTGCGGCTTCGCCGGTTCTCGGTCGCTTCCCGTGAAGCGGGCGAAACACCCACAGGGTGCGCAATGGTGCGTTCGCTCTCCGTCTTCGTGCTTGTCATCGCTCCACCCCTTTCTCCTGTGCGAGAGACCGGTCCTGTCGGAGGTCAGGACTGTCCGTGTGCTCGACGTAGCAAGGCGCCCTGAGCGGCACGTGGGCGTGCGGTGCCGGTCTTTGGCGTGTGAGGGCGGCCGTCGCGCCCCGCTCCGAAGAGGCGGGCGGGGCGGCGGCGTTCACGGGTCAGATGTCCCGGAAGATCTCGATCTGGGCGCCGACCGAGTTCAGGCGCTCCGCGAGGTCCTCGTAGCCGCGGTTGATGACGTACACGTTGCGCAGGACGGACGTGCCCTCGGCGGCCATCATGGCCAGGAGGACGACCACGGCCGGGCGCAGGGCGGGCGGGCACATCATCTCGGCGGCGCGCCAGCGGGTCGGGCCCTCGACCAGGACGCGGTGCGGGTCCAGGAGCTGGAGGCGGCCGCCCAGGCGGTTGAGGTCGGTCAGGTAGATGGCGCGGTTGTCGTAGACCCAGTCGTGGATGAGGGTCTGGCCCTGCGCGGACGCGGCGATGGCGGCGAAGAACGGGACGTTGTCGATGTTCAGGCCGGGGAACGGCATGGGGTGGATCTTGTCGATGGGCGCCTCCAGCTTGGAGGGGCGCACCGTCAGGTCCACCAGGCGGGTGCGGCCGTTGTCCGCGGTGTACTCGGTGGAGCGGTCGTGGTCGAGGCCCATCTCCTCCAGGACCGCCAGCTCGATCTCCAGGAACTCGATCGGCACCCGGCGGATCGTCAGCTCCGACTCGGTGACGACCGCCGCGGCCAGCAGGCTCATCGCCTCGACCGGGTCCTCGGAGGGGCAGTAGTCGACGTCCACGTCGATGTGCGGGACGCCGTGCACGGTGAGCGTGGTGGTGCCGATGCCCTCCACCCGCACGCCCAGCGCCTCCAGGAAGAAGCACAGGTCCTGGACCATGTAGTTGGAGGAGGCGTTGCGGATGACGGTGACGCCGTCGTGGCGGGCGGCGGCCAGCAGCGCGTTCTCGGTGACCGTGTCGCCCCGCTCGGTCAGCACGATCGGGCGGTCCGGTGTGACGGCCGGGTCGACCTGGGCGTGGTACAGCCCCTCCGTCGCGGTGATGTCCAGGCCGAAGCGGCGCAGGGCGATCATGTGCGGCTCGATGGTGCGGGTGCCGAGGTCGCAGCCGCCCGCGTACGGCAGCTTGAACGACCGCAGCCGGTGCAGCAGCGGCCCGAGGAACATGATGATGGAGCGCGTACGGCGGGCCGCGTCCGCGTCGACGGCCTCCATGTCCAGCTCGGCGGGCGGCACGATCTCCAGGTCGCGGCCGTCGTTGATCCAGCGGGCGCGGACGCCGATGGAGCTGAGGACCTCCAGGAGCCGGTAGACCTCCTCGATCCGGGCCACCCGGCGCAGGACCGTCCGGCCCTTGTTCAGCAGCGAGGCGCACAGCAGCGCCACGCACGCGTTCTTGCTCGTCTTGACGTCGATGGCGCCGGACAGCCGGCGGTTGCCGACCACCCGCAGGTGCATGGGGCCCGCGTAGCCCAGCGATACGATCTCGCTGTCGAGCGCCTCGCCGATGCGGGCGATCATCTCAAGGCTGATGTTCTGGTTGCCGCGCTCGATGCGGTTGACGGCGCTCTGGCTTGTGGCCAGTGCCTCGGCGAGCTGCGCCTGCGTCCAGCCGCGGTGCTGCCGGGCGTCACGGATGAGCCTGCCGATGCGTACGAGGTAGTCGTCTGCCATGGCGGCAGGCTATCTCACATATGAGATGAGATTCGCGTTGGGCTGCGCCGTACGGGTGATTCCCCGTGTGGCGTACGGGGGTTGGCGCGCGGCGGTGCGTGAGCTCGTGTCACCTCTCCACGCGTACCCCGTATTGCGGTCGTCTCTCGGGAAGTGCCCGGATTGCCCGAATCGGCCTACCGGGGTGCGGTCCCCGTGTGCGCGGGGGCGTTCACGGGTGCGGGGAGGGGGCATGTGTCGGGGCGTCACGGGTTCCGATCCGGGGGTGCGGCGGGGGTGTCGGCGCCCCTGTCGGGTGGGGGTGCGTGTCGCGGGGGCTGGAGCCTCCGGCTCGGCGGCGTCGCCCCTCGGTGTCCGGGTGGGGTCTGTCGGGGTCGGTCGGGGCCCGTCGGGGTCCGTCGGGGCGGGTCGGCCGCGGGCCCGCCGATCGGCCGCGGGTCCGCCCGGCCGGCCCGCGTGGCGGTGGTCACTCCGCCGGTGGGTGGCGAGACGGTGGCGTCGGGGCATGACCGGAGGGCGGTGATGTACTAGAGTTATCTCGACATCGAGATATCTGCTGACGACGCACCGCGGTCGCCCCGCCTGGTAAGGGTTGCCTAACTAAGCCTTACCTTAGCGGATCGGCGAGAAGCCGTGGCGGCAGGATGCGGTTGAACGCGCACATTGATGAAGGAGACTGTCGTGTCGGCGAACAGCTTCGACGCCCGCAGCACGCTGCGCGTGGGCGACGAGTCGTACGAGATCTTCCGGCTGGACAAGGTTGAGGGCTCGGCCCGCCTGCCGTACAGCCTCAAGGTCCTGCTGGAGAACCTGCTCCGCACCGAGGACGGCGCGAACATCACCGCCGACCACATCCGGGCCCTCGGCGGCTGGGACTCCCAGGCCCAGCCCAGCCAGGAGATCCAGTTCACCCCGGCCCGCGTGATCATGCAGGACTTCACCGGTGTGCCGTGTGTCGTGGACCTCGCCACGATGCGCGAGGCCGTGAAGGAGCTCGGCGGCGACCCGTCGAAGATCAACCCGCTCGCCCCGGCCGAGCTGGTCATCGACCACTCCGTCATCGCCGACAAGTTCGGCACCCGCGACTCCTTCGCCCAGAACGTGGAGCTGGAGTACGGCCGCAACAAGGAGCGCTACCAGTTCCTGCGCTGGGGCCAGACCGCGTTCGACGAGTTCAAGGTCGTCCCGCCCGGCACCGGCATCGTCCACCAGGTGAACATCGAGCACCTGGCCCGCACCGTCATGGTGCGGGGCGGCCAGGCGTACCCCGACACCCTCGTCGGCACCGACTCGCACACCACCATGGTCAACGGCCTCGGCGTCCTCGGCTGGGGCGTCGGCGGCATCGAGGCCGAGGCCGCCATGCTCGGCCAGCCGGTCTCCATGCTCATCCCGCGCGTCGTCGGCTTCAAGCTGACCGGCGAGCTGCCCACCGGCACCACCGCCACCGACCTGGTGCTCACCATCACCGAGATGCTGCGCAAGCACGGCGTCGTCGGCAAGTTCGTCGAGTTCTACGGCGAGGGCGTCGCGGCGACCAGCCTCGCCAACCGCGCCACCATCGGCAACATGTCGCCCGAGTTCGGCTCCACCGCCGCGATCTTCCCGATCGACGACGAGACGCTCAACTACCTCAAGCTCACGGGCCGGTCCGAGCAGCAGGTCGCGCTGGTCGAGGCGTACGCCAAGGAGCAGGGCCTCTGGCTGGACCCGTCCGCCGAGCCGGACTTCTCCGAGAAGCTCGAGCTGGACCTGTCCACGGTCGTCCCCTCCATCGCCGGCCCGAAGCGCCCGCAGGACCGCATCGTCCTCGCCAACGCCGCCGAGCAGTTCGCCCAGGACGTCCGCAACTACGTGGACGACGTGGACGAGGCGGGCAAGGAGTCCTTCCCGGCCTCCGACGCCCCGGCCCTCACGCCGAACGGCGCCCCGTCGAAGCCGGTCCAGGTGACCGCCCCCGACGGCTCGACGTACGAGATCGACCACGGCGCCGTCACGGTCGCCGCGATCACCTCCTGCACCAACACGTCCAACCCGTACGTGATGGTGGCCGCCGCGCTCGTCGCGAAGAAGGCCGTCGAGAAGGGCCTGACCCGCAAGCCGTGGGTCAAGACCACCCTCGCCCCCGGCTCCAAGGTCGTCACCGACTACTTCGACAAGGCGGGCCTCACCCCGTACCTCGACAAGGTCGGCTTCAACCTCGTCGGCTACGGCTGCACCACCTGCATCGGCAACTCCGGCCCGCTGCCGGAGGAGGTCTCCAAGGCCGTCAACGAGCACGACCTCGCGGTCACCTCGGTCCTCTCCGGCAACCGGAACTTCGAGGGCCGCATCAACCCCGACGTCAAGATGAACTACCTGGCGTCCCCGCCGCTGGTCGTCGCGTACGCCCTCGCCGGCTCCATGAAGGTGGACATCACCAAGGACGCCCTCGGCACGGACCAGGACGGCAACCCGGTCTACCTGAAGGACATCTGGCCCTCCGAGGCCGAGGTCAACGAGGTCGTCGCGGGCGCCATCGGCGAGGACATGTTCTCCAAGTCCTACCAGGACGTCTTCGCGGGCGACGCCCAGTGGCAGGCCCTGCCCATCCCGACCGGCGACACCTTCGAGTGGGACGCGCAGTCCACCTACGTCCGCAAGCCCCCCTACTTCGAGGGCATGACGATGGACCCGGCCCCGGTCGAGGACATCGCCGGCGCCCGCGTCCTGGCCAAGCTGGGCGACTCGGTCACCACCGACCACATCTCCCCGGCCGGCGCCATCAAGGCCGACACCCCGGCCGGCCAGTACCTCACGGAGCACGGCGTCGAGCGCCGCGACTTCAACAGCTACGGCTCCCGCCGCGGCAACCACGAGGTCATGATCCGCGGTACGTTCGCCAACATCCGCCTGCGCAACCAGATCGCGCCGGGCACCGAGGGCGGCTACACGCGCGACTTCACGCAGGACGGCGGGCCCGTCTCCTTCATCTACGACGCCTCGCAGAACTACCAGGCCGCCGGCGTCCCGCTGGTCGTCCTGGCCGGCAAGGAGTACGGCTCCGGCTCGTCCCGCGACTGGGCGGCCAAGGGCACCGCGCTCCTCGGCGTCAAGGCCGTCATCGCCGAGTCGTACGAGCGCATCCACCGCTCGAACCTCATCGGCATGGGCGTCCTGCCGCTCCAGTTCCCGGAGGGCGCGTCCGCGCAGTCCCTCGGCCTGACCGGCGAGGAGACCTTCTCCGTCTCCGGCGTCACGGAGCTGAACGAGGGCCGCACGCCGCGCACGGTCAAGGTCACCACCGACACGGGCGTCGAGTTCGACGCGGTCGTCCGCATCGACACCCCCGGTGAGGCCGACTACTACCGCAACGGCGGCATCATGCAGTACGTGCTGCGCAACCTGATCCGCGGCTGAGCCGAGGACAGCTGAACGGCCGAGGGCCGCACCCCGTCTCGTACGGGGGGCGGCCCTCCGGTCGTTCTCCGGGCTCCTCCGCCCTCCGCGGGGCCCCGCCCGTCCGCGGGGGCCCTTCCGTCCACGGGGTCCGTCCGCGGGGCCCTTCCGTCCGCGGGGCCCTTCCGTCCGCCGGGCCCTGCCGTCTCGACCGGCGCGGGGGCGTGGGGCCGGTGAGCCGCCCCGCACGCTCGATTCGCTGCCCAGGGGTGGGGAGGCCGCGTGGCCCTCGGCCGAGCGGCGGCGCGCTGTTCGAGCCAGACGCCCCGTGGGTCCAACTCCGCTCGGAGTGCCGCCACTTCGGGCCGCGCGCGACATCCGAGGTCTCGACTAGGACAAGACTCCCGCCGAAAACTGTTGCCGATCTTGCCCAGCTGACCAGAAGTGGACTATACCTGTCGGCGTCCCTACGGCCGCCTTACCAGCCGCCGTACGGCGAGCGCGACTCCCCGCACGACCGGCAAGACCGGCAAGACCCAAGCTGCGACAGACCGCGGTGGCGGGGCCCTTCGCCTGTGGCGAGCTGTACGGGCGACCGGCACACCGCCTGAGTCCTGGAGAAGGCGAGGACTTGAGCATGGGATCCACCTCCGCCAGCAACGACGGTTCCACCCCCGACGGCGCTCTCGACGGCACCGCCGACGGCACCCCCGGCGGCCACGCGGGCCCCGGCCGCCGCGATCTGATCAAGCGGTCCGCCGCCCTCGGTCTGGTCACCCTGCCCGCCCTGGGCTTCCTCTCCGCCTGCGCCACCGGCGGCGGGGGCGGGGGCGGCGACGCCCCGACGGCCGCCGCGGGCGAGAAGACCGCGAAGAACCCGCTCGGGGTGAAGGAGGGCGCCCCGCTGGAGGCGTTCATCTTCAAGGGCGGCCTCGGCGACCAGTACGCGAAGGACGCCGAGGCCGACTACCAGACCACCTACAAGGCGGAGGTGAAGCACACCGGAACCCAGCAGGTCGGCCCCAAGCTGACCCCCCGCTTCGCGGGCGGCAACCCGCCCGACGTGATCGACAACTCCGGCGCCGACCACCTGGACATGAACAAGCTGTCCACGCAGGGCCAGTTGCAGGACCTCGCCGCACTGCTCGACGCCCCCTCCATGGACGACCCGGCGAAGAAGGTCCGGGACACGATCCACCCGAGCACGATCGAGAAGGGCAGGCACGGCGACCGCTTCGACGTCCTCTACTACGCCTTCACCGTCTACGGCACCTGGTACTCCCGCAAGCTCCTGGAGTCCCGGGGCTGGGCGTACCCGAAGACGCTGGACGAGATGGTGGCGCTCTGCGGCGAGATCAAGAAGGCGGGCATAGCGCCCTGGACGTACGCGGGCAAGTATCCGTACTACGTCCACTTCAACCTCTTCGGCCAGATCGCCAAGATCGGCGGCATGGAGAAGTGGATCGCCATCGACAACCTGGAGCCGGGCGCCTGGACCTCGAACGACGCGGTCCGCCAGGTGGCCGAGCACTACGAGGAGCTGGCCGCCAAGAAGTACTTCCTGGAGGGCAGCCAGGGCCTGACCCACATCCAGTCGCAGACCGCGTGGAACAAGGGGAAGGCCGTCTTCCTGCCCAACGGCTCCTGGGTCGAGAACGAGTCCGCGCCGACCACCCCCGCCGACTTCGGCATGTCCGTCGGCGCCCTCTTCGACGGCAGCGGCGACGCGCTGCCGCACGGCACCCTGCGCGCCGAGCCCAGCGAGCCGTACATCGTCGCGGCCAAGGGCCGCAACCCCGTCGGCGGCATGGAACTGCTGCGGATCATGCTGTCGAAGAAGCACGCGCAGAACTTCGCGACCAAGGTCAAGTCGCTGACCTGCGTGGTGGACGCCACCGACGGCATGAGCCTCTCGCCGGGCCTCTCCTCCGCCAGCCAGGTCTTCAAGGCGGCCGGGGAGAACGTGATCAGCCTCCAGCTCCAGGAGTGGTACCCCGCGCTCACCGACGAGAAGATCGGCGGCCTCACCGGGCAGCTCCTGGCCGGGGAGCTCAAGGCCGCCGACTGGATCAGGAAGACCCAGGCGGAGGCCGACAAGGTGGCCAGGGACAGCTCGGTCACCAAGTTCAAGCGCACCGCCTGAGCGACCCGGCCGGACCGCCGCAGCACCGCCGCCGGACCGCCGCCGGGCCACTGGCGGACCACCACCGGCGGCGGTCCGGTCCGTCGACAGTCACCGGCGGACCGGTCCCGTCCGGTCCGTGACAGCCACCGGCGGACCGGACCGGCCCGGCCGCCGTCGCGGCGCACCTGACCAGGCCCGGCCGGACCACCGCCGCGGCACCGTCGGAAGAGGGGAAGGGCGCACAGCCCCATGCAGCACGGCAAGTACCGCTTCATCGCGGGGTTCCTGGCCCCGCCCCTGATCGTCTACGCCGTCTTCGTCGTCTCGCCGTTCGTCCAGGCCTTCCAGATCTCCCTGACGGACTGGTCGGGACTGGTCGGCTCGGCGCGCTTCGTCGGCGCGGACAACTTCGTGCGGCTCTGGGAGAGCGACGAGTTCTGGAACGCGCTGCGGCACAACGTCTACATGCTGGCCTTCGTGCCGCTCGTCACCCTGGCGCTCGGGCTGTTCTTCGCCTTCATGCTGAACGTGGGCGGCCGGCGGCGGAGGAACGAGGTGGTCACCGGGGTCGCGGGTGCCCGCTTCTACACGTTCGTCTTCTTCTTCCCGCAGGTCATCTCCATCACGATCATCGCCGTCATCTGGTTCAACATCTACAACCCGGACCCCGACGACGGCATGCTGAACTCGCTGCTCGGCGCGGTCGGCCTGGACGGGCTGCAGAACGCCTGGCTGGGGGAGAAGAGCATCGCCCTCTGGTGCATCAGCGCGGTCATGGTGTGGGGGCACGTCGGCTTCTACGTCGTCCTGTTCTCCGCCGCCATGGCCTCCATCCCGCGCGACATCTACGAGGCCGCCCTGCTCGACGGGGCGAGCCGCCACCACACGTTCTTCCGGATCACGCTGCCCCTGCTGTGGGACACCGTCCAGACGGGCTGGGTCTACATGGGCATCATCGCCCTGGACGCCTTCGCGCTGGTGCAGATCATGTCCGTGAACATGGGCGGCCCGGACGGCGCCACCGACGTCATGCCGCTCCGGCTCTACCTGACGGCGTTCCGCGACAGCCAGTACGGCTACGCGGCGGCGATGGGCGTCGCGATGCTCGCCGTCACCATGGCCTTCGCCGTGCTCACGCTGCGCTTCGCGCGCCGTGAGCGGATCGAGTACTGAGGGAGAGGCGGCACATGGCCACCGACGAGATCCACCAGGCGGCCGGCCCCGAGCCGACCGGCCCCGGACCCACCGGCTCCGGACCGACCGGCTCCGGACCGACCGGGCCCGCCCACCGGGTCGCCGAGGGGCCCGCCGGCGGGGACGCCACGGCGCCCGCCGGCCGGGGGCCGGGGCGTGCCGGGGGGAGCTCCACCGAAGGGGGCGTGCTCAACGTCTTCTCGCACGGCATCCTCGTGCTCTGGGCGCTCATGGTCGGCGTGCCGCTCCTGTGGGTGCTCTGGAGCTCCTTCAAGGACAGCAACGGCATCCTCACCGACCCCTGGGGCCTGCCGACGGTCCTGCACTGGGAGAACTGGTCCAACGCCTGGGACGAGGCGAACATGGGCCGCTACTTCGTCAACACCTCCATCGTCGTGGGCGGCTCGGTCGTCGGCACGATGGTGCTGGGCTCCATGGCCGCGTACGTGCTGGCCCGCTTCACCTTCCCGGGGAACCGGATCGTCTACTACCTGTTCGTGGCGGGCATGTCGTTCCCGGTGTTCATGCTGGTCATCCCGCTGTTCTTCGTGATGCGGGACTTCCCGGGAAGCTCGCTTCTGGCCACGTACCACGGACTGATCCTCGTCTACATCGCCTACTCGCTGCCGTTCACCGTCTTCTTCATGACGGCGTTCTTCCGGACGCTGCCGACCTCCGTGGCCGAGGCCGCGATGATCGACGGCGCCTCGCACACGCGGACCTTCTTCCAGGTGATGCTGCCCATGGCGAAGCCGGGCCTGATCAGCATCGGGATCTTCAACTTCCTGGGCCAGTGGAACCAGTACCTGCTGCCGATGGTGCTGAACCAGCAGGAGGACAAGTACGTCCTGACCCAGGGCCTCGCGATGATCGCGCTCCAGCAGGGCTACGAGAACGACTGGGGCGCGCTGATGGCCGGGATGGTGATCGCGATGCTGCCGGTGCTGGTGGTGTACGCGGTATTCCAGCGGCAGGTCCAGGCGGGGCTCACCGCGGGCGCCCTGAAGTAGGCTCCGGCCGCGACGTACGGAACGTGAACCGCCCACCGGGTGCTTTCGGCCCCGGTGGGCGGTTTCTTTCCGCGGTATGACCGGCAAGTCGTCTTTCTTGTGATATTCGCCGCTCATCGGAGCTTCGTGATGCTCAAGGCCTTGACGGGGGCCAACGCGAAAGGCTCATCTTAGAGTTCACATGTTGGAGAAAACGGCAGGAGTGAGAGAGTCGATGGAGACTCCGGGGTCGCAGACGTCTCTGCATCGCGCCAACCTCGAGCGGGTCGTGCGCGCCGTCCGAATGGCCGGGTCGCTCACCCAGGCGGAGATCGCCCGGACCACCGGGCTGTCCGCCGCGACGGTCTCCAACATCGTGCGGGAGCTGAAGGACGGCGGCACCGTCGAGGTCACGCCCACCTCCGCCGGCGGCCGGCGGGCCCGCAGCGTCTCGCTCAGCGGCGACGCCGGGATCGTCATCGGCGTCGACTTCGGCCACACCCACCTGCGCGTCGCCGTGGGCAACCTCGCCCACCAGGTCCTCGCCGAGGAGAGCGAGCCGCTCGACGTGGACGCCTCCTCCGCCGAGGGTTTCGACCGGGCGGAACAGCTGGTCAAACGGTTGATCGAGACCACCGGCATCGGCCCGGGCAAGGTGATCGGCGTCGGCCTCGGCGTTCCCGGTCCCATCGACGTCTCCTCCGGCACGCTCGGCTCCACGTCGATCCTGCCGGGGTGGTCCGGCATCAACCCGGGCCAGGAGCTGTCCAGGCGCCTCGGCGTCCCCGTGTACGTCGACAACGACGCCAACCTCGGCGCGCTCGGGGAGCTGGTCTGGGGCGCCGGCCGGGGGGTGCGGGACCTGGCGTACATCAAGGTCGCCAGCGGCGTCGGCGCCGGCCTGGTCATCGACGGCCAGATCTACCGGGGACCGGGCGGCACGGCCGGCGAGATCGGCCACATCACGCTCGACGAGTCGGGCCCCGTCTGCCGCTGCGGCAACCGCGGCTGCCTGGAGACCTTCGCCGCCGCCCGGTACGTGCTGCCGCTGCTCCAGCCGAGCCACGGCCCGGACCTGACCATGGAGCGGGTGGTCCGGCTCGCCCGCGAGGGGGACCCCGGCTGCCGCCGGGTCGTCGCCGACGTGGGCCGCCACATCGGCAGCGGCGTCGCCAACCTCTGCAACCTGCTCAACCCCAGCCGGGTGGTCCTCGGCGGCGATCTGGCGGAGGCGGGGGAGCTGGTGCTGGCGCCCATCCGCGAGTCCGTGTCGCGGTACGCGATCCCCAGCGCGGCACGGCAGTTGGCGGTCTCGCCCGGCGCCCTCGGAGGGCGCGCCGAGGTGCTGGGCGCCCTCGCCCTCGTACTGAGCGAGATGGGCGACTCGACCCTGCTCGACGGCGCACGGCCGTCCGGTCGCCGCCCGGCCGCGCCTGCGTTCACTTAAGTAACGCATGGCACCGTTGTCATCTCGTTAAGAATTTACTCCTTGACGACAGCACTGCGGCCGAGTTGACTCACGTCCACCTCGGCCGCAGTGTCGCGGCCTCGTCAGGGAGGCAACCCAATGAACGCAGTGACGCGTCGCGTCGTCATAGGTACGGCCGCGGTGTCCATGGCCCTGTCCCTCGCCGCCTGCGGCAAGGCGGGAGACGGCGACTCGGCCGGCGGCGGCGGTGACGGCAAGACGATCGGTCTGCTCCTGCCGGAGAACAAGACCACCCGCTACGAGACCTTCGACCGCCCCATCATCGAGGCGAAGATCAAGGAGCTGTGCTCCGACTGCGAGGTCAAGTACAACAACGCCGCGCAGGACACCGAGACCCAGAAGAAGCAGTTCGACGCGCTCGTCACGCAGGGCGTCAAGGTGATCATCCTCGACGCGGTCGACTACAAGGCCACCAAGTCCTGGGTCGAGCAGGCCGACAAGAAGGGCGTCAAGGTCGTCGCGTACGACCGGCTCGCCGAGGGTCCGATCGCCGCCTACGTCAGCTACGACAACGAGAAGATCGGCCGCCTCCAGGGCGAGGCCCTCGTCAAGGCGCTCGGCGCCCAGGCGAAGTCCGCCAACGTTGTCATGATCAACGGCTCGCCGACCGACCCGAACGCCCCGCTCTTCAAGAAGGGCGCCCACGGCGTCCTCGACCAGCAGGTCGGCAAGATCGTCTACGAGCAGGACATCCCCGACTGGTCCCCGGACGAGGCCAACAAGAAGATGGGCGCCGCCATCGACTCCCTCGGCAAGAACGGCTTCCAGGGCGTCTACTCCGCCAACGACGGCATGGCCGGCGGCATCATCACCGCCCTCGAGAAGCAGGGCGTCAAGGTCCCGGTCGGCGGCCAGGACGCCGAACTCGCCGGTCTGCAGCGCATCCTGAAGGGCCAGCAGGCCTTCACCATCTACAAGCAGATCAAGCCCGAGGCGGAGACCACCGCCGAGATCGCCGTGGCGATCCTCAAGGGCGAGAAGTTCGACCAGCTCACCCCGACCAAGGTCACCAGCCTCACGGGCGAGTTCAAGGACATCCCGGCGAAGCTCTACGACGCGCGGATCGTGACGAAGGACAACATCGCCGACACGATCATCGCGGACCAGGTCTACAAGGCCGCCGACCTCTGCACGGCCGAGTACAAGGCCGCGTGCGAGGCGGCCGGCATCAAGTAGGCCGGCCCTCCCGGCCGCCGGCGCGTCGGGCCCCGGGGCCTCCGGGCCCGCACCGCGCACCTCCCGGTGCGGCCCGGCCACCGCGGCCGGTCCGAGAGGCCGCGGCCGCGGCTCCGGTCCGCGTACGGCCGGGGACCGGGGTCCGGAGCCTCCAGCCCGGGTACCGAGTCCCGCGTTCCCGAGCCTCAGGTGGGAGCCGGGAGCCGGGAGCCGGGAGCCGGGAGCCCGGACCAGGGCCCCGGCGTCCGGCTCCAGGCCCGGAGCCCGCGCCCGGCCCGGTGACCGACCCGGCCACACCCGGCCCCGGGCGGGTGACCGGCTCCGGATGGGCCGCACCGGCCCGGGGTCCGGCCCCGCCCCCCGCCCCCGTCCCGGCCCCCGGTCACCCCGGCGCCGGCCTGCCACCGCAAGCCCCGGCTCGCAGGCGGCAGCCCCCAGGACGGGGCCCACAGGGGCCACGGACCGGGACACCCGGGACCGCCGCCGGCGGGCCAGGCGTCCGGCCCCGGCCCCAAACCCGGTCCCCGGCCCCAAACCCGGTCCCCGGCCCCAAACCCGGTCCCCGGCCCCAAGCCCGGCCCCCGGCCCGGCCCTCGGGCACGACCCCGGCCCCACCCCGCAGCCGGTCCGGTGCCCGCCCGCGTCCACGCCCCGCAGCGGCGGGCGGGCCCCGGACTCCCCTCGCATCCCCCCGTGCCACGTACCACCGTCCCCGCCGAGCGCGGGTGAAGGAGATGATTCACGTGTCCGCTACGCCCGTGCTGGCGTTGCGCGGAGTCTCCAAGCGGTTCGGCGCCGTCCAGGCGCTCACCGACGTAGACCTGGAGATCCACGCCGGTGAGGTCGTCGCCCTCCTGGGCGACAACGGCGCCGGAAAGTCGACCCTCGTCAAGACCATCTCGGGCGTCCACCCGATCGACGAGGGCGCCATCGAATGGGAAGGCCGCCCCGTCCGCGTCGCGCGGCCCAACGACGCCCAGGAGCTGGGCATCGCCACCGTCTACCAGGACCTCGCGCTCTGCGACAACCTGGACGTGGTCGCCAACCTCTTCCTCGGCACCGAGCTGCGCCGCGCCTCCGTCCTCGACGAGATCGCGATGGAGAAGCGCGCCAAGGAGCTCCTCGACACCCTGTCCATCCGCATCCCCAGCGTCCGCATCCCGGTGGCCTCCCTCTCCGGCGGCCAGCGGCAGGTCGTGGCCATCGCCCGCGCCCTGATCGGCGCCCCGAAGGTCGTGATCCTGGACGAGCCGACCGCCGCCCTCGGCGTGGAGCAGACCGCGCAGGTCCTCGACCTGGTCGAACGGCTCCGCGAGAACGGCCACGGCGTGATCCTCATCACCCACAACATGGCCGACGTGCGGGCCGTCGCCGACCGCGCGGCCATCCTCCGGCTCGGCCGCAACAACGGTGTCTTCTCCGTCAAGGACACCTCGCACGAAGAGATCATCGCCGCGATCACCGGCGCCACGGACAACGCCGTCACCCGCCGCCAGGCGCGCACGGCCACGAAGGAGGACGCGAAGTGAGCGACCTCACCAAGACCCCCGAGACCCCCGAGACCCCCGAGACCCCCGAGACCGCCGAGGACCGGGGCCCCGCCGCCCCGAGCGGCGCCGAGCAGTCCGCCGCGCCGGTCCCCGCCGTCGACCCGCGCCTCCTCGTCCGCGAGGAGGGGCTCAAGGGCTACTGGACCGAGTTCACCCGCAAGGTGCGCGGCGGCGAACTGGGCTCCCTGCCGGTCCTCGTCGGCCTGATCGTCATCGCGATCGTCTTCCAGTCGCAGAACGGCAACTTCCTGTCGGCCGGCTCCGTCGCGAACATCGCGGTCTACAGCTCCGGCCTCGGCATCATGGCCGTCGGCATCGTCTTCGTCCTCATCCTCGGCGAGATCGACCTGTCCGTCGGCTCCGTCGCCGGCGTCGGCGCGGCCGTGTGGGCCGTGCTCAGCGTGAGCAACGGCCTCGGCGACTGGCTCGCCGTGCTGGCCGCCCTCCTCGTCGGCCTCGCCCTCGGCCTGCTGCACGGCTTCTTCTTCGCGAAGGTCGGCGTGCCCGCCTTCGTCGTCACCCTGGCCGGCTTCCTCGGCTGGAGCGGCCTGCAGATCTGGCTGATGGGCAAGGAAGGCACCATCAACACGCCCTCCGGCAGCTTCGTCGAGAACCTGACCGGCTACTACTTCGAGGACAAGGCCGCCGCCTACGGCCTCGCCCTCGTCGCCGTCCTCCTCTACGCCGGCTCCCTCCTGCTCGACGTCAGGCGCCGTCGCGCGGCCGGCCTGCCGTACCGCCCGGCCTCCGAGGTCGCCCTGCGCGCCGGCGCCGTCGCGGTGCTCTGCTTCGCCGTCGCCTACGTCCTGAACGAGCCGGCGGGCGCCCGCGGGCTGCCGCTCGCCCTCGTCCTCTTCCTCGCCGTCCTTCTCGCCGCCGACTTCGTGGCCCGCCGCACCTCCTTCGGCCGCAAGGTGTTCGCGGTCGGCGGCAGCGCCGAGGCCGCCCGCCGCGCCGGCATCAACGTGGACCGCATCCGCATCACCGTGTTCGGCCTCTCCGGCCTGCTCGCCGCGTTCGGCGGCCTCTTCGTCGCCAGCCTCTCCGGGGGCGCGAGCAAGAGCCTGGGCGGCGGCAACACGCTGATGCTGGTCATCGCGGCGGCCGTCATCGGCGGCACCAGCCTCTTCGGCGGGCGCGGCAAGGTCTGGTCCGCCCTCCTCGGCATGGTCGTCATCCAGTCGATCCAGCAGGGCCTCAACATGCTGGGCATGGCCAGCGAGATCCAGTACATGATCACCGGCGCGGTGCTCCTCGTCGCCGTCGTCATCGACTCGGTCTCCCGCCGCACCCAGAAGGACGCGGGCCGCGCGTAGCGACGCGGATCACTCCCGCAGTGCCCGGCGCCGGGCAACCGGCGCCGGGCACCGCCGCGTCCACAGAGGCAGCGGGTCGAACGGCGGCGCCGCGCCCGCGGGCGCGGCGCCGCCCCCTCACCGGGACGGCCGTGGCCGACACCACGTCCCCGCCGCGCGTCCCGCCGCCCACGGCGGGGTAGATCGGCGTACGTTCGTATCGGCCGCTCGTGTGATCGTCGCAGTGCCCTCCGGGGCATGGCCCGATGTCCGCACTCCGGGACGGAACATTAGACTCGGCGGATCGGCACGCTCGACCGGCTCAACCTCGACCAGCCCAACACGCAAGGAGGCACGGGTGGCATTGCTGACCCGTATCAGGGGACCGCGCGACCTCGACCGGCTCTCCCCGGAGCAGCTTGACCGGCTGGCCTCGGAGATCCGCACCTTCCTCGTCGACGCGGTCTCCAAGACCGGCGGGCACCTCGGCCCGAACCTCGGCGTGGTGGAGCTGACCATCGCCCTGCACCGCGTCTTCGAGTCGCCCAGGGACAGGATCCTGTGGGACACCGGTCACCAGTCGTACGTGCACAAACTGCTCACCGGCCGCCAGGACTTCTCCAAGCTGAAGATGAAGGGCGGCCTCTCCGGCTACCCGGCGCGCGCCGAGTCCGAGCACGACCTCATCGAGAACTCGCACGCCTCCACCGTCCTGGGCTGGGCGGACGGCCTCGCCAAGGCCAACGAGCGGCTCGGCCGGGACGACCACGTCGTCGCGGTCATCGGCGACGGCGCCCTCACCGGCGGCATGGCCTGGGAGGCCCTCAACAACATCGCCGACGCCAAGGACCGCCCCCTCGTCATCGTCGTCAACGACAACGAGCGCTCCTACGCCCCGACCATCGGCGGCCTCGCCAACCACCTGGCGACCCTGCGCACCACCGACGGGTACGAGCGGTTCCTCGCCCGCACCAAGGACATCCTCGACCGCACCCCGGTCGTCGGGAAGCCGCTGTACGAGACGCTGCACGGCGCGAAGAAGGGCCTGAAGGACTTCATCGCCCCGCAGGGCCTCTTCGAGGACCTCGGCCTGAAGTACGTCGGGCCCATCGACGGCCACGACATCACCGCCGTGGAGTCCGCCCTCCAGCGCGCCAAGCGCTTCAACGGCCCGGTCATCGTCCACTGCCTCACCGAGAAGGGCCGCGGTTACCAGCCCGCCCTCCAGGACGAGGCGGACCGCTTCCACGCCGTCGGCAAGATCCACCCGGACACGGGCCTGCCGATCGCCTCCTCCGGCGCCGACTGGACCTCCGTCTTCGCCGACGAGATGGTCGCCCTCGGCAAGGAGCGCGAGGACATCGTCGCCATCACCGCGGCCATGCTCCAGCCGGTCGGCCTCGACAAGTTCGCCAAGGCCTTCCCCGAGCGGGTGTACGACGTCGGCATCGCGGAGCAGCACGCCGCCGTGTCCGCGGCCGGCCTGGCCGCCGGCGGCCTGCACCCGGTCGTCGCCGTCTACGCGACCTTCCTCAACCGCGCCTTCGACCAGGTCCTCATGGACGTCGCCCTGCACGACTGCGGTGTGACGTTCGTCCTGGACCGGGCCGGGGTCACCGGCACGGACGGCGCCTCCCACAACGGCATGTGGGACATGTCGATCCTCCAGGTCGTGCCGAACCTGCGGATCGCCGCGCCCCGCGACGCCGACCAGGTCCGCGCCCAGCTGCGCGAGGCCGTCGCCGTCGAGGACGCCCCGACCGTCGTGCGCTACTCCAAGGGCGCCGTCGGCCCGGCCGTCGAGGCCGTGTCCCGCGTCGGCGGCATGGACGTGCTGCGCGAGCCGGGCACCGACCGGCCGGACGTGCTGCTGGTCTCCGTCGGCGCGCTCGCCCCGATGTGCCTGGAGATCGCCGACCTCCTCGACAAGCAGGGCATCTCCACCACCGTCGTCGACCCGCGCTGGGTCAAGCCCGTGGACGAGGCGATGGCGCCGCTCGCCGACCGGCACCGCGTCGTCGTCACCGTCGAGGACAACGGCCGCGCGGGCGGTGTCGGCAGCGCCGTCGCGCAGGCGCTGCGCGACGCGGGCGTCGACGTGCCGCTGCGCGACTTCGGCATCCCGCAGCGGTTCCTCGACCACGCGTCCCGCGCCGAGATCCTCGCCGAGATCGGCCTGACGGCCCCGGACATCGCCCGCCAGGTCACCGGCCTGGTCTCGAAGCTCGACGGCCTGCACCAGGCGCGGGTCCGCCCGGCGGAGGAGGCCCCCGCGGGGGCCGGGGCGCACGGCGGGAAGGCGACGCAGCCGGTCCGCGACTGACGCCTCCGGCGGGCCGCGCGCCGCGGGCCGACCGCGGCGCCCACCCCGGCGGAAGACCGCACGGTGACGGGCCGGTGGGACCACCCTGTTCGGGTGGTCCCACCGGCCCGTTCGTGTGACAACCACCCCGCGCATGCACCAGATCCGGCCAACTGTCCGGATCATGACGGAGTGAGTACACAGAGCGGCCCACCGGCCGGCCGGAAGAGCGGGCTGTTCCGCACCAAGTCGGTCGAGCAGTCCATCCAGGACACCGAGGAGCCCGAGCGCGGGCTCCGCAGATCGCTGTCCGCGCTCGACCTGACGATCTTCGGCGTCGGCGTCATCATCGGCACCGGCATCTTCGTCCTCACCGGCAAGGTCGCCAAGGAGAACGCGGGCCCCGCCACGGCGCTCGCCTTCGTCGCCGCCGGTGTCGTCTGCGCGCTGGCCGCGCTCTGCTACGCCGAGTTCGCCTCGACCGTCCCGGTCGCCGGGTCCGCGTACACCTTCGCGTACGCCTCGCTCGGCGAGCTGCCGGCCTGGATCATCGGCTGGGACCTGGTGCTGGAGTTCGCGCTCGGCACCGCCGTCGTCGCGGTCGGCTGGTCCGGGTACGTGCGCTCGCTCCTCGACAACGCCGGCTGGCGCCTGCCGGACAGCCTCTCCGGCAGCGAGGTGGCGGAGGGCTTCGGCTTCGACCTGCTGGCGTTCCTCCTGGTGCTGCTGCTGACCGGGGTGCTGGTGCTCGGCATGAAGCTGTCCGCCCGGCTCACCGCCGTCGTCGTGGTCATCAAGGTCACGGTGGTCCTCGTGGTGATCGTCGCGGGCGCCTTCTTCGTCAAGGCCGCCAACTACCAGCCGTTCATCCCCGAGACGCAGAAGCAGCCCGGCGGCGCCGGCCTCGACGCGCCGCTCGTGCAGCTCCTCTTCGGGTACGAGCCGACCAACTTCGGCGTCATGGGCATCTTCACCGCCGCGTCCATCGTCTTCTTCGCCTTCATCGGCTTCGACGTCGTCGCGACCGCCGCGGAGGAGACCCGCGTCCCGCAGCGGGACATGCCGCGCGGCATCCTCGGCTCGCTGTTCATCTGCACCGCCCTGTACGTGGCCGTCTCCATCGTCGTCACCGGCATGCAGAACTACACCCGGCTCTCCGTCGACGCGCCCCTCGCCGACGCCTTCAAGGCGACCGGGCACCCCTGGTACGCCGGCTTCATCAGCTTCGGCGCCGCCGTCGGCCTCATCACCGTCTGCATGATCCTGCTGCTCGGCCAGACCCGCGTCTTCTTCGCGATGAGCCGCGACGGACTGCTGCCCCGCTTCTTCTCCCGCACCCACCCGGTGTACTCCACCCCGTACCGCGCGACCGTGCTGCTCGGGGTGGCCATCGCCGTCATCGCGGGCGTGACCAGCATCGACGAACTCGCCACCCTGGTGAACATCGGGACGCTGTTCGCGTTCGTCATCGTCGCCGTGGGCGTCGTCATCCTCCGCCGCACCCGCCCCGACCTGCCGCGCTCCTTCCGCACCCCGCTGGTGCCGTGGCTGCCGGCCGCCTCCGTGGCCGCCTCGCTGTGGCTGATGCTGAACCTGCCCATCGAGACCTGGATCCGCTTCGCCGCCTGGATGGCCCTGGGCGTCGTCGTCTACTTCCTGTACGGCCGCACCCACAGCCGCCTGGCCCCCGGCTCCGCCACCTCCCGCGACGAACCCCCCGCCCCCCGCCGCTGACCGGCACCGCGCCCCGGGCCGGCGCCCCGACCGCCGGGCGGGCCGGTCGCACGGGCGGGCCGGTCGCCGGTCGGACCCGCCGTCCGGGCCGCTCCGGAGGCCCGCCCGGCGCGGACGAGCGGTCCCGGACGGCCGTACGCGACGTTCCCGCAGACCGCGCGGAAGCGGACCGGACGAGCGGTCCTCAGACGGGCCGCACCGTGCGCGGGCCCGCGTGCCCGGCGCCGTGCTCGGCGACGCGGCGGCGCAGCTCCCGGTCGGCCGTGACCACCACGCAGCGCCGCCCCCGCGCCGCACGGGCCAGCTCCACGATGGTGTCGTCGCCCCCGCCGGGCGCGGCCACCACCCGCACGCCCTCCACCGGCTCCACGCCGCGCGCCCGGCCCTCCACCACCAGCACCACCTCCAGCGGGCCCGGCAGCACCCCGGGCACCCCCTCGGCCGCGTACCGGACGAGGCCGTCGCGCAGCCGCTCGGCGGCGCCCCGGCGGTCGCGCCACCAGCCGTCCGGCACCGAACCGACCACGTTCGCGGCGTCCACGATCAGCAGGGGGGAGCTCATGGCCTCCACGTTATCCACAGGTTCCGGCCGGATTTCTCCGGGCCCCGCGCGGCGCTCGTACTATGGCCGAATGACTTCCCCGCACGCATCCGACACGGACCCCGCCCTCGAGGTCCTCGGCCGGGTCTTCGGCTACGACTCCTTCCGCGGAGAGCAGCGGGAGATCATCGAGCACGTCGCGGGCGGCGGTGACGCGCTCGTCCTCATGCCGACCGGCGGCGGCAAGTCGCTGTGCTACCAGATCCCCGCGCTGCTGCGCCCCGGGGTCGGCGTCGTCGTCTCCCCGCTGATCGCGTTGATGCAGGACCAGGTCGACGCGCTGCGCGCCGTCGGCGTGCGCGCCGGCTTCCTCAACTCCACGCAGGACCCGGACGAGCGGCGGATGGTGGAGGCCGAGTTCCTCGCCGGTGAGCTGGACCTGCTGTACCTGGCGCCCGAGCGGCTGCGCGTCGACGCGACGCTGCGGCTGCTGGAGCGCGGCACGATCTCGCTCTTCGCCATCGACGAGGCGCACTGCGTCGCCCAGTGGGGCCACGACTTCCGGCCGGACTACCTCCAGCTCTCCCAGCTCCACGAGCGCTGGCCCGACGTGCCGCGCATCGCCCTGACCGCGACCGCGACGCGGGCGACGCACGCCGAGATCGCCGCCCGGCTGAAGCTGCAGGACGCCCGGCACTTTGTCGCCAGCTTCGACCGGCCCAACATCCAGTACCGCATCGCCCCGAAGAACGAGCCGCGCAAGCAGCTCCTCGCCCTGCTGCGCGGCGAGCACGAGGGCGACGCGGGCATCGTCTACTGCCTGTCCCGCGCCTCCGTGGAGAAGACCGCGGCGTTCCTCGTCGAGCACGGCATCGACGCCGTCCCCTACCACGCCGGCCTCGACGCCCGCGTCCGCGCGGAGAACCAGTCCCGCTTCCTGCGGGAGGACGGCCTGGTCGTCGTCGCGACGATCGCGTTCGGCATGGGCATCGACAAGCCGGACGTGCGGTTCGTCGCCCACCTCGACCTGCCGAAGTCCGTGGAGGGGTACTACCAGGAGACCGGCCGCGCGGGCCGCGACGGGCTGCCGTCCACGGCCTGGCTGGCCTACGGGCTGAACGACGTGGTGCAGCAGCGCCGCATGATCGACACGGGCGAGGGCGACGAGGAGCACCGTCGCCGCCTCGCGGCGCACCTCGACGCGATGCTGGCGCTCTGCGAGACCGTGGAGTGCCGCCGCGTGCAGCTGCTCGCCTACTTCGGCCAGGAGAGCGGCCCCTGCGGCAACTGCGACACGTGCCTGACGCCGCCCAAGTCGTGGGACGGCACCGTCGCCGCGCAGAAGGCGCTGTCGACGGTGGTCCGGCTGAAGCGCGAGCGGGGCCAGTCGTTCGGCGTCGGGCAGATCGTCGACATCCTGCTGGGCCGCAAGACCGACAAGGTGATCCGCTTCGACCACGACGCGCTGAGCGTCTTCGGGATCGGCACGGAGCTGACCGAGGCGCAGTGGCGCGGCGTGGTGCGGCAGCTGCTGGCGCAGCGGCTCCTCGCCGTGCAGGGCGAGTACAACACCCTCGCCCTCACCGAGGACTCCGCCGAGGTGCTGTCCGGCCGCCGGCAGGTGCTGCTGCGCAGCGAGCCGGAGAAGCCGGCCCGCGCCTCCGCGAAGTCCGGCGGCGGCCGGAAGAAGGCCGCGCCCGCGGACCTGCCCGAGGAGGCGCTGCCCGTCTTCGAGCGGCTGCGCGCCTGGCGGGCGGCCACCGCCAAGGAGCAGGGCGTCCCGGCGTACGTCGTCTTCCACGACGCGACGCTGCGGGAGATCGCCGTCGCCCCGCCCGCGACCCTCGCCGAGCTGGGCGCGGTCGGCGGGGTCGGGGAGAACAAGCTCGCCAAGTACGGCCAGTCGCTGCTGGACGCCCTGGCCGGGGAGTGAACCCCCGCCCTCCGGGCACGCCCCGAGCCCCCGCGCCGCCCCGCGCCGCGCGGGCCCCGCGCCGCGCGGGCCCCGCGCAGGGGTGAGCCGCCGGCCCCGCCGGACGGGACCGCGGCCTGGCGAGTCCGCCCGCGTCGCCGCGGGCGGCGCGTACCCGGCCGTGAACCCCCGCGGTGCGCGCCGCACGACGCCCCGCCGCGTCGCGGGCCGGCGGGGCGGGTGGCCGATGGAACGGCGGACGGGCCGTACGGGGAGGGGATCCCGTACGGCCCGTCCGGCCCTCGGCTGCCTGGGCCGCGCGGTCGTTACGCGGGGACGCTCGCGACGCCCTGCGGCAGGAACGGCTTGCCGTTCACGCGCTCCGACACGCCCTCGCGGTCCAGGTACGGCGTGATGCCGCCCAGGTGGAAGGGCCAGCCGGCACCGGTGATCAGGCACAGGTCGATGTCCTGCGCCTCGGCGACGACGCCCTCGTCCAGCATGAGGCCGATCTCCTGCGCGACGGCGTCCAGGACGCGGGCGCGGACCTGCTCCTCGGTGAGGACGGTGTCGCCCTGCTTCAGCAGCGCGGCGACCTCCGGGTCCAGCTCCGGCTTGCCCGAGTCGTAGACGTAGAAGCCGCGCTTGCCCGCCTCGACGACGGCCTTCAGGTTCGGGGACACCGTGAAGCGGTCCGGGAAGGAGCGGTTCAGGGTCTCCGACACGTGCAGGCCGATGGCCGGGCCGACCAGCTCCAGCAGGACCAGCGGCGACATCGGCAGGCCGAGCGGCTCGACCGCCTTCTCCGCCGTCGCGACGGGGGTGCCCTCGTCGATGACGTTCTGGATCTCGCCCATGAAGCGGGTCAGGATGCGGTTGACGACGAACGCCGGGGCGTCCTTCACCAGCACCGCGGTCTTCTTCAGCTTCCTGGCGACGGCGAAGGCCGTGGCCAGCGACGCGTCGTCGGTCTGCTCGCCGCGCACGATCTCCAGCAGCGGGAGGATCGCGACCGGGTTGAAGAAGTGGAAGCCGACGACCCGCTCCGGGTGCCGGAGCTTCGACGCCATCTCCGAGACCGACAGCGACGAGGTGTTGGTGGCGAGGATCGCGTGCGCCGGGGCGACCGCCTCGACCTCCGCGAACACCTTCTGCTTGACGGACATCTCCTCGAACACGGCCTCGATGACGAAGTCCGCGTCGGAGAAGCCCTCCGCCTTGTCCAGGACACCGCTCACCAGCGCCTTGAGGCGGTTGGCCTTGTCCTGGTGGATGCGGCCCTTGCCGAGCAGCTTGTCGATCTCGGCGTGGACGTAGCCCACACCCTTGTCGACGCGCTCCTGGTCGATGTCGGTGAGGACGACCGGGACCTCCAGGCGGCGCAGGAACAGCAGCGCCAGCTGCGAGGCCATCAGCCCGGCGCCGACGACGCCGACCTTGGTGACCGGGCGGGCCAGGCTCTTGTCCGGGGCGCCGGCCGGGCGCTTGGCGCGCTTCTGCACCAGGTTGAAGGCGTAGATGCCGGAGCGCAGCTCGCCACCCATGATCAGGTCGGCGAGGGCGGCGTCCTCCGCGTCGAAGCCCTTCTGCAGGTCGCCGTCCTTGGCCGCCTCGATGATGTCGAGGGCCCGGTAGGCGGCCGGGGCGGCGCCGTGCACCTTGCCGTCCGCGATGAACCGGCCGCGCGCCACGGCGGCGTCCCACGCCTCGCCGCGGTCCACCTCGGGGCGCTCCACGGTGACGTCGCCCTTGAGGACCTTCGCGGTCCACAGCAGCGACTGCTCCAGGAAGTCGGCACCCTCGAACATCGCGTCCGCGATGCCCAGCTCGAAGACCTGCTTGCCCTTGAGCTGGCGGTTCTGGTTGAGCGAGTTCTCGATGATCACCGAGACCGCGCGGTCCGCGCCGATCAGGTTCGGCAGGATCGCGCAGCCGCCCCAGCCGGGGACGAGGCCCAGGAAGACCTCGGGCAGCGAGAAGGCCGGCACGGCCTTGGACACGGTGCGGTACGAGCAGTGCAGACCGACCTCGACACCGCCGCCCATCGCCGCGCCGTTGTAGTACGCGAAGGTGGGGACGGCCAGGCCGGACAGCCGCTTGAAGACGTCGTGGCCGCCCTTGCCGATGGCGAGCGCGTCCTCGTGGCGCTTCAGCAGCTCGACGCCCTTGAGGTCGGCGCCGACCGCGAAGATGAACGGCTTGCCGGTGAGGCCGACACCGGCGATCTCACCGTCGGCGGCCTCCTTCTCGACCTGGTCGATGGCGGCGTTCAGGTTGGCCAGCGACTGCGGGCCGAAGGTGGTCGGCTTGGTGTGGTCGAAGCCGTTGTCCAGCGTGATGAGGGCGAAGCGGCCCGCGCCCAGCGGAAGGTCGAAGTGGCGTACGTGCGCCGTCGTCACGACCTCGTCCGGGAACAGCTCGGCCGCGCCCTTCAGCAGCTCGGTGGTGCTGGTCACTTGGTGCCTCCGGCGTCCTTGTGGTTCGGGTTCTCCCAGATGACCGTCGCGCCCATGCCGAAGCCGACGCACATGGTCGTGATGCCGTAGCGGACCTCCGGCTGCTCCTCGAACTGCCGGGCCAGCTGCGTCATGAGCCGGACGCCGGAGGAGGCCAGCGGGTGGCCGAAGGCGATGGCGCCGCCGTACCGGTTGACGCGGGCGTCGTCGTCGGCGATGCCGTAGTGGTCGAGGAACGCCAGCACCTGGACGGCGAACGCCTCGTTGATCTCGAACAGGCCGATGTCGCCGATGGACAGGCCGGCCTTGGCGAGGGCCTTCTCGGTCGCCGGGATCGGGCCGTAGCCCATGACCTCCGGCTCGACGCCCGCGAAGGCGTAGGAGACGAGGCGCATCTTGACGGGCAGCTCGTTCTCGCGCGCGAACTCCTCGGACGCGATGATCGAGGCGGTGGCGCCGTCGTTGAGGCCCGCGGCGTTGCCGGCGGTGACGCGGCCGTGGACGCGGAAGGGCGTCTTCAGGTTCGCCAGGCTCTCCAGCGTGGTGCCCGGGCGCATCGGCTCGTCGGCGGTGACCAGGCCCCAGCCCGTCTCGCCGGCCTCGGCGTTGGTGCGCCGCACGGAGATCGGCACCAGGTCCTGCTGGATCTTGCCGTCGGCGTACGCCTTGGCGGCCTTCTCCTGGGAGCGGACGGCGTACTCGTCGGCGCGCTCCTTGGTGATGTGCGGGTACCGGTCGTGCAGGTTCTCGGCGGTCATGCCCATGAAGAGGGCCGACTCGTCCACGAGCTTCTCGGAGACGAACCGCGGGTTCGGGTCGGCGCCCTCGCCCATCGGGTGGCGGCCCATGTGCTCGACACCGCCCGCGATGACGGCGTCGTACGCGCCGAAGGCGATGGAGCCGGCGGCCGTCGTCACGGCCGTCAGGGCGCCCGCGCACATCCGGTCGATGGCGTAGCCGGGGACCGACTGGGGCAGACCGGCGAGGATGCCGGCCATGCGGCCGATGGTGAGGCCCTGGTCGCCGATCTGGGTGGTCGCCGCGATGGCGACCTCGTCGACCTGCTGCGGGTCGAGGCCGGGGTTGCGGCGCAGCAGCTCCCGGATGGCCTTCACGACGAGATCGTCGGCGCGGGTCTCGTGGTAGATGCCCTTCGGGCCCGCCTTGCCGAACGGGGTGCGGACGCCGTCGACGAAGACGACGTCCCTGACGGTACGAGGCACGATGGCTCTCCTCCAGGGTGCGGGATGGCACTGCTGCGGCACACGCGGCTAAGCGCGCGCTTGCTGCCCCCATGCTACTTACGGGTAACCAGACTGCACAGTCCCCCCGCCGGGAGCGTCGAAGGTCACACCCCCGCCCCCGCGCACACCTCGCCCCCCGGAGCCCGCGCATGCTGCCGCCGGGCGCCGTACCACGCCCCTCTCGCGGCCCGGCGCCGCGCCCCGGGCGTCGGCGTCCCCGGTGTGCGGTGCGGCGGGCCCACGGGCGCCGAAGACGGGGGACGGGCCGGGCGGACCCCCGCGCGGCGACCGGGCCTGATCCGCCCGTGCGGGGTTCCCGGTGGGCGCGGACGATTCCGGCCATGTGACGACGGTGTTCCCCCGCGGACCCGCCGCTGGGGCGCGGGGGCGGCAGGATGCCTCGTATGGCTGACGACACCGGCATACAGGACCCCGCTCGGGCGCGGCGGGGCGGTTCGGCTCCGTTCCTCTTCGTCGTGGTGGAGAGCGCCGTCACGACGCTGCTCGCCCTGAGCTGGCTGGTGACGGCCCTGGCGATGTACCTGGAGTCGTCCACCGCCGTACCGGGCGCCCGGGTGCCGGAGGGGCACGGGGGACTGGCCTGGGCGGCCTGCGGGGTCCTCGGGTCGGTGGTCGTCACATGGCTGCTGCGGCTCGTGCCCGGACACGTGCTGCGGCACGCCGTGGACGGGGTGGCCGTGCTCCGGCTGGTCGCCGTCCTGGTCGTCACCGCCGTGCTGTTCCTGGACCTCGTCGACGGCTGAACCTCCCGGCCGGTGGGGTCCGCGGAGAACCGGGCGGTTGGAAAGCGGGCGGGCGGGCACCCGGCCGAACGCCGCGACCGCGTGTGCCGTTGGACGGACGTGCGCGTGCCGGGCGTTAGCCCCGGCGCCGCGGCGGTCAAGGCTCAGGCGAATCCGTCCCGTACCAGGAGGCCGCATGACGAACCCCCCGATCCCCGGCGCCCCCAGCCCCGAGCCGCCGTCCCTGGACGAGCCCACCGAGGTGCGCGAGCCGCTGCCGCCCAAGCCCGACCAGACCGGCCCGGAGACGGTCGGCCCCACCGGCCAGCCCACCGGCGCCGACCGCGCGCGGGTCGCCCAGTCCGGCGCGTACCTGACCACCGCGCAGGGCGCGCGCCTCTACGACACGGACCACTCCCTCAAGGCGGGCCCGCGCGGCCCGGTCCTGCTCCAGGACCACCACCTGCGCGAGAAGATCACCCACTTCGACCACGAGCGCATCCCCGAGCGCGTGGTCCACGCCCGCGGCGCCGCCGCCCACGGGGTCTTCCGCGGGTACGGCACGGCGTCCGGGGTGTGCCGGGCGGCCTTCCTCGGCAAGGACGTCGAGACCCCGGTCTTCGTCCGCTTCTCCACGGTCCTCGGCTCGCGCGGGTCGGCCGACACGGTCCGCGACACGCGCGGCTTCGCCACGAAGTTCTACACCAGCGAGGGCACCTTCGACCTGGTCGGCAACAACATCCCGGTCTTCTTCATCCAGGACGCGATCAAGTTCCCCGACGTCATCCACGCCGGCAAGCCCCACCCCGACCGGGAGATCCCGCAGGCGCAGTCCGCCCACGACACGTTCTGGGACTTCGTCACCCTGCACACCGAGGCGACCCACCACACGCTGTGGAACATGTCGGACCGGGGCATCCCCCGCTCGTACCGGATGATGGAGGGCTTCGGCGTCCACACCTTCCGCCTCGTCGCCGCGGACGGCTCCACCACACTGGCGAAGTTCCACTGGAAGCCGAAGCTGGGCGTCCACTCCCTCGTCTGGGAGGAGGCGCAGATCATCAACGGGATGGACCCCGACTTCCACCGCCGCGACCTCGCCGACGCCATCGAGGCGGGTGCCTTCCCCCAGTGGGAGCTGGGCGTCCAGACCTTCCCCGACACCCCGGAGCAGACCTTCGAGGGCATCGACCTGCTCGACCCGACCAACATCGTCCCGGAGGAGCTGGCCCCCGTGCAGCCCATCGGGCTGCTCACCCTCAACGCCAACCCGTCCAACTACTTCGCCGAGACCGAGCAGGTCGCCTTCCACCCCGGCCACCTCGTGCCCGGCATCGACATCACCGACGACCCGCTGCTGAGCGGACGCCTCTTCTCCTACCTCGACACCCAGATCAGCCGTCTCGGCGGGCCGAACTTCGGGCAGATCCCCATCAACCGCCCGCACGCCCCCGTCAACGACATGCTCCGCGACGGCATGCACCAGACGGCCGTCCACCGCGGCGTCGCGCCGTACCGCCCCAACTCGCTCGACGGCGGCTGCCCCTTCCTGGCGGGCGCGGACACCGGCGCGTACGTCGAGACGCCCGTGACCGTGCCGGAGGCGAAGAAGGAGCGGACGGCGCCCGAGACGTTCGCCGACCACTTCAGCCAGCCGCGCCGCTTCTGGCTGAGCATGACGCCGCCCGAGCGGGAGCACATCATCGGCGCGTACACCTTCGAGCTGGGCAAGTGCTACGAGCAGGCGATCAAGGAACGCGGGCTGAAGGTCCTCGCCAACATCGACGCCGAGCTGTGCCGCCGCGTCGCCGAGGGGCTGGGCCTGCCCGCTCCCGAGCCAACCGTGCCGGCGGCGGACGTGGCGCCGAGCCCCGCCCTGTCGCAGCTCGGCCGGGAATGGCCGGTGGAGGGCCGGATCGTCGGGATCGTCGCCGCGCCCGACGGCGACCTGGAGGGCGTACGGGCCGCCCGGAGCGCCCTGCTGGAAGCGGGCCTCGTGCCGCTGGTCGTCGCCCCGGCGGGCGGGATGCTCGACGGGGACGGCGGCGACCCCGTCGCCGTGCAGCGCACCTTCGCCACCGCCCGGTCCACCGAGTTCGACGCGCTGCTGCTGGCCGGGGTGCCCGCACGGGGCGGCGACGCCGGCGGAGCCCGCGACGCCAAGGCCGGCGACGCGGCGACCGCGGCGCGGGGCGTCGACCCGCGGGTGCTGCTGATGGCGTCCGAGGCGTTCCGCCACGCGAAGGCCATCGCCGTCTGGGCCGGGGCCCAGGCCGCGCTGGAGGCGGCCGGGGTGCCGCTGGACGCGCCGGGCGTGGCCGTCGCCGAGTCCGGTGAGCGGGCGGTGGCGGAGGTCCTCACGCTGCTCCCGGCCCATCGCGTCTGGGAGCGGTTCCCGGCCACCCTCGGGGCCTCCTGAGCCGCCCGGCGCGGTCCGCGCGGGACCCGCACGGGGGCTGCCCGCCAGACGGGCCCGCGTGACACGCCGCCGCCCCCTCCCCGGCCGTACCGGGGAGGGGGCGGCGGCGCCGTCTCAGGGCTTCGCGGTGCGCAGCGCCCCGGCCAGGGCGGGCGTCACCAGCTCGATCTGCCACGGGCGGGCGCCGTGGCCGGCGAGCACCTGCGCCACGGAGTCCTCCGACGCGTCCCGGGGCGGCTCCCAGCAGACCCGCCGGACGGTGTCCGGGGCGATCAGGTTCTCCTGCGGCAGGCTCAGCGTCTCGGCCAGCGCCGACACCACCGCGCGCGCCGCCGACAGGCGCGCCGCCGCCGCCGGGTCCTTCTCCGCCCAGGCGCGCGGCGGGGGCGGCCCCGCCAGCGCCTGGCCGGGCTGCGGGAGCTGCGCGTCCGGCAGCGCCTTGGCGCGGTCCACGGCGGCCTGCCACTGCTCCAGCTGCCTGCGCCCCATGCGGGACCCGAAGCCGGGCAGCGCGGTCAGCGCCTGCACGTCGGCGGGCAGGGCGAGCGCGGCCTCCACGATCGCCGCGTCGCTGAGCACCTTGCCCGGCGAGACGTCGCGCCGCTGCGCGATCCGGTCGCGGGCGGTCCACAGCTCCCGTACGACCGCCATCTGGCGGCGGCGGCGCACCTTGTGCATCCCGGAGGTGCGGCGCCAGGGGTCCTTGCGGGGCGGCGGGGGCGGGGCCGCGGCGATGGCGGCGAACTCCTGGCGGGCCCACTCGAGCTTGCCCTGCCGGTCGAGCTCCTTCTCCAGCGCGTCGCGCAGGTCGACCAGGAGCTCCACGTCGAGCGCGGCGTACCGCAGCCACGGCTCGGGCAGCGGGCGGGTGGACCAGTCCACCGCGGAGTGGCCCTTCTCCAGGACGTACCCGAGGACGGACTCGACCATCGCGCCGAGGCCGACGCGGGGGAAGCCCGCGAGGCGGCCGGCCAGCTCGGTGTCGAACAGCTCGGAGGGCAGCATGCCTATGTCGCGCAGGCACGGCAGGTCCTGCGTGGCGGCGTGCAGGATCCACTCGGTGCCGTCGAGGGCCTCGCCGAGGGCGGACAGGTCGGGGCAGCCGACCGGGTCGACCAGGGCCGTGCCCGCGCCCTCGCGGCGGAGCTGCACGAGGTAGGCGCGCTGCCCGTAGCGGTAGCCGGACGCCCGCTCGGCGTCGACGGCCACGGGGCCCGTGCCGGCGGCGAACGCCTCGACGACGCGGGCCAGGGCCTCGGCGTCGGCCACGACGGGCGGGACCCCCTCGCGGGGCTCCAGCAAGGGGATCGGTTCCGGGGCCGCCGTCCGGCCGGCTGCGACGCCGTCGTCCGGAGGGCCGCCCCCGGTGGTTCGCAGTGGTGTCTCTTCTGCGGTGTCTTGGGCGTCGGTCACCTGTCAAGGGTATCGGGGAACGCGAGGCGCCCGCCGACGGAACGTTCCGTCGGCGGGCGCGGTGGGGGTCGGGGACGGTCAGTGGATGATGCCGGTGCGCAGCGCGACGGCGACCATGCCGGCCCGGTCGCCGGTGCCCAGCTTGCGGGCGATGCGGGCCAGGTGCGACTTGACGGTCAGGGCGGACAGGCCCATGGACACGCCGATGGCCTTGTTCGACTGGCCCTCCGCCACCAGTCGCAGGACCTCGACCTCGCGGCCGGACAGCTCGCGGTAGCCGCCCGGGTGGCTCGGGGCACCCGGGGGGCGGCGGTGGAGGCGGGCGGCGGCGGCGCCGATGGGGGCGGCGCCCGGACGGGTGGGGTGCCCGATGTTGGTTCGGGTACCGGTGACGACGTAGCCCTTGACGCCGCCGGCGAGCGCGTTGCGCACCGCGCCGATGTCGTCGGCGGCGGAGAGGGCCAGGCCGTTGGGCCAGCCGGCGGCGCGGGTCTCGGACAGCAGGGTGAGACCGGAGCCGTCGGGCAGGTGGACGTCGGCGACGCAGATGTCGCGCGGGTTGCCGATACGGGGGCGGGCCTCCGCGATGGACGACGCCTCGATGACGTCACGCACTCCGAGGGCCCACAGATGGCGGGTCACGGTGGAGCGGACGCGCGGGTCGGCCACGACGACCATGGCGGTCGGCTTGTTCGGGCGGTAGGCGACCAGGCTTGCGGGCTGCTCGAGGAGAACGGACACCAGGCCTCCTGGGAAGGTGCGGGACACTGCCCGGCTCGGGGAGTGGCCGGGGCGAACCGTGCAGATAGGGTCACAGACCTCTTCGGCAGCAATCGCGTGCTCCTTTAGGGGAAGATCGCGGATTACTCGGTAACAATTGGGGCAATTCGGACGGGTGAACGAGCGCCCTACGAGGGAGTGAACGGGCCCGGTCGTCCGGTCCGGGAGGGCCTTGTCCGGGCCCGGTCCGGCAGAGCCCGTAGGGGAGGCGCCGTCCGGGCGTCGCCGCTCGTGGCGGTCTCTTTCCCCGGGGGAGGCGCTTCCGGGCGGGGCCGGTGGTGCCCTTGGGGGGCGGCGTGACCGTGGGAGGCATGACCCGTACGGGTGGCCCCCGCCTGCGCGGGAAGCCCTGCCCGTAGGGGAGCCCCTGCCCTTACGGGTTCGGAAGGGGCCCTCGCCCGGCCTGCCGCCGGCAGGGGGTCTTTCCCGGAGGGGCTTCCGGGGCGGCGAGCCCGTACCCGAGGGGACGGCGTGCGGAGCCCCGGCGCAAGACGGGGCCGGGGCGGGGGCAGGGGAGGGGGAAACGGGGGAGGGGGAAACGGGGAAGGGGAAGCGGGGCAGGGGGGCGAGGCGGCTGCGGGTGGGGGCTTACGGGTGGTGCGGGCCCCGGCGCTGGGGGAGGGACACCACACCCCCGCCGCCCCCGTCCGCGGGCCCCGGCGCGGCCGGCGGCAGGCCCGCCACCTGGCACAGGAGGTCCGCCCATGCCGCCAGGTGCGCCGCGGCGTCCGGCGCGCCGCCCCGGCCCTCCTCCGGCGTCCAGGAGGCGCGGATCTCGATCTGCGTGGCCGGCCGGCGCCCCGCCAGCCCGCCGAAGTAGTACGACCCGGCCTGGGTGACCGTCCCGCTCGCCGCCCCGTACGACAGGCCCCGCGCCTCCAGCGCGCCCGTCAGCCAGGACCAGCACACCGCCGGCAGCAGCGGGTCGGCCGCCATCTCCGGCTCCAGCTCCGCCCGCACCAGCGTGACCAGCCGGAACGTCCCCTGCCACGCCTCGTGCCCGGCCGGGTCGTGCAGCAGCACCAGCCGCCCGTCCGCCAGGTCCTCGCCGTCCTCCACGGCGGCGGCCTCCAGTGCGTACGCCCACGGGGCGAGCCGCCGGGGCGGCCGGGTGGGCTCCAGTTCGATCTCCGGGCGCGGGCGCGCCGCCCGCAGCGCGTCGACCGCGGCCCGGAAGACGGGAGGAGGGACGGGGCCGCCCTCCCCGCCGTCTGTGCCCTCGGTGCCGTCGGAGTGACCGGAGAACTGTTCCTGAGCCGCAGCCATGCGGGGAAGCGTAGGCGGAACGGGGGCCGCGCGCAGGGCAAGACACCCGGACCGCGCGCCCGCCCCGCGTGCCCGCCCACCCGCACATGCGAAGATGCGAGGCGTGAGTGCCAACACCCGCCCCCCGGGCCCCCCGACGCAGACGTACGACTCCGCCTTCCTCAAGGCCTGCCGCCGCGAGCCGGTGCCGCACACGCCTGTCTGGTTCATGCGCCAGGCGGGGCGCTCACTGCCCGAGTACCTGAAGGTCCGCGAGGGCGTCCCCATGCTGGAGTCCTGCATGCGGCCCGAGCTGGTCACGGAGATCACGCTCCAGCCCGTGCGGCGCCACAAGGTCGACGCGGCGATCTACTTCAGCGACATCGTCGTGCCCCTCAAGGCCATCGGCGTCGACCTGGACATCAAGCCCGGCGTCGGCCCCGTCGTCGCCGAGCCGATCCGCCGCCGCGAGGACCTGGCGCGGCTGCGCGACCTGACCCCCGACGACGTCGCGTACGTCACGGAGGCCATCGGCGCGCTCACCGGCGAGCTCGGCGCCACCCCGCTGATCGGCTTCGCGGGCGCGCCCTTCACGCTGGCCAGCTACCTCGTCGAGGGCGGCCCGTCGCGCAACCACGAGAACACCAAGGCCCTCATGTACGGCGACCCCGGCCTGTGGGCGGACCTGCTCGACCGGCTGGCCGACATCACCGCGGCGTTCCTGAAGGTCCAGATCGAGGCCGGCGCCTCCGCGGTGCAGCTCTTCGACTCCTGGGTGGGCGCGCTGGCCCCGGACGACTACCGCCGCTCCGTCATGCCCGCGTCGGCGAAGGTCTTCGACGCCGTCGCCGGGTACGGGGTGCCCCGCATCCACTTCGGCGTCGGTACGGGCGAACTGCTCGGCCTCATGGGCGAGGCGGGCGCCGACGTGGTGGGCGTCGACTGGCGCGTCCCGCTGGACGAGGCGGCCCGCCGCGTCGGCCCCGGCAAGGCGCTCCAGGGCAACCTGGACCCGGCCGTGCTGTTCGCCCCGCGCGAGGCCGTTGAGGAGCAGGCCGGCCGTGTGCTGGACGCCGCCGCGGGGCTGGAGGGCCACGTCTTCAACCTCGGCCACGGTGTGCTGCCCACGACGAACCCGGACGCGCTGACCCGCCTCGTCGAGTACGTCCACACCCGCACCGCCCGCTAGCCGCCGGGCCGCGGCTCCCCGGCCCACCCGGCCCCGGCATCGGCCGAACCGTGCGGGCCGGGCCCCGGCCTACCCGGCCACGGCATCAGCCGAACCGGGCGGTCCGGGCCCCGGCCTACCCGGCCCCGGCATGGCCGAACCGGGCGGGCCGGGCCCCGGCCGTCGCCGCGCGGACCGGCTCAAGCCGTCCACGGCCGACAGGGGCGCGGGCTCGGGCCGGCGGACGCCGACCGGGGCGGGCCCGGGCCGGCGGCCGACGCGCGGGCGGCCGGGGCTCGCGCCGCGGCCGTCCCCAGGGGCGGGCCGGGCTCGGGCGGTCGCCCCGGGGACGGACCCGGGCGGTCGCAGGAGGCCCGGTCTTCGGGCTCGGTCCGTCGCCGGGCGCAGGGGCCCGGGTCAGTCCGTCGCCGGGCGGCCCACCGCCGTGACGTCCACCCGCGCGATCCGGCCCTCCGCGTCGAACGCCACTTCCACCGCCGAGCCGTCCGGCAGCGCTGCGCCCAGACCGCCGTCGGCCACCGGGCGTGCCTCCATCCCGTGCCGGGCGAAGTACCCCGCCACCACGGCCCGCGGCCGCAGGCCGGGCACCAGGCCCACGGCCGTGAGCAGCACGCGCGGCAGCGCCACCGGGTCAGGGGCCGGGAACGGCACCGCCGGGTCGTCCGGCACCAGGTAGGCGCGCGTACCGGGCCCCGCCTCCACCCCGATGTACCCGGCGGCGCCCAGCACGCCCATGGCGCCGAACGCCAGCCGCTCCACCGCCATGCGCGGGTCGTCGAAGCCCGCCAGGGAGACCAGCTCCCGGGCGAACTCAGGCACGTCCCGCTCCTCGCCGAACCGGCGCAGCGCCTCGGCCGCCGCCGCGACGGGCGTGCCCGCGAAGCCCGGGTTGGCCCAGGCCCACATCCACGAGCCGTCCGACTCGTCGTACGAACCGAGCAGGCCCACCCGCAACTCGAGCCCGCCCTGCCGGTACACGCACGCCTCCAGGTCCGCCCCCCACGGGCCGGAGGGCAGGAAGGCGGTGAACGCCTCCAACTGCTGCATGCCCCACCCGGCGTGCGGCTCCGTCGCCCGCACGAAGCCCTCGCTGAAAGAACTGATCATGGACCGACCCTAGAGGGCCCGCACCCGCGCTCGAAGGGCAGGCCCGGGTGTCGGTGGGCACCCTCCAGCGCCAGTTCGTGGCGGCGGGGGGCCGGGCGGCGAGCGGAAGGGGGCCGTCTCCGTCAGCGGCCGGACGGCGGGGAGCCGGTGCGCGTCCAGGGGGGGAAGCGCGGATCGGTTCCGCCCCTCCGGCCGGGCCCGGCGGTCCCGGCGACCGCGTCCGGACCGGGTGCCGACGGGTGGCATGATGATCCGATGGACGCCCCCACCCCGATCGACCTCGACACGTGGCCGCGCCGACAGCACTTCGAGCACTACCGCCGGAGCGTTCCGTGCACGTACGCGATGACGGTGGAGCTGGACGTCACCGCCTTCACCGCGGCACTGCGTCGATCGCGGCGCAAGTCCTACATCGCGCAGGTCTGGGCCCTGTCCACGGTCGTCAACCGCCACGACGAGTTCAGGATGTGTCTCACCGACTCGGGTGAGCCGGCCGTCTGGCCCGTCGTGCACCCGGCCTTCACGGTGTTCAACCCGGAGCGCGAGACGTTCGCGTGCGTGTGGGCTCCCCATGACGCGGACTTCGGAGCGTTCCACGACGTGGCCGCGCCCCTGCTCGCGGAGCACGGCCGGGCCACCGACTTCTTCCCCCAGGGGGAGCTGCCGGCCAACGCGTTCGACGTGTCGAGCCTGCCATGGGCGTCCTTCACCGGGTTCGACCTCGCCATCGGCAACGGCTGGGACCACCTCGCGCCGATCTTCACGCTCGGCCGCTACACCGAGCGGGACGGCCGGGTCCTGCTCCCCCTGGCGGTGCAGGTGCACCACGCCGCCGCGGACGGGTTCCACTCGGCCCGGCTCGTCAACGAGTTGCAGGCTCTCGTCTCGGATCCGAGCTGGCTGGAGGAGAGCCCCCAGACCTGAGGGGAAGGGCTCGTCGCTCCTCCGTGCCGTCCTCGTCGTCGAGCCGGTCACGCCCCGGTCGCGAAGGGGGCGCGGGCCGGGGCCGAAGGGCGCACGCCGTGGCGGCCCGTGGGCCCGGGGCCCAGGAGCCCCGAGGCCCCTGGACCTGGGCCCCGAACCGAGCCCCGAGGCCACGGAAGGGCGCGCCCGCCCCTGAAGGCCCGCCCCCTCAGCCGGCCTCGCGCACCGCCGCGGCGGCCTTGCGGGCGGCGACCTGCACCGGGTCCCACACGGGCGAGAACGGCGGCGCGTACCCGAGGTCCAGCGCGGCGACCCGGTCCACGGACATGCCGGCCGTCAGCGCGACCGCGGCGATGTCCACGCGCTTGCCCGCGCCCTCCCGGCCGACGATCTGCGTGCCCAGCAGCCGGCCCGTCCGCCGCTCGGCGATCATCTTCACCGTCATCGGCTCCGCGCCCGGGTAGTACCCGGCCCGGCTCGTCGACCCGGCCGTCACCGTCACGTACCGCAGCCCCACCTCGCGGGCGTCCCGCTCGCGCAGCCCGGTACGGGCGATCTCCAGCGAGCAGACCTTGCTGACGGCCGTCCCGACGACGCCGGGGAACGTGCCGTAGCCGCCCGCCGCGTTCGCCCCGATCACCTGGCCGTGCTTGTTGGCGTGGGTGCCGAGCGGGATGTACCGCTCCCGCCCCGACACGAGGTCCAGCACCTCCACGCAGTCACCGCCCGCCCACACCTCGTCCCGGCCGCGCACCCGCATCGCCAGGTCGGTGAGGAGCCCGCCGTACGCACCGGTCGGCAGGCCCGCCTCCCGCGCCAGGGTCGTCTCGGGCTCCACGCCGATGCCGAGCACCACCACGTCGGCCGGGTACTCCTCGCCGCCCGCGGCCACGGCCCGTACGCGCCCGTCGGCGCCCGTCAGGACCTCCGTCACCTCGGCGCCGCTGACCGTGGTGATGCCCAGGCCGTCCATCGCCTCGCGGACCAGCCGCCCCATGTCCGGGTCGAGGGTCGACATCGGCTGCTCGCCCCGGTCGAGGACGGTCACCTCGTAGCCCCGCCTCAGCAGCGCCTCGGCCATCTCCACGCCGATGTACCCGGCGCCCACGACGACGGCCCGCCGCCCCCCGGCGGCGTCCAGCGCGTCGATGAGGGCCTGCCCGTCGTCCAGCGTCTGCACCCCGTGCACGCCCGGCGCGTCGATGCCCGGCAGGGCGGGGCGCAGGGGCCGCGCCCCGGTCGCCAGGACCAGCCGGTCGTACCCGGTCCACGACTCGGCGCCGGACTCCAGATCGCGCACGCGCACCCGGCCGCCGTCGAGGTCCAGCCCGACGACCTCCGAGCGGAGCCGCACGTCGATGCCGCGGGCGCGGTGCTCCTCGGGGGTCCGTGCGACGAGCCGGTCCCGCTCGGTGACGTCGCCGGCGACCCAGTACGGGATGCCGCACGCCGAGTACGACGTGAAGCGGCCCCGCTCGAACGCCACGATCTCCAGCTCGTCGGGGCCCTTCAGGCGGCGGGCCTGCGACGCGGCGGACATCCCCGCCGCGTCGCCGCCGACCACCACAAGCCGCTGCCGTCCCGTGTTCCCTCGCGCGCCTCGTTCCATGGGGGCCACGCTACGGGGCAGGCCGCGGCGTTCAGCCGCGGCCCTCCGAGGAAGCCCCGGACTGCCCGGACTCCCCGGACTCCCCGGCCACTTGCGACTCCCCGGCCGCCTCAGGCGTCCCGCCGGTCCCGGAGACCCCGGATGCCCCGGAGACCCCGGATGCGCCGGCCGCCCCGGTGCGAGCGGACGCCTCGGACGCCTCGGGGCTCCCGGAACCGTCGCCCGCACCGGGCACCTCGCCCGCACCGGGCACCTCGCCCGCACCGGGCGCCTCGGACGCCCCCGGCGCCCCGGTGCCGCCGCGCGCCGCCGGACCCCGCGGCGCTCGGGACGCCCCGTGCCCGCCGGAGACCCCGTGCCCCTCCGCCGCGCCGCCCCGCGCGTCCGGCCGGCCCTGCCCCGGTACCGGACCGTACTGCGGGTACACCGGCGTGCCCGCCGGGCGGTGGCCCTGCGGGTGACCGGCCGAGGGCCACTGGGCCGGCGCCGGACGCCGCCGGGCGACGCGTGCCCGGCGCCGCTCCCGCCACGGCCGCAGCACCCGCCGCCACACGACGTACCCCAGCACGGGCAGCGGCAGCCACGGGGCGAGCGCCGCGAGGACGAGCACCAGCCAGGTCAGCGAGGTCAGCAGCGCCGACCAGCCGCCGCGCAGCGCGTCGAGCACCCCCGGTTCGCCGTCCTCCGCCGCCTTCGCGGCCGGCTCGCTCAGCTCCAGGGTGACCGTCGCCAGCGCGGTGCGGTCCTTGAGCGACGCCTGCTGGGCCAGCAGCGACTCCAGGTCCGCCTGACGGGAGCTCAGCTCCCGCTCCAGCGCGACCACGTCGCTCAGCTGCTCCGCCCGGTCCATCAGCTGCCGGACGCGCGCGACGCTCGCCCGCTGCGTGGCGATGCGGCTCTCCACGTCCACCACCTGCTCGGTGACGTCCTTGGCCTCCGCCCGCCGGGACAGCAGCCGGCCCGCACCGGCCAGCTCGGCCAGCTCGGCCACCACACCCTCGTACGCGGCCTGCGGGACGCGCAGCGTGACCCGCGACGTCAGCCCTCCGCCGTCCCCGGCGCGGCGCCGCGTCGACTCGTCCGCGACGTGGCCGCCCGCCTCCGCGGCGATCCGCCGGGCGCGGGCGAGGCGGCGGCGCCGCCGTACCCGGGCTGCGGGCCGCGGGCGCCGCTCCCGGCCTCCGGCGCCGCCGCCCGGTCGGCGCTCGCCTCCGGCGCGGAGCCGCCCGGGCCGGAGCACCCGGCGAGCGCCAGCGAGGCGCCGAGCAGGACGGCCGCGAGCGCGTGCCGTGGACGGGTCGTGATCGGCATGGATGGTCCCCCCAAGGATCGGTGCCGTGACGTGGGTTCGACGTACGGGGGCGGCGGATCGGTTGCGGCGCCCGGTTGCGGATGGGTCACGTTCGGGACTCGTATCGGGGTTTGAGACAGTGGACCCATGAACACGGACAACGCGGACGTCCTGGACCCCGGGGGCGGCGGAGACAGCGGAGACGGCGCGCACGGCGCCCGCGCCGGACGGGTCGTCGTCATCGGCGGCGGCATGGCGGGCCTCACGGCCGCGCTCCGCCTGGCCGGTGCCGGGCGGAGCGTGACGCTGCTGGAGGCCGACGGACGCGTCGGCGGCAAGCTGCTCGCGGGGGAGATCGCCGGGGCCCCCGTCGACCTGGGCGCCGAGTCGATCCTCGCCCGCCGCCCCGAGGGCGTCGAGCTGGCCCGTGCCGCGGGCCTCGGCGACGACCTCCGGCAGCCGGCCACCGCCACCGCCTCCCTCTGGTCCCGCGACGCCCTGCGGCCCATGCCCAAAGGCCATGTCATGGGCGTTCCCGGCGACCCGGCCGCGCTCGCCGGGCTGCTCTCCGGCGAGGGTCTCGCCGCCGTCGAGCGGGACCGCGCGCTGCCGCCCGCCGAGCCCGGCGACGACGTCGCCATCGGCGGGTACGTCGCCGAGCGGATGGGCCGGGAGATCGTCGACCGGCTCGTCGAACCGCTCCTCGGCGGGGTGTACGCGGGCGACTCGTACCGGATCTCCATGCGGGCGGCCGTGCCGAAGCTGTACGAGGCCGTCCGCCGCCACCCGACGCTCACCGACGCGGTGCGCGCGGTGCAGGCCGAGGCGGCGAAGGCCCCGGCCGGGCCCGCGTTCGCCGGCATCGCGGGCGGTGTCGGGCGGCTGCCCGCCGCCGTCGCCGAGGCGGTCGCCGCCGCGGGCGGCGAGATCCGCACGCACACCCCCGTCCGCGGCCTGACCCGCCGCCCCGGCGGCTGGGAGGTCCGCACCGAGCACGAGCTCCTGCACGCGGACGCCGTGGTCCTCGCGACGCCGGCCGGCGCCGCGGCCAAGCTGCTGGCCGCCGTCTCCCCGGCCGCCGCCGCCGAGCTGGCGACCGTCGAGTACGCCTCGATGGCGCTGGTCACGCTCGCCTTCCGGCGCGCCGACGCGGCGGGGCTGCCCGACGGGTCCGGCTTCCTCGTGCCGCCCGTCGACGGCCGGGCGATCAAGGCGTCCACGTTCTCCAGCCGCAAGTGGGGCTGGGTCGACGAGCGCGCCGGCGACCTGTTCGTGCTGCGCACCTCCCTCGGCCGGTACGGCGAGGAGGAGTACCTGGGCCGGGACGACGCCGACCTCGTCGCGGTGTCCCTGCGCGACCTGCGCGACGCGGTGGGCCTGGACGCCCGGCCCGTCGCGACGGCGGTGACCCGCTGGATCGGCGGCCTCCCGCAGTACCCGGTGGGCCACCCCGCACGGGTCGCCCGGATCCGCGCCGCCGTGGCCGGGCTGCCCGGCCTGCGGGTGTGCGGCGCGGCGTACGACGGGGTCGGCATCCCCGCCGTCGTCGCCGACGGGCGGCGGGCCGCGGACGAGATCCTCGCCACGCCGACCCTGGCGCGAAGCACGCAGAGTGACGAGTGAGAATAGCGGTATGAGTGCGCCCGAAAAGATCCCGAACGCCGGTAAGAAGGCGAAGGACCTCAACGAGGTCATCCGCTACACCCTGTGGTCCGTCTTCAAGCTGCGCGAGGCTCTGCCCGAGGACCGCGGCGGCTACGCCGAGGAGGTCCAGGAGCTGTTCGACCGGCTCGCCGCCGAGGACGTGACGATCCGCGGCACCTACGACCTGTCCGGGCTGCGCGCCGACGCCGATGTGATGATCTGGTGGCACGCGGAGACCTCGGACCAGCTCCAGGTGGCGTACAACCTCTTCCGCCGCACCCGGCTCGGCCGCGCGCTGGAGCCCGTCTGGTCGAACATGGCGCTGCACCGCCCCGCCGAGTTCAACAAGTCGCACATCCCGGCGTTCCTCGCCGACGAGACCCCGCGCGACTACGTGAGCGTCTACCCGTTCGTGCGCTCGTACGACTGGTACCTGCTGCCCGACGAGGACCGGCGCCGGATGCTCGCCGACCACGGCAAGATGGCGCGCGGCTTCCCGGACGTGCGGGCCAACACGGTGGCGTCGTTCTCGCTCGGCGACTACGAGTGGATCCTCGCCTTCGAGGCGGACGAGCTGCACCGCATCGTCGACCTCATGCGCCACCTGCGCGGCAGCGAGGCCCGTATGCACGTCCGCGAGGAGATCCCGTTCTACACGGGCCGCCGCAAGGACCTGCCGGACCTCGTGGCGGGCCTGGCGTAACGGCCCGCGGCTCGTTCCCCTGCCTGCGGGCCGTCACCTGACGGGCCTTCGGGCGGGGGCCCCGAGGCCCGAAGGTCCCGCGGTCCCGCGGGTCTTCGGACCGGCCGGCCGGGTCTTCGGACCGGCCGGCGACCTGATGACGGCCGTACGACGTGACGGCCCGACGACCTGGTGGCGTCCGGTGTGAACGGACACCACCCCTCGACCCGGAAGATCAGACGGCGGGCGCGATCCGCCCGCCGCTCCAGCGACACCGGGTCCGGCTCCGGATGCGGCGCGCGGGGACCTCCCCGCGCGCCGCACCGGCGTCACACCACGAGCGCGGCCCGCGCCGCGTGCACCAGCCGGGCCGCCCTGCCCGCCGGGCGGGGGCCCGCGCGCTCCGCCCACCAGCGGTACAGCCGCCGCCGGGCGCGCACGTCCCCCGGCCGCCCCGAGTCGAGCAGGTGCCGGGCGAAGTCCAGCGCGTCCCGCCGGTAGCCGCCCGCCATCGGACGGGTCCGGGCGTACGCGACGAACGCCTCCCGGTAGCCCGCGCCCAGCAGCACCGGCAGCTCGGGCGCGAGCCTCGCGACGACGCCCGCCCGCTTGCGGGCCAGTGCCAGCGCCTGCTGCCGCAGCCGCGCCCCGTCGAAGCCCTCGGGGGCCGGGGTGCCCGCGACGAGCGCCGACAGCAGCGCCGTCTGCCTCAGTGCCAGCCGCTCCCGCGCGGCCTCCGGCGCCGCCTCCCACGCCTCGGCCGGTGCGTCCGTGCGGTGCGGGGCCCGCGCCTCGGTGGGTGCGGTCGCGTGGTCCGGCGCCCGCGTCCCGGCGGGTGCGCCCGCCCGGCCCCGCGCTTCCCCCGGCCCCGGCGCGCCGGCCGGGGCCGCCGCCGGGTGACGGCTCGGACCGGCCGCCGCCGGGTGACGGCTCGGACCGGCCGCCGCCACCCGCTCGCGGATCGCCGCCAGCTCCGCCGCCAGCTCCTCCTCCGGGGGGAAGTCGTCGTCGCGCTCCAGCAGCACGCCCGGCGGCACGGCGCGGGCCGCCAGCTGTGACAGCAGGTCGAGGACCTGCGGCGGCACGGGGTGGGCGTGGGTGTCGTGCCAGACGCCGTCGCGCTCGACCCCGCCCGCCACGTGCACGTACGCGATGGCCTCGACGGGCAGCTCCGCCAGCGCCGCGGCCGGGTCGTCGCCCCGGTTGACCCGGTTGGTGTGGAGGTTCGCCACGTCGATCAGGAGCCGCACGCCGGTGCGCTCGACCAGCTCCGCCAGGAACCGGCCCTCCGTCAGCTCGTCGCCGGGCCAGGCGAAGAGGGCCGCCGCGTTCTCCAGGGCCAGCGGCACCGGCAGCGCCTCCTGCGCGATGCGCACGTTCTCGCACAGCACGTCCAGCGCCTCCCGCGTGCGCGGCACGGGCAGCAGGTGCCCCGCCTCCAGGACGGGCGACGCCGTACGCGGCCCCCCGGCGCGTACGAACGCCACGTGCTCCGTCACCAGCGGCGCGCCCAGCGCCGTCGCGGTCGCGGCGAGCCGGGCGAGGCGGGCCTCGTCGGGGCGGTCGGCGCCGCCGAGACCGAGGGACACGCCGTGCGGGACGACCGTGACGCCCCGCTCGCGCAGCCGGGTGAGGGAGTCGGGGACGTGGCCGGGGCAGACGTTCTCCGCCACGACCTCCACCCAGTCGACGCCGGGCAGCCGCTCCACCGCGTCCGCGATCTCCGGCCGCCAGCCCATGCCTGTGCCGAGCCCCTTCATACGCCCCCTCCTCCGCTCTGCTTGTGGGGTCATGGCCCCGCCGCGGGCCGCCGAACCGCCGGTCGCCGCATTCAGAGCTTCTTCTGAGCTTCGCCGCCCGGGTGGGGGCGCGCCGCCACGGGGCGTGACCGGGCCGGCACGCGGCACGACCGACGCTGCCGCGCGGGCTGACCGGCACTGCCACGCGCCCCGACGGGTGTGTCGGGGCGACCTGGCCGGCGCTCCCGCGCGGGCTGACCGGCGGGCTCAGGCGACTTGGCCGGCGCTCCCGCGCGGGCTGACCGGCGCACTGCCCGCGGGCCGTACCGGCGTTCGCCCAGCGGGCCGTACCGGCGCCCCTCCCCGCGGCCGGCCCCGCGGTTCAGGCGGGCGGGGCGGGCCGTTCGGCGTCGCTCGCCGCCGGCGCTCCGGCGGTCGCTCCGGCGGGCGTCCCGGCGGGCGCCGCGCCGGACGTTCCCGGACGCTCCGGCGGGGCCGCCGCGGCGGGGGTGAAGTCGGAGACGACCGTGGCCGAGCCGGGGGCGATCTCCGTGAAGCCCGCGTCGCGGACCACCGGACGGCCGCTCGCGACCAGCTCCGCCCACCGCCCGGGCAGCGCGGTGCGCACCGCGAGGGGGAAGCCCGCCTCCCGCCACGCCGCGCGGGCGGCGCCGTCCAGCGCCCACCACAGCAGTTGCGCCCCGTGCCCGGCCTGCGCCATCTCCTTGCCCGCGGACATCCGCAGCTCCGGGTTGAGCCACAGCACGGCGCCGCCGGGCGCGGGCGGCGGGGGCACGGCCGGGTCGTCGAGCTCCGTGCCGGAGACCTGGAGACGGGCCAGGTCCTTGGGCCAGCCGTCGAGCGGGACCGGCGGGAAGACCCGTACCTCGGCCTCCTCGCCGGTGACCGTGACACCCGGCAGCAGCGCGGCGCGCCGCCACTCGGCGCCCCTGGCCCGCCGGACGACCTTGCGGATGCGCGCGTCCTCCCAGTCGCGGACGGCCCGCGCCCACGGGCCGTCACCGGTCGAGCGCTCGTCCGACAGCATCACCAGCACGGCCCGCGCGGCGGTCTCCAGCGCGTCCGTGCGGGCGGGCGGCGCGGCCTTCTCGATCCGGACCACGAGCGGCAGGACGAACTGCGGTGCGGTGTCCCGCTCGTCGGTCCCGGTCACGTTCTCGCTGCTCACCCGCCCAGTCTGCCAGTCGCCCCGGTACGGGACTGGCGCCGGGGGCCGGTCGCGGGCCAGCATGCGCGTATGAAGAGCGAGCTGTTCGCCTCCGAGAACCTGGCACGCCAGGCCGAGGCCCCCGGTATGACCCTGCAGAACTCCAAGTGCGTCAAGTACGCCGTGAACGGCGAGATGCACGCCCGCCAGGGCTCCATGGTCGCCTTCCGCGGCGACCTCCGGTTCGAGCGGAAGGGCCAGGGCATCGGCGGGATGCTCAAGCGGGCGGTGACCGGTGAGGGGCTGCCGCTGATGGCGGTGCGCGGGCAGGGCGAGGCGTGGTTCGCGCACGAGGCGCAGAACTGCTTCGTGGTGGACTTCGAGCCGGGCGACGCGCTCACCGTCAACGGCCGCAACGTCCTGTGCTTCGACGCGACCCTGTCGTACGAGATCCGCACGGTGAAGGGCGCGGGCATGGCGGGCGGCGGGCTGTTCAACAGCGTCTTCACCGGCACCGGCAAGCTCGCCCTGGTCTGCGACGGCTCCCCGGTCGTGATCCCCGTCGGGCAGCACCAGCCGGTCTACGTGGACACCGACGCCGTCGTGGGGTGGAGCGCCCACCTCGCCACGTCCCTGCACCGCTCGCAGTCGTTCGGCTCCATGATCCGCGGCGGCTCGGGCGAGGCGGTGCAGCTGATGCTCCAGGGCGACGGCTTCGTGGTGGTGCGCCCCAGCGAGGTGACCGCCCAGCCGGCGCAGGGCTGAGGCGCGTACCGGCCGGGCGGGGCCGGACGTTTCGGCGCCAGCCGGGCGGGGCCCGGCGGGCCGGGGGCCGGTGCGGCCGGGCGCGGGAGCGGCGGTCAGCAGGGGCCCTCGGCCACCTCCAGCGAGGGGCGGACCTCGTCACCAGAGGGCCGGCCGTGGACGTCCCGCGGCAGGTCGCGCACAGAGGGCGTCACCGACACGCAGTACGCGGTGTCGGTGTCGGGTGTCGTGACCTCGTACCGGTCGGCGCCGCCGCCCTCCTCGCGCGCCTCCACCCGCGCCCCGTGCTCCGGCCCCTCGCCGCTCGCGTGGACCGCGTCCCGCAGATGGAGGCCGTACCCGGTCGTGAACTGGTACGCGGGGAGAGGCTCCGACTCGACTGCGCGCTCTGCCTCGTGGACGGCCGCCCGCAGCTCCGCCTCGCTCCACCTGATGTCGTCGGCGTAGTCGTAGAGCCCCCAGGCGACCATGAGGCCGGTCACCACGATCAGCACGCGGCCGACGCGGTTGCGGTGGTTGTAGTGCCAGTGCCCGCCGGTGCGGACGAAGACCGGCTCGTCGCCGGGGCTGCTCGTCATGGCCGCCCAGCCTAGCGGTGGCGCCCCGGCTACAGTCGTACACATGGACGAGACCCGCGACAGCGCGTACCGCGCCCCGGCGGAGCCCGTGACGGGCGAGCGCCCGGCCGACGGGGCCGGCGGGCCGCCCTACGCCGACTGCGTGCTCTGCGGGGAGCCCACGGAGTACCCGGAGTCGACCAGGGGTGCCACGCTCTGCCCCGTGTGCGAGTGGCAGGAGGCCCAGCGGGGCGCCTGCTCGGGCTGACGGACCGGCGGTGCGGCCCCCGGGTCGCCCGGCCCCTCGGTCGCCCGGCGGCCCGGAGCTTCGGCGCCCCGAGGGCCCCGGGAGGCGGCCGCCTTCCGGGGGCGACGGCGATGTGGCGCTCAGCCGCGGTTCTGGCGGTCGCGCCGCGTCTCGGTCAGCCACCGCACGCGCCTGCTCAGCGCCGTCACGCCGGCGGTGAGGAACACGAAGCTGTACAGGACCTGCACCACGACCACCGCGCGGGCCGACTGCCCGAGCGGGGTGATGTCGCCGTAGCCGATGGTCGCCAGGGTCACGAGGGTGAAGTACAGGGCGTCGACGCGCGTCTCAAGACCCGAGAACTCGCCGGGGTCGCGGGCGAGGACGAGGTAGCAGGCGGCGAAGATCAGCACCGAGAGGGCCAGCAGGACGGCGATGACGAGGCCGGATCGGGTGTCGGGCCGGTCCAGCAGGATGTCGTGGATCTGCCGCAGGATCAGCACCGCCATCGCGGCCAGTGTGGCGCCCAGGATCGACCAGCTCAAGCCCGGGCGGTGGGGGCCCAGCCGGTCGAAGGGGAGCAGGAAGTACGCGGCGACCGCCGCGCCCACGAGGAGTACCGCCGCTGCCGTGCCCGCGTGGCGGGTGACGAGGTCCCGGGCGCCGCGCAGGACGCCGGTCACGGCGGAGGGCCCGGCCGTCGGTGCCGCGCGGCCCGCGGGCCCGCCGCACCGGGTGACACCCTGCCCGCCATACCGCCTCCCGACCTTTCCGGCGCCGTCGCGCGCCCCAGTGAACCGCCGCCGCACCGACCGCCGTACGCCCAGGCACCCGGCGGGCCCGTACGTTCACGCCAACGGCCCCGCACCCGCCCGGCGGGCACGTTCCCGGCCGGCGGGCGCGCCCCGGCCGTATGGCGGGGGCGGCCGCCCGGTGGCCGTCGGCCGGCGACTCCAGCCCTCCGCCGTCAGCCCGCCATCAGTTCGGAGACCTTCACGAACCGGTAGCCGCGCGCCCGCAGCTCCGGGACGACGCGGCGGATCGCCTGCTCGGTCACGGGCGCCGCGCTCAGCGTGCAGTGCAGGACCACCACCGAGCCCGGCCGCACGCCCTGGAGGACCTGCCGGGCCACCGCGTCGGCGTCCTTCGCGAACGCGTCGCCGCCCACCACGTCCCACTGGACGGCCGTCACCTTCGCCGGGGCCAGCGCGCGCAGCGCGTCGTCGTCGTAGCAGCCGCCGGGGAAGCGGAAGTACGGCACGACGTTGCGCACGCCCGCCGTGCGGAACGCCGCGAACGCCCGCTCCACGTCCGCCGCCATGTCCGCGCGGCCCAGCGTGGGCAGGCCGTAGCAGGGGGTCCGGAAGGCGTGGTGGCTGTAGGAGTGGTTGGCCACCTCGAAACGCGGGTCGGCGCCGATGGACCTGGCCTGGTCGGGGTACTCCTCCGCCCACCGGCCGGTCATGAACACGGTCGCGTCCACGTCCAGGCGGCGGAGCGTGTCGATCAGCGCGGGGTTGTCGAACCGCTCGCCGCCCGCCGCGCGCGGTCCCTGGTCGGCCGTCATGTCGGCGTCGAAGGTGAGCGCGACGGTCTTCTCGGCGGCGGCCCCGCCGGAGAGGGGGGCGCGGCGCTCGAAGACGGGGGTCAGGCCGCCGGGGCCGGGGGCCAGGGTGGGCGGCACGCGCCGGGCGGCCCCGGCCCCGCCGCGCGCGGGCGCCTCGGACGCGCCGGACGCCCCGGCCGGCCCGGAGGCGGCCGGGGCGTCCGGAGAGGCGACGGGCGAGGGGGCGGCGACCTGGGCCGCCCGGTCCGCCGGGCCGGCCGCGGGGGTCCCGCAGCCGGCCAGCACGAGACCGAGACCGCAGGCAGCCAGCACCGACACACGCCGAGCAGACCGAGCAGACCGAGCAGACCGAGCAGACCGAGCAGACCGAGGAGACCGAGGAGACCGAAGACATCGAACAGATCGAGCAGAAAATCTCACTATCGGAAAGTATCCGATCAGTTGCCCGGCGTCGCAGACGCTCCCCCCGTGTCGCCGCCCCTCGCCCGCACGGCCTCAGGCCCAGGGCCCGGTCACCGCGAACGTCGTCCCCGGGGTGTAGCAGTTGACGTACATCGTCCGGCCGTCCGGCGAGAAGGTGACCCCGGCGAACTCGCCCCACTCGGTGGCCTGGCCGGAGGCGTCGGTCTCCAGCGCCTGCGCGTTGCGGGCCATCGCGTACACCTCGCCGCGCCGCGTCAGCCCGTACACGTGCTGCGCGCCTCCGCCGTCCTCGCACACCATCAGTCCGCCGCCGGGGGCCAGGCAGATGTTGTCGGGCGACTCGCCGGGCAGCCGCGGGTCGGAGTCCGGGCCGAAGACCACGACCAGCGTGAGCCAGCGCAGGTGCGGGTCGTACCGCCAGACCTGCCCGTGGTGGTCGGCGGCCGACCCCTGCGAGGCGCGGGCGAAACTGGAGACGAAGTACACCGACCGGCCGCCCCAGTAGCAGCCCTCCAGCTTCTGCGCGTGCGTGATGCCGCGCCGTCCGAAGTCCTGGAACCGGATCGGGGTGCGCCGTGCCTGGCTGTCCGGTACGGGGACCCACTCCACGCGGTCGAAGCGGGTGCCCGGCTCCCTGACGGCGGACAGGTCCGGCACGCCCGGCACCCGCATCGCCTCCAGGGTGCCGCCCGCGCGCAGCGAGCCGGGGCCGCCGAGGGGCCGGTGCGGCAGGAACCGGTAGAACAGCCCGAAGGGCCGCTCGAACGCGTCCTCCGTCTCGTACACCACGCCCGAGCGGGGGTCGACGGCGACGGCCTCGTGCGCGAAGCGCCCGAGGGCGGTGAGCGGCACGGCGCCGGAGCGGCGCGGGTCGGCGGGGTCCACCTCGAAGACGAACCCGTGGTCCCGCTCGTAGCCGTCCGTCCCGGCGGTGTCCTCGGTCTCCTCGCAGGTCAGCCAGGTCCTCCAGGGCGTCGGCCCGCCCGCGCAGTTGACGGCCGTCCCGGCGACGCCGACGCGCTCGTCGACGACGGCGCCGCGCGGGTCGAGGGTGAGCACGGTGCAGCCGCCCCTGGCCGCCGGGTCGTACGTGAGCCCCGGCACGGTCGGGACGCCGAGCGGGGCGTCCGCGCCGTTCTCGTGGTTGCGGACCAGGTGGACGCGGCCGCGGCGGCCGGCGATGGCGGCCATCCCGTCGTGCCGGCCCGGCACCGCGCCCTCTCCGGAGCGCAGCGGCGCCCCCTCGCGGGACAGCACCCGGTAGCGGAAGCCGCGCGGGAGGTCGAGGAGGCCGTCGGGGTCGGGGACGAGCGGCCCGTAGCCGGTGGAGCCGGTGTGGGCGGAGGCGGCGGCCGTCCCGGCGAACAGTTCGGCGAGCGCGCCGCTGAAGGCGATCCCGGCGAGCGCGGAGCCCGTACGGGTGAGCATCTGACGTCGTGTTGCGGACATGGCGACTCCCTGCTGGCGGACAGGTACACGGACGTGACTGATCCGCACACGTGTACCACGCTGCGTGGTGATCGGAGAACAGTGCGAATCGGGCACAGGGGTGGGGCCCGTGGGGCGGCATCGTCCGGTGGGGCCCGCCCCGCCCGGCGGGGCGGCCCGCCCCACGCGGCGGCGCGGGGTGCCGCTCATGGCCGGTTCCGGACGGTCCCGCCCTGTCGGCCCGCCGCCTCGCCGCCTCGCCGCCTCGCCGTCTCGCCGCCCTGCCGTCTCGCTGTCCGCTGACCTGGTGGGATCGTCGCCCTGTCGCCCTGTCGCCCTGTCGCCCTGTCGCCCTGTCGCCCTGTCGCCCTGTCGGCCCCGTCGGCCCATCGGCCCCGTCGGTCCGGGCGCGGTCGGTCCCGTCGGTCCGGGCGCGGTCGGTCCCGTGCGGGAGAGGGGCCGGGGGCCGGTGGGTCTGCCCGTACGCGGACGCGAGAAGGCCCGGCCGCCGCCCGTCGCGGGGCGGTGGCCGGGCCTCCTGGGCCGTCGGCGCGGGCCGTCAGGCCGCGAGCGTCGCGGTGAGCGTGATGGTCGTGCCCGCCAGGGCCTGGCTGACCGGGCAGCCCGCCTTGGCCTCCTCCGCCGCCTTGGCGAAGGCGGCCTCGTCCACGCCGGGCACCTGGCCCTCGACCGTCAGGTGCACGCCCGTGATGCCCGTGCCGGGCTGGAAGGTGACGTCGGCCTTGGTGGTCAGCCGGGTCGGCGGCGTGCCCGCCTTGCCGAGGACGGCCGACAGGAACATCGAGAAGCAGCTCGAGTGCGCGGCCGCGATCAGCTCCTCCGGGCTGGTCTTGCCGTTCGGCTCCTCGGCGCGCGCCGGCCAGGAGACCGGGTAGGAGCCGATGCCGGAGGAGTCGAGGGTCACGGTGCCCGTGCCCTCGGTGAGGTTGCCCTCCCAGACGGTGTGCGCGTGACGGATGGTGGCCATGCCGGCTTCCCTTCCGGCGCCGTGCGGCGCCAGGACGGTGGACGTTGGGGGCTTGCGGCCACCCAACCTACTGCGCCACCAGCCCCTTCGCGTCGCGCGCGAGGGCGGTGAGGCGGGAGATCGCCCGGAAGTACTTCTTCCGGTACCCGCCGTTCAGCATCTCCTCGCCGAACAGCCGGTCGAACGGCAGTCCGGAGGCGACCACGGGTATCTCCCGGTCGTACAGCCGGTCCGCGAGGACGACCAGGCGCAGCGCCGTCGACTGGTCGGGGACGGCCGTCACCCCGGTCAGGCACACGGCGGCCACGTCCTCCGTCAGCGCCCCGTACCGGCTCGGGTGGACCCGCGCGAGGTGGTCCAGCAGGTCGGGGAAGCGGTCCAGGGAGGCGCCCGGCGTCGCGTGGGCGGCCCGCGTCACCTGCTCGTCCGCGTACGGCGCGGGCGCCTCGGGCAGTCCGCGGTGCCGGTAGTCCTCGCCGTCGATGCGCTGCGGCCGGAAGTGGGCCGACAGGCCCTGGATCTCGCGCAGGAAGTCGGCGGCCGCGAACCGGCCCTCGCCCAGCTTCCCCGGGAGGGTGTTCGACGTGGCGGCCAGCGCGACGCCCGCCTCGACCAGCTTGCCGAGCAGCGTGGACACCAGCACCGTGTCGCCCGGGTCGTCGAGCTCGAACTCGTCGATGCACAGCAGCCGGTGCCCGCTCAGCGTCCGCACGGTCTGCTGGAAGCCGAGCGCGCCGACCAGGTTGGTCAGCTCCACGAACGTGCCGAACGCCTTGAGCGCGGGCTCGGCCGGGGTGGCGTGCCACAGCGACGCCAGCAGGTGGGTCTTGCCGACGCCGTACCCGCCGTCCAGGTAGACGCCGCGCGGTCCGCTGGGCGCGGCGGGCTTGCGGGCGAACCAGCGGCGCCTGCCCCCGGCGGCGGGCTCCCCGCCGAGACCGGCGGCGAAGTCCGCGAGGACCCGGACGGCCTCGGCCTGGCTGGGCTGGTTCGGGTCGGGGATGTACGTGTCGAAGCGCACGCCGTCGAAACGGGGCGGCGGCACCATCTCGGCGACCAGGCGATCGGCGGGGACGTGCGGCTCGCGGGCGCACAGGGACAGCGGGACCGCTTCGGTCAGGGCACTCGTCGACACACCCCCCACTCTAAGGGCCGTGCCAGACTGCACGGCATGCGACGCCTGTTCCCTGTGACCGACCAGACACCGCCCGTTCCCGCAGCTCCGGCCGCCCCCACCGGGCCGTCGGGGCACGCGGCCGCCCCCACCGGGCCCGCCGCCGCGGCGCCCGGCGCACCGGACGCCGCCGCGCCGGCGCCCGCCGGACCGGGCGCGCGGGGAGCGGCCGGCGAGTGGTCGCTCGACGAGCTGGCCGACGCGTACGCCTACCCCGCCGACCCGGCCGCCGCCCCGCGCGGCGCCTGGCTGCGGGCGAACATGGTCTCCTCCCTGGACGGCGCCGCCCAGCACGACGGGCGCTCCCAGCCGATCTCCTCCGCCGCCGACATGCGGGTCTTCGGCACGCTCCGGGCCCTGGCCGACGTGGTGGTCGTGGGCGCCGAGACCGTACGCCGGGAGGGGTACCGCCCCGCTCGCGCGCGGGAGGCGTTCGCCGCGCGCCGCCAGGCGGCCGGGCAGGGGCCCGCGCCCGCCGTCGCCGTGGTCAGCGCCTCGCTGGACCTGGACTTCTCGCTGCCGCTGTACACCTCCCCGCTCGTGCCGACCCTGGTCCTCACGGGCGCCGCCGCGCCGGCCGAGCGGGTCCGGGAGGCGGAGCGCGCCGGGGTCGAGGTGGTCGTCGCGGGCGACGGGCGGGGCGTCGACCCGGAGCGGGCCGTACGGGCGCTGGCCGCGCGCGGGCTGTCCCGGCAGCTCACCGAGGGCGGGCCGAGGCTGCTGGGGCAGTTCGTGGCCGCCGGGGTGCTGGACGAGCTGTGCCTGACCGTGTCGCCGACGCTCACCGCCGGGGACGCCCAGCGCATCGCGGGCGGGCCGTCCCTCGCGGTGCCGTCGCGCTTCGCGCTCGTGTCGGTCCTGGAGGAGGACGGCTTCCTCTTCACCCGGTACCGCCGCGCCGACCCCGACCCCGACGCCGCCCCCGACACCGACGCCGCCCCCGGCACCGCCAGCGCCTGAGTCCACGTGCCGGGGTGGTCCGGCGCGGTCCGGCGGGCGCCTGGCGCGAGCGGACGCACCGATCCGGCAACAGATCGGAATTAACCGTTCCGCTTACCCCCGGCTGGGCACACTTACCTTCGCAGACCCCGTGCGCGCACGGGGGGAAAAGGTTTCCGCAGAAGGGCTCCGAAGGTGTTCACAAGCGTGCTGATGATCGAGAAACCGCTGTCGTCCGTGGACGTGGACTTCGTCACGACCCTGCACGGGGACGAGGCCGTCTCCTTCATCGTGCTCATGCAGCCCCGCGGCGACCAGGCCGACGCACTGCTGCGCGCCATCGACGACGTCGCCGTCGGCGCGCTGAAGGACGCCGCCAGGGAGGGCGAGGAGCCGTCCGGCAGCGAGGCGCGGCGTCCCGCGGAGACCGCCCTGGAGCGGTCGGTGCAGGCCCTGCGCGACGCCGGCTGCGAGGCCGTCGGGCAGGTCGTCGAGGACCACCCGCTGGACAAGATGAAGGCCGTGGTGGAGGAGTCGGAGGCCGACGAGGTGATCGTGCTGACCGCCCCGCACTACGTGGAGGAGTTCTTCCACCGCGACTGGGCGTCCCGCGCCCGCCACAAGGTCGGCGTACCGGTGCTCAAGCTCTTCGCGCACAACGAATAGGCTGGGCCCCCGCACGTACGCCACACCCCCGGGGAGAGAACCGCATGGCACCCGCCATCCCTGCCGCAATGGAACGGCCGCACTTCATCGGCATCGGCGGCGCCGGAATGTCGGGCATCGCGAAGATCCTCGCCCAGCGCGGGGCCAAGGTCGCCGGCAGCGACGCGCGCGAGTCCGAGACCGCCGCGTCGCTGCGCGCCCTCGGCGCGACCGTCCACATCGGGCACGCGGCCCACCACCTCGCCGACGACACCAGCGGCGTCGTCGTCTCCAGCGCCATCCGGGACGACAACCCGGAGCTGGCCCGCGCGCGGGAGCTCGGCATCCCCGTCGTGCACCGCTCCGACGCGCTCGCCGCGCTGATGGACGGCCTGCGCGCCATCGCCGTGGCCGGTACGCACGGCAAGACCACCACCACGTCGATGCTGGCCGTCGCCCTCACCGAGCTGGGCCTCGACCCGTCGTACGCGATCGGCGGCGACCTCGCGGGCCCCGGCACGAACGCCCGGCACGGCGCGGGCGACCTCTTCGTCGCCGAGGCCGACGAGAGCGACCGCAGCTTCCAGAAGTACGTCCCCGAGGTCGCCCTCGTCCTCAACGTCGAGCTGGACCACCATGCCAACTACGCCTCACTCGAGGAGATCTACGAGTCGTTCGAGGCGTTCGTCGCGAAGATCCCGCACGGTGGCACCCTCGTCGTCGGCGAGCACGCGGGCGCCCGCGAGCTGGCCGGACGCGTCTCGGGCCGCCCCGGACTGGACATCCTGCGCGTCGGCGAGTCGGAGGACTCCTCCGACGTGTGGATCCGCCGCATCACCCCGCACGGCATGACCAGCGAGGTCACCGTGGTGCTCGACGGCGCCGAGCACACCTTCACGGTCTCCGTGCCCGGCCGCCACTACGCCCACAACGCCGCCGCGGCCCTCGCCGCCGGCTCCCGCGCGGGCGTCGACCCGGCCGAGCTGGCCCGCGCCCTCACCGCGTACACGGGCGTCGGCCGCCGCCTCCAGTCCAAGGGCGAGGCCGCGGGCGTGCAGGTCATCGACTCCTACGCGCACCACCCCACCGAGATGACCGCCGACCTGGAGGCGATGCGCGCGGCCGCCGGGACCGACCGCCGCCTCCTCGTCGTCTTCCAGCCGCACCTGTTCTCCCGCACCCAGGAGCTGGGCACGGAGATGGGCCGGGCCCTCGCGCTCGCCGACGAGTCGCTCGTCCTCGACATCTACCCGGCCCGCGAGGACCCGATCCCGGGCGTCACCAGCGCCGTGATCACCGAAGCGGCGACGGCGGCCGGGGCGCGGGTCACCGCCGTCCACGACAAGGCGGAGGTCCCCGAGGCGATCGCGGGAATGGCGCGGCCCGGCGATCTCGTTCTCACCATGGGCGCAGGCGACGTCACGGACCTCGGCCCGAGGATCCTCGACCGCCTGGCGCACTGACGGTCCGAGCCGAGGGAGCTGACCAGACCATGCCGTACGAGGTCGACAAGCCGGACGAGCAGTGGCGCGCCGAGCTGTCCCCGCGGGAGTACCACGTCCTGCGCGAGGCCGGCACGGAGCCGCCGTTCACCGGCGAGTACACCGACACGAAGACCAGGGGCGTCTACTCCTGCCGCGCCTGCGGGGCGGAGCTCTTCACGTCCGAGACGAAGTTTGCCTCCCACTGCGGCTGGCCGAGCTTCTACGACCCGAAGGACACCGACGCGGTCGAACTGGTCGAGGACCGCACCCTCGGCATGGTCCGCACCGAGGTCCGCTGCGCCCGCTGCGGCTCCCACCTGGGCCACGTCTTCGAGGGCGAGGGCTACCCGACCCCGACGGACCAGCGCTACTGCATCAACTCGATCTCGCTGAGGCTCGCCCCCGAGGGGGAGTGACCTCGCGCGGACGCCCGTCCGGCGCGGCCCCGGGCGCCCCGCCGCGGAGGCCCGGACGTACCGCGACCGCCGCTCCCCTCGGGGGTGCGGCGGTCGCCCCGTTCCCGGTGGCCGGACGGCCGGGTGGGTCAGGAGAGCTTGCCGTCGTAGTCGGGGAGCTTGAAGGTGCGTTCGGCGTGGCCGCCGGCCAGGTCGCTGGGGCGGTTGCCGATGTTGGCGATGATCTTGTAGCCCTTGGCCTCGATCTCGGCGCGCTTCTCCGTCTTGTACGCGGAGACCTCGGCGAACAGGTCCGGCAGGTCGCGGACGTACAGGCCGTCCACCGGGTAGCCGACGGAGCGGAGGTTGCGGGCCGTCAGGTCGTGGATGATGCCGGGGCGGGCCGTCACGAAGAAGACGTCGACGCCGCGGGTGTCGGCGTAGCGGGCCAGGTCGAGGGCGGGGCGGACGGCCGGGGTCGGGTACTCCCAGAAGTAGTGGAAGTCCGTCTCCAGGGACGTGTTGTCGATGTCCAGGACGATCGCCAGCTTCTCGCCGGAGGCGTTCGCCGTGCGCTGCTCGATGTACGGTCGGGCCGAGGCCAGGGCCGCCGCCACGTCGCGCTGCCAGGCCGTGTAGTCCACGCCCTTGAGGTGGGCGATGCCGCCCGTGGCCGCGACGGCGGCGGCCGGGCGGGCGGGCGCCTCGGCCGGGGCCGCGGCCTGCGCCTGGACGGGCCAGGCCAGGGCCAGGGCCGCGGTGGCGGCGACGGTGAGGGCGCGGCGGCGGGCGGTGCGTCCGGGGAGAGCGGGCTTGCGTCCGGGCAGAGCGGTGCCAGCGGGCATGGAGGTCTCCTTCGTGGGGGGTCGCGAGCGTTCCTTGCCATGCTCGTGTCACATAGTGGACGGAATGCGGCGCTCCGGCTACCGGTCGGTAGCCACCAATCGAGAAACTTCACGCAGCCGGACAACGGAGGCCCCATGGACGCCACGCCCACCGTCGACGCACGGCGGCTCGACGCCCTCACCGCCCGTGCCCGCCGCCTCGCCGTCCCCGGCGCGCGGCGCCTCCTCGGCCTCGCCGGCCCGCCCGGCGCGGGCAAGTCCACCCTGGCCGCCCGCCTGGTGGAGGGGCTGGACGGGCTCGCCGTCCTCGTCCCCATGGACGGCTTCCACCTCGCCGGGGCCGAGCTCGACCGCCTCGGCCGCGCGGAGCGCAAGGGCGCCCCCGACACGTTCGACGCCGCCGGGTACCGGGTGCTGCTCGCCCGGCTTCGGGCCGCCGAACCGGGCGTCACCGTCTACGCGCCCGCCTTCGACCGCGCCCTGGAGGAACCGGTCGCGGGCAGCGTGCCCGTCCCGCCCGACGTGCCCCTCGTCGTGACCGAGGGCAACTACCTCCTGCACTACGACCCCGCGTGGGCACCGGTCCGTCCCCTGCTGGACGAGGTCTGGTACGTGGACACCGACGACGCCCTGCGGGTGCGGCGCCTGGTGGCCCGGCACGTCCGGTACGGCAGGGACCGCGCCGCCGCCGAACGGTGGGTGCGCGAATCCGACGAGGCCAACGCCCGGCTGGTCGCACCCGGCCGCGCCCGCGCCGACCTCGTCGTCCGGGTCGGCTGACGCGGGCGCGCGGGGCGGACTCGGGCGCGGCGGCGAGAGCGGGGCGGGGGGCGGAAGGCCGCGGGGAGGGCGGGCACGGGCGGCGCGCGACGGGGTGCCGGCCGCCATGCGGCCCGCCGGTACGGGGCGCCGGTCGCCGATGCGGCCCGCCGGACAGGCGGGGGCGACCGGGGCGGCGCCGGAGGGGGCTGCCGGGTGCGGGGCGGGGGCCTGACGGAAGGCGCCGCGGCCGTGCCGCCGGGTGCGGGCTCGGCTGACGGGCGCCGGGGCCGACCGGCCAGACTGGGCCCCATGGACGCCCATCTGCTGCGCACGTTCGTGACGGTGACCCGGCTCGCCTCCTTCCCGGCCGCCGCGCGGGAACTCGGGTGCTCCCGCGACACCGTGGCCCGGCACGTCGCCACCCTGGAACGGCACCTCGGCCTGCCCCTCCTCACCCGGCGGCCCGTCGTCCCCACCGTCGCCGGCGCGCGCCTGCTGGAGCACGCCGTGCCGCTCCTGCTGCGCCTCGACGCGGCCGGCGCCGAACTGGCCCGCCTCGCCGCCGCGCCCGACGGCGAACTGGCCGTCGCCGCGGCCCCGCTGGCCGTCGGCGCCCGGCTGCTCGCCGCCCTCCCGGCCGCCACCGCCCGCGTCACCCTGTCCGTACGGCCCCGCGACGAGATACCCGCCGCGGTCGCCTCGGGCGCCGCCGCGCTGGGCCTCGTGGACGGCGTCACCCGCGCCGGGGACCAGGACCCGCTTCCGCCGCCCGGCACCGAGACCCTGACCGCGCTGCGTGTCGCCGAGGCCCCGCTCGCCGTCCACCTGCCCGCGACGCACCCGCTCGCCCATCGGGCCGGCCTGCGCCTGGGCGAGCTGACCGGCGCCCGCTGGGTGGACGCCCCCGCCGCGGGCCTGCCCCTCGACCACCTGCGCGCCGCCCACGGCACGTACGGCTTCCGGCCCGCCCTGCGCTACGACGGCACCGACCTGCGCACCCTCACCGCGCTCGCCGCCGCCGGGCAGGGCCTCGCCCTCCTCCCGGCCACCGTCCCCGCCGCGCCCGCCGCCACCGCCGTCCCCCTCGTGGAGCCCCGCCTCACCCACCGCGTCGTACTGCTCCACCCCGGCGAACCGTCCGCACCGGCAGCGGACCTGACCGCCCGGCTCACGACCGGCTGAGCCCCTGCCCGCCCGGGACGGCACGCACCCGCGCGCCGGGCCCGGGGAGCCCGGCGAGTGAGGCGAAGGGGCGCGCCCGTGCCGAAAGGGAGCGCGCGCGGAGGCCCCGACGAAGGAGGGGCCGAGCACGGGCGACCGTCGGCGCGGGCTCCAGCGCTTCGGAGCCGAACCGAGCCTTAGAGAGAAGCAGCCAGCACCACGCAGGACTCCGCCGGGACCAGCAGCTCCCCGCCCTCCGGGCCCGGCAGCTCCACCGGCTCCCACGCGGCGAGCACCCGCAGCCCGTCCGGCCCCAGCGGGACGCGCGCCGGACGGTCCGCCAGGTTCACCACGACCCGCACGTCACCGCGCCGGTACGCGAACCAGCGGGCCTCCTCGTCGTACGACACGTGCACCGCGGCCAGGTCCGGGTCGGTCAGGTCCGGCTCGGCGGCCCGCAGTGCGACCAGCCGCCGGTACCAGTCCAGCAGCCGGGCGTGCGGTTCGCGTTCCGGCTCGCTCCAGTCCAGGCACGAGCGGTCGCGCGTCGCCGGGTCCTGCGGGTCCGGCACGTCCTCCTCCCGCCAGCCGTGCTCGGCGAACTCCCGCCGCCGCCCGCGCCGCACCGCGTCGGCCAGCTCCGGGTCCGTGTGGTCGGTGAAGAACTGCCACGGCGTGCCGGCGCCCCACTCCTCGCCCATGAACAGCATCGGTGTGAACGGCCCCGTCAGCACCAGCGCCGCCGCGCACGCCAGCAGGCCGGGGGAGAGGGACGCCGCGAGCCGGTCGCCCTGCGCGCGGTTGCCCACCTGGTCGTGGGTCTGCGCGTACCCGAGGAAGCGGTGCGCCGGCGCGTGCTCCACGTCCACGGGGCGGCCGTGCGTGCGGCCCCGGAAGGACGAGAAGGTCCCGTTGTGGAAGAACACCTCCCCGAGCGTCTTGGCCAGCGCGGCCAGCGGCGCCCGCGCGAAGTCCGCGTAGTACCCCTGCGCCTCGCCGGTCAGCGCGGTGTGCAGCGCGTGGTGGAAGTCGTCGTTCCACTGGGCGTGCAGCCCGAGGCCGCCCTCGGCGCGCGGAGTCGTCGTCCGCGGGTCGCACAGGTCCGACTCCGCGACCAGGAACAGCTCCCGCCCCCGCTCGGCGGCCAGCCCGTCCACCGCGGCCGACAGCTCCTCCAGGAAGGTCAGCGCCCGCGTGTCGGCGAGCGCGTGCACCGCGTCCAGCCGCAGCCCGTCGATCCGGTAGTCCCGCAGCCAGGCCAGCGCGCTGCCCAGCAGGTACGCCCGCACCTCGTCCGAGCCCGGCGCGTCCAGGTTCACCGCGGCGCCCCACGGGGTGTGGTGGGTCTCCGTGAAGTACGGGCCGAAGGCCGGCAGGTGGTTGCCGGAGGGGCCCAGGTGGTTGTGGACCACGTCCAGCACCACGCCGAGCCCCAGCCCGTGCGCCGCGTCCACGAACCGCCGCAGCGCCGCCGGGCCGCCGTACGGCTCGTGCACCGCCCACAGCGACACGCCCTCGTACCCCCAGCCGTGCCGCCCCGGGAACGGGCACAGCGGCATCAGCTCCACGTGCGTCACGCCCAGCCGCACCAGGTGGTCCAGCCGCCGCGCCGCCGCGTCGAGCGTGCCCTCGGGCGTGTACGTCCCCACGTGCAGTTCGTACAGGACCGCGCCGCGCAGCCCGCGCCCCGGCGGCTCGTGCCGCCACGCGTACGCGCCGTGGTCCACCACCGCGCTCAGCCCGTCCGGCCCGTCCGGCTGGCGCCGCGACCGGGGATCGGGCAGCACCGGGCCGCCGTCCAGCGAGAACCCGTACCGCGCCCCGTCCGGTACGCCGCCGGAGCCGCCCGCCGCCACCGTCCACCACCCCTCGCGCAGCGGGTCGCGCTCCATGGGGTGCCGGGCACCCTCCAGCTCCAGCTCCACCCGCTCGCGCGCGTTCGGCGCCCACACCTCGAACAGCACCGGAGATCCCCTCGTCGTCGACCGGCCACCCGTACCGGGACCATCCTGGCAAGCCGCGCGGCGGTAGGCACGGCACTTCGCCGCCGGTGCCGCGGGGCCGCCCGGTGCCGCCGGGCCGCCCGGTGCCGCGGGGCCGCCCGGTGACGGCCCGTCTGGACACTGCGGGCCCCCGCGGCCGACAATCACCCTCGTGACGTCGCCTTTCGAGCCCCAGGCGCATCCCGCCCGGCTGTCGGACGCCGAGCGGGACGCGGCGCTGGAGCTGCTCCGCGAGGGCGCGGTGCAGGGCAAGCTGTCCCACGACACGTTCCTGCGCCGCATGGAACTCGCCCTGACCGCCCGCCACTCCGAGGAGCTGGCGGCGCTCACCCACGACCTGCGGGAGCGGGACGGGGCCTGGTCGCGGCGGCTGTTCGGCGCCGTCGAGAAGGTCTCCGCGTTCTCGGTGCGGCTGCGCCACGCCTGGCAGGCCGAGCGGCTGCCGAAGCTGCTGCTGCCGGAGCCGGGCCCGCACCCGCTGCGGATAGGGCGCGACCCGGCGAACGGGCTGCGGCTCAGCCACGAGACGGTCTCCCGGCTCCACGCCGAGCTGGGGATGCAGGGCGGCCTGTGGGTCCTGCGCGACCTCAACTCCACGAACGGCACCACCGTGAACGGCCGGCGCGTGACCGGTACGGTCGTCGTCCAGCCGGGTGACGCGGTCGCCTTCGGCCACATGGCCTTCCGCCTCGCCTCCCGCTGAAGGCCACGGCGGCTCCGGGCAGGCTCCGGAGCGAGCGCCCCGCCGGACCGTCGCCTGCGCCCGTACGCCCCCGCTCACCCGGCGCGGCTCAGCAGCGCCACCGGCCGCTCGGCGAAGATCTCGGCCACCGCGACCGGGCGCCCGCCGTCGAGGATCCGCGAGCCGTCCAGCACGTCCACCCAGCGGCCCCCGGGCAGCGTCAGCGCCGTACCGGCCCAGCCGCCGGCCTCCGCCAGCCGCAGCGACAGCCGCGTCACCGCCGTGACCACCCGGTCGGCGCGCAGGAACGCCACGCAGTGGCCCGCCGCCGGCCCCTCCGCCGCCAGCGGCGTGTACGTCCCCGAGGCGCCGAAGACCTCCGGGTGCCGCCGCCGCAGCCGGAGCGCCGCCCGTGTCACCGCCGTCTTCTCGTCCGGCCGCACCCGCCGGAACGGCGCCCGGTTGTCCGGGTCGACCAGCGCCTCGTACACCGCCTCGGTGCCCTGGTACAGGTCGGGTACGCCCGGCATGGTCAGGTGCAGCAGCGCGGCGCCGAGCACGTTCGCGCGCACATGCGGGTCCAGCTCCCGCGCCAGCTCCGCCAGCGGGTGCGCGCCGGGCCCCGCGGGGCCGCCCGCCACGAACCGCGCCGCCGCCGCCTCGTACGCCTCGTGGGGCTCCGTCCAGCTCGTGTGCAGCCCCGCCTCGCGCACGGCCTTCAGCAGCGCCCCGCCGAGCCGCCCCTCCACCGGGCCCCCGCCCGCCGCCTCCGTACCGCCGGCCGTACCGCCGGCCGCACCCCCAGCCGGGCTGCCGTCCGCCGAGCCCCCGCCAACCCGGCCGACCCCGCCAACCCCGCCGACCCCGCCGCCCGCGCCCGCCCCGCCGTCCGCCCCGCACAGGCCGAGGGCCGTCTGCCACGCCGCCCACGCCAGCTGCCCGTCCGGCGCCGCCACCCGTGCCACGTCGCCCAGCAGCTTCGCCCACCGGCCGGGGCACTCCGACAGCACGGCGATCCGCGCCCGCACGTCCGCGCTCCGCTTCGTGTCGTGCGTCGACAGCACCGTCCCGGTCGCCGGCCAGTCCCGCGCGATCCGCGCGCAGTACGCGTGGAACTCCGCCGGGTCCACCGCCGGCCGGCCCGGATCGCCGCCCACCTCGTTCGCCGAGAGCAGCGGCACGTACCGGTAGAACGCCGTGTCCTCCACCGACTTGGCCCGCAGCGCCGACGCCGTCTGCGCGAACCGCGCCCGGAACGCCGCCGCGTCCGGCCCCTCCCCGAGCCGGCCCAGCGCCAGGTCCCGTACGACGTCCACCGCCGCCGCCTCCTCGGGCACCGCGAACGCCGCCCGCGCCTCGGCCGCCGCCTCCCCGGTCAGCACGTCCTCCCCACCGATCCGGTACGGCCGGTACACCGGCACCCGGATCAGCAGCTCCCGCACCGCCGCGCGCAGCGCCCACGGGGCGTGGTCCCGCAGCCGCGGGTCCGCCGCGCACACCCGCGCGGCCGTCCGGGTCAGGTACGCCACCTCCGCCGCCAGCTCGTGCGTCACCACCTTGTACGCGGCCCGGCGCGCCGTCGCCGCCCAGTGGCCGCCCCGGTCGCCGGGCGGGGCGGCGAACCGCCGGTAGAGCGCCTCCAGTTCGGCCGCGCCCGCCCCGTCCACGAACAGGCCGTCCACGCGGCGCAGCGCGTCGTAGCCGGTCGTGCCCGCGACCGGCCAGCCCGCCGGGAGCCGCTCGTCACCGGTGAGGATCTTCTCCACCACCGTCCAGCAGGCCCCGCCCGTCGCCCGGTCCAGCGCGTGCAGGTACGCCTCGGGGTCCGCGAGCCCGTCCGGGTGGTCGATGCGCAGGCCCTCGACCACGCCGTCGCGGACCAGCTCCAGGATCTTCGCGTGGGTGGCCTCGAACACCTCCGGGTCCTCGACGCGCACCCCGATCAGGTCCGAGATGGTGAAGAACCGCCGGTAGTTCAGCTCGGTGCGGGCCAGCCGCCACCACGCCGGCCGGTACCACTGCGCGTCCAGCAGCTCGGCGAGCGGCAGCCCCGCCGTCCCGGCGCGCAGCGGGAACACCTGCTCCCCGTACCGCAGCACCCCCGCCTCCGCGTCGACCCGCAGGTCGTCCAGCACGTCCCCGAGCCGGGCCGGCAGGACCGGCAGCAGCACCTTGCCGCCGCCCGCCTCCCAGTCGACGTCGAACCAGCGGGCGTACGGCGACGAGGGGCCGTCGCGCAGCATCTCCCACAGCGCGCGGTTGTGCGGGAGGGCGGCCGCCATGTGGTTGGGCACCAGGTCGACGACGAGGCCCAGGCCGTGCGTCCGGGCGGTGCGGGCCAGCTCCCGCAGCCCCGCCTCGCCGCCCAGCTCCTCCCGTACCCGGCCGTGGTCGGTCACGTCGTAGCCGTGCGCCGAGCCGGGCACGGCCTCCAGGACCGGCGACAGGTGCAGATGGGTGACGCCGAGGGAGGCGAGGTACGGCACCGCCTCGGCGGCGGCCCCGAACGGGAACGCGGGCTGGAGCTGGAGCCGGTACGTGGCGAGGGGGGAGCTGGGCGCGTGGGACGTCATGGACACGTACGTACCCGCCCGTGCGCCGCGCCTCTCCTCGCCCCAGCCGATGACCTCGTTCGGCCGACCCGCCCCGGCGGCCCGCACCCCGGTCGCCCGCGCGCCCCGGCGGCCTGCACCCCGGTCGCCCGCCCCTGGTCGCCCGCCCCGGCCGGTGCCGGCCCGCCCCGTCCGGGGCGACGCTCCCCGCCTCCGGCCGCCACCCGCCCCGGAGCGGCCGGGAGCCGGAGCGGCCGGGAGCCGGCGCGGCCGGCGGGGGCAGGGCCGGCCGGTAGCGCGGGTGCTACGCCGGGCGGCGCAGCACCGTCAGACTGCGGCCGACCAGGGTGAGCCGGTCGCCGGCCGCCACCTTGTCGCCCTGGCCCGGCGCGACGCCCTCCGGCTCGGCGGTGTCCACGACGACCTGCCACTGGCGGCCGTGGTTGACCGGGACGACGAACTCCAGCTCGTCGGCGCCCGCGTTGAACATCAGCAGGAACGAGTCGTCGGAGATCCGTTCGCCGCGCGGGCCCGGCTCGGAGATGGCGTGCCCGTTGAGGAAGACCGACAGCGCCTTGGCGTGGGCGGCCTGCCAGTCCCGCGCGGTCATCTCCCGGCCGTCCGGCCTGAACCACGCGATGTCCGACAGGTCGTCGTGGGTGCCCTCGACGGGGCGGCCGTGGAAGAAGCGGCGGCGCCGGAACACGGGGTGGTCGCGGCGCAGCCACACCATCGACCGGGTGAACTCCAGCAGCGCCCTGGCCTCCTCGCGCTCCCGGGCTTCCCGCTCCAGCTCCCGCTCCCGCTCCTTCTCCTTCCCCTCCGCCTTGGCGTCCTTGCCACCGCCCCTGGCGCCCTTCCCGCCGTCGCGCTCCTTCCCGCCCTCGTCCTCCCTGCCGGGCCAGTGCACCCACGACAGCTCGCCGTCCTGGCAGTACGCGTTGTTGTTGCCGCCCTGCGTCCGGCCGAACTCGTCGCCGTGGCTGAGCATCGGCACGCCCTGGGAGAGCAGCAGCGTGGCGATGAAGTTGCGCATCTGGCGCATCCGCAGCGCCCGGACGTCCGGGTCGTCGGTCTCGCCCTCGGCGCCGCAGTTCCAGGAGCGGTTGTGGCTCTCGCCGTCCCGGTTGTCCTCGCCGTTGGCGTCGTTGTGCTTCTCGTCGTACGAGACGAGGTCGCGCAGGGTGAAGCCGTCGTGGCAGGTCACGAAGTTCACGGAGGCGAGCGGTCGGCGCCCGTCGTCCTGGTACAGGTCGGAGGACCCGGTCAGCCGGGAGGCGAACTCGGCGAGCGTCCTCGGCTCGCCGCGCCACAGGTCGCGGACCGTGTCGCGGTACTTGCCGTTCCACTCGGTCCACAGCGGCGGGAAGTTGCCGACCTGGTAGCCGCCCTCGCCCACGTCCCACGGCTCGGCGATCAGCTTGACCTGGCTGACCACCGGGTCCTGCTGGACCAGGTCGAAGAAGGACGACAGCCGGTCCACCTCGTGGAACTGGCGGGCCAGCGTCGCCGCCAGGTCGAAGCGGAAGCCGTCGACGCGCATCTCCGTCACCCAGTACCGCAGCGAGTCCATGATCAGCTGGAGGACGTGCGGGGAGCGCATCAGCAGCGAGTTGCCGGTGCCGGTGGTGTCCATGTAGTACCGGGGGCTGTCCTCGACGAGCCGGTAGTACGAGGCGTTGTCCAGGCCCCGGAAGGAGAGGGTGGGACCCAGGTGGTTGCCCTCGGCCGTGTGGTTGTAGACCACGTCGAGGATGACCTCGATGCCCGCCTTGTGCAGGGCCCGGACCGCCGACTTGAACTCCAGCACCTGCTGGCCCCGGTCGCCCCAGGAGGCGTACGCGTTGTGCGGGGCGAAGTAGCCGATCGTGTTGTAGCCCCAGTAGTTCGCCATCCCCGCGTCCACCAGCCGGTGGTCGTGGACGAACTGGTGGACCGGCATCAGCTCGATGGCGGTGACGCCCAGCTCGGTGAGGTGCTCGATGATCGCCGGGTGCGCCAGCCCCGCGTAGGTGCCGCGCAGTTCCTTGGGGAGCGCCGGGTGGAGCATCGTCAGGCCCTTCACATGGGCCTCGTAGATCACCGTGCGGTGGTAGTCGGTGCGCGGCGGCCGGTCGTCGCCCCAGTCGAAGTACGGGTTCACGACCACGGACGACATGGTGTGGGGCGCCGAGTCGAGGTCGTTGCGGGAGTCCGGCCGGCCGAAGTGGTAGCCGTAGACCGCCTCGTCCCAGTCGATGGTCCCGGCGACGGCGCGGGCGTACGGGTCGAGGAGCAGCTTCGCGGAGTTGCAGCGCAGTCCGCGCTCCGGCGCGTACGGCCCGTGCACGCGGAAGCCGTACCGCTGGCCCGGCATCACCCCGGGCAGGTAGGCGTGGCGCACGAAGGCGTCGGTCTCCCGCAGCTCCACGGCCGTCTCCGAGCCGTCCTCGTGCAGCAGGCACAGCTCGATCCGGTCGGCGGCCTCGGAGAAGACCGCGAAGTTGGTGCCGGCGCCGTCGTAGGTGGCGCCGAGGGGGTAAGCCTGTCCCGGCCAGACCTGCATAGATAAGACTCTTCCATTCTGATCCGGCTAATGGGTCACTCCGCCTGATACTCCCTGAAATCATTCGCTCTGCCTAGGACGCCGGACGGTCCTACCGGGTGACCGGAGAGCGGCGCGGTGCGGTGTTCTGGCCGGAAATCGACCCTCTTGGGAGGCCGGAGAGGGTCCCCTCGGGCCCGCTGGGCGATCGCGCCGGCGCGGCCGGGGGAGGGGCTGCCCGGTCGCCGCCGCACCGGGCGGCCGGTTGCGGCCCGGCGCGGCCCGGGCGGGCGGCCGGGCGGTCGCGCGGGCCCGCCGGGGTGCGGAGGGGTCAACTCCGCACCCTTCGGTACGCCGTTCCCCCCTCACCCGCACGGGTGAGCCTCGCCGGGCCCGGCGACATGGTCGCCCACCACTATGAATCAGCTCACTCCGCCCGCACCGGACTCCCAAACCACCGCGGAAACCAAGGGACGTGGGCGAACGGGCCTGTCCATCGGGCTGCATCGCGTCGCCCTCCCGGAGTACCCTTCCTTGATCGTTGGAGACGGGCGTTCGGAACCAGAAGGCGGTGCGCGGGTGAGCTCGGGAGGGCTGGAGCTGCCCCCAGGTGACTCGGGTCATGAGGGGGACTCCACTGACTCCGCAGATGTCCCGCCCGGCGCGGTCTCACTCGCCCGGCCGATGGAGATCGGCGCGGAGCTGGAATGGGACGCCCGGGACTGGAGCGAGGTGCGCACCCGCGCCCAGCGCGCGGGACGGGCGTATATCTGGCTGAATCTGGTCGAACAGCGCCTGCGGGCGGTCGTGGCCGCCGTACTGCGGCCGGTCTACGAGCCGATGCACGGCGACGACTGGGTCGTCGCCGCCGCCGGTCCCGCGGGGCAGGAGTGGGTGCAGCGGGCCGTCGCCGTCCGCGAGGTGTCCCGCCGCAAGGGCTACCTGCTGGACCCGGCCGACGACAACGTCCTCAGCTTCCTGACGCTGCCCCAGCTGCGCGAGCTGATGGTCCAGCACTGGCCCTGCTTCGAGCCGTACTTCGACGACCGGCGCGAGCTGGAGCTGGCCCTCGACGAGCTGGAGGTCACGCGCAACGTCGTCTCCCGCAACCGGGCCCTGTCCCGCACCGTCCTGGACCAGTCGGAGCGCGCCTCGGCCCGCCTGCTGGAGATCCTGGGCAGCGGCGCGGGCGTGCCGTCCGCGCACCGGCTGCCCGTGGACGCCGTCGAGGACCTGGTGGGCGACCGGTACGCCGACGTGGTGTCCGTCCACCCCGACCGGGTGCGGCTCCAGCGCCAGATGCCCGCCGAGGACCTGTTCGGCGGGGCGCGGCGCCTCGACGCCATCGGCATAGGCCTCAACCTGCTCGTGCAGAACTTCTCCGGCCGCAGGCTCGTCCGCCTCGCCGAGTCCGGGTGCCGGATACGGCTGCTGTTCCTCAATCCGGCGAGCAGCGCCGTCAAGCGGCGCGAGCGGGAGCTGGGCATCAGGAAGGGCGAGCTCAGCCGCTCCGTGGAGATGAACATCCTGCACATGCGGCGGGTCCGCTCCAAGCTGCGCGACCCGGGCGCCTTCGAGATCCAGGTGTTCGACGAGACCCCCCGCTTCACCGCCTACCTGGTCGACGGGGACGGGCCCGACGGCGTCGGCGTCGTCCAGTCCTACCTGCGGCGGGCCCGCGGGATGGAGGCGCCCGTGCTCGTCCTGCGGGGCGGGCGCCGGTCCGTCGTCACCGCGTCGCCGGACGGCGACCACGGGCTCTTCGAGACGTACCGCGAGGAGTTCGAGTCGTTCTGGGCGGACTCGCGCCCCGTCTCCTGACGGCCGGGGAAGGGGCGGCGCTCCGCAGGCCGCTTCCGCCCCCTTCGCTCACCCGTGAGCGCATTGCCCGCCGTTGTCTGGTTCCGAGGGGTGCGGGCCGCGTTGTCAGTGCCGCGTGCGAGGGTGAAAGCCCATTGGGGGAGGGCGCCGCGCGGACCGCGGCGCCGCGAAGGAGGTTCTGGCATGCGCTGGCACGGGGAGACACTCGTCGGCTTCGACCTGGAGACGACGGGGACGGAGCCGTTCGAGGCGAGGATCGTCACGGCGGCGGTCGTGGAGGTGCGGGACGGGCGCACGCTGGCGCGGCGCGAGTGGCTCGCCGACCCCGGCGTCCGCATCCCCGCGCAGGCCGCCGCCATCCACGGCATCAGCAGCGAGCGGGCCGCCGCCGAGGGCCGCCCGGCCCGTGAGGTCGCCGACGAGGTCGCCGACGCCCTGGCCGGGTACTGGGCGCGCGGCGTGCCCGTCGTCGCGTACAACGCCGCCTTCGACCTGACCCTGCTCACCGCCGAGTTGCGGCGGCACGGGCTGCCCTCGCTGCGCGACCGGCTCGGCGGGCTGCCGATCGGGCCCGTCATCGACCCGTACACCATCGACCGGTCCGTCGACCGCTACCGGCGCGGCAAGCGGAACCTGGAGGCGGTGTGCGCCGAGTACGGCGTGGCGCTGGACGGGGCGCACGAGGCCGCCGCCGACGCGCTGGCCGCCGTGCTCGTCGCCTGCGCGATAGCCGAGCGGCACGCGCTGGTGGCCCGGCTGACCCCGCGCGAGCTGCATGCCCGTCAGGTGGAGTGGTACGCGCAGTGGGCCGCCGACTTCCAGGGCTTCCTGCGCCGCAAGGGCAGCCCGGACGCGGTGGTCGACCCGCGCTGGCCGCTGCGGGAGCCCGCCCCCGTACCGGAGGGGCTGGCGCCCTCCGCCCCGGCGGCGGCCACCGGCTGACCGGGCCTCCCGGCCCGCCCACGACCGTCCCGGACCGTCCTGCCTCCAGCACGTCCCGGACCTCCGGGAGTACGCGGCCGGTCCGCGAGCGCCCGGGTCCGGCGCCCCAGGGACGCCCGGCGAGAAAGGCCGGCACTGCCCAAGGCCGGCGCCTCAGGAGTGCTCGGCGAGGAACGCCAGCAGGGCCGCGTTGACCCGCTCGGGCGCCTCCAGTTGCAGCCAGTGCCCCGCGCCCTCGACCCGCTCGTAACGCCAGGAGCCGTCCACGTACTTCTCCGTGCCCGTCATCGCCTCCTCGGTGAGGAAGCGGTCCCCGGTGCTCCACATCCCCAGCACGGGGCCCGGCAGCGAGGGGAGCGGCACATCCGGCCCGAACAGCGCCTTCGGCGGCAGCCCCGCCCGGTAGACCGCCAGCGCCGCGGTGAGCGCGCCCGGCTCCGCCAGCCGCTCCACGGCCTCCCCGGCGTCCGGGTGCTCGGCCAGGAACTCGCGCAGGTGCGCGGCCCCGTCCCGCAGCAGCCACTCCTCGGCGATCCCCTCGTACTGGAACAGCAGCATGTACCAGGAGCGGCTGCGCTGCTCCCAGCCGCCGTCGCCCAGCGCGCCACGGTGGCCCACGGACAGCAGCGACAGGCTCGCCACCCGGTCCGGCACGGCCATGGCCACGCCCTGCACGACGCCCGACCCCCAGTCGTGGCCCACGAGGTGCACCCGGTCCACGCCCAGCCGGTCGAGCAGCTCCACCATGTCCGCCGCCGAACGGCGCGGTGCGTAGGCAGCCGTCCGAGCCGGCCGGCCGGAGCCGCCGAACCCGCGCAGATCGGGGGTGATCGTCCGGTACCCGGCCGCGTTCAGCACGGGCACCTGGCGGCGCCAGCACGCGCGGGTGTCCGGGAAGCCGTGCACCAGCAGCACCGCGGGGCCCGGACCACCGCTGTCCTCGACCTCCAGGGCCACTTCGGCGAGTTCCACACGCATGCGCGCTGCTCCGATGTCCGGCGGGATCTACACGGCTGTGACCGGCCCATCATGGCAGCCCGTCAGAACGGGTACCAGCGGACCTCCGGGTCGTCGTCCCGCAGCGACGCGACGCGGCGGCGGAACTCGGCCAGCGCGGCCGGGCGGGTCTTCGCGTGCTGGGCGACCCACGCGCAGCTCGCCGTCTCCCGCGCCCCGCGCAGCACGGCGCAGCCGTCCCACTCCCGCACGTCCCAGCCGTACGCGGCGGTGAACGCGTCGTACGCCGCCGGGTCCAGGCCGTACCGGTCCCGCGACAGCGCGAGCACCACCAGGTCGTGCTCACGCAGGTCCAGCGAGAACGTCTCCAGATCGACGAGGACCGGCCCGTCCGGGCCCACGTGGACGTTGCGCGGCAGCGCGTCGCCGTGGATCGGGCCCGGCTCCAGCCTCGGCACCAGCGCCGCGGCCGCCCCCGCGAACGCGTCCCGCCGCTCCCGCAGGAACGCCGCGTCCGCCGGGTCGATCGCGTCCCCGGCCAGCCGCAGCCACCGCTCGACGCCGCCCAGCAGATCCCGGCCCGGCAGCGCGAAGGGCGGGGCGGGCAGCGCGTGCACCCGGCGCAGCAGCGGCGCCAGGTCGCGCGGCTCCGAGGGCCTCACGGCGCCGGGCAGCCGCCGCCACACCGTCACCGGGTGGCCCTCCACCAGCCGCGCCCCGGGCTCCGCCGCCCGCACCGCGGGCACCCCCGAGTCCGCCAGCCACCCGGCGACCGCGACCTCGCGGCGCGCCCGGTCCAGCAGCGACGCGTCCCGGCCGACCTTGACCACCAGGTCGCCGACGGCGAACACCGCGTTCTCGCCCAGCGCCAGCGCCAGCGGCGCGGCCCCGCCGCCCGCCGCGAACCCCGCAGCGTCCAGGACCTCCCGCGCCCGCGCCTCGTCCATACCGCGCCCAGCCCTTCACCCCGCGGACCCGCGCCCGCCGCCACCAGTACGCCGCCCAGTCTCCCACCCGGCCCATCCCGCCGCGCCCGGCCCCTGAGCCCCCGCGGCCCCACGGGCTTCCTCAGCCTCCCCCGTCCCCGCCACCTCTCAGCGCGGGCGAGACGCCGCTCCGGCGCCTCGGACGTCCTCAGGGCCCCCGACGTCCCCCTCGTACCCGACGTCCCCCTCGTACCCGACGTCCGCTGCGGCCCCTGCGTCGACGGCGGACCCGGCGGGGGGCGGGGGAGGCCGCCCGGTGTGCCCGCGCACCGGGCCCCGCGCCGCTCCCCGGTACGCCGGGCGCGGCGGCTCCTGCCTAGGGTGGCGGGCATGACGACGACTTCCCGATACGCCCTCCTCCTGCGCGGCGTCAACGTCGGCGGGCGGAAGATGCCCATGGCGGAGTTGCGCGCCGTGCTCGCCGGGCTCGGCCACACCGGCGTGCGGACCTACCTCCAGTCGGGCAACGCCTTCTTCACCACGGCTTCCGGGGAGGACGAGGACGCCCTCGCCGCGGGGATCGAGCAGGCGGTGGCGGAGCACTTCGGGTTCCGGGTCGGCTGCCTCGTCCGGAGCGGGTCCTACCTGCGGGCGGTGGCCGACGCCTGCCCGTACCCCGCCGCGCGGCTGGAGCCCCGGCAGCTGCACGTCACGTACCTCTCCGCGTCCGCGACCCCCGGCCGCTTCGCCTCCGTGGACCCGGCCGCCTACCTCCCGGAGGAGTTCCGGCTCGGGGACCGGGCGCTCTACCTCCACCTCCCGCACGGCATGGGCCGCTCGAAGCTGGCCGAGGCCCTCGCCCGCCCGGCCGTGGTCAAGGGCCTCGTGGCCACCACGCGCAACTGGAACACCGTGCTGAAACTGGCGGACATGGCCCAGGAAACGGAAATGGCCCAGGGAACGGAAGGGTGATTGGCCCGTCCCCCCGGTCCACCGGGCGGCTAGCGTCCCGGACATGAGCACCGAGCAGCCCGCCGCCGTCGACCTCTGGTTCGATCCCGCCTGCCCCTTCGCCTGGATCACCTCCCGCTGGATCCTGGAGGTCGAACGCCACCGCGCCCTCGACGTCCGCTTCCACGTGATGAGCCTGTACCTGCACAACGAGGGCAACGAACTGCCCGCGTGGTACCGGGACCTCGTCGACCGGTCCCTCGGCCCCGTCAGGGTCGCGGCGGCCGCCGCCGAACGGCACGGCGAGGGCGTCCTGCGCGACCTGTACACGGCCCTCGGCACCCGCATCCACCGGGACGGCGACGGCGACTTCGACGCCGTCGTCGCACAGGCGCTGGCGGAACTGGGCCTGCCCGCCGGGCTGGCGAAGGCCGCGGCGGACCCCGCGTACGACGAGGCGGTCCGCCGCAGCCACGACGCGGGCCGGGACCCCGCAGCCGGCGGCTACGTGGGGACCCCGACCCTCCACGTCGACGGCGCCGTCTGGTTCGGCCCCGTCCTCGGCGCGATCCCGCGCGGCGAGGAGGCCGTCCGCCTCTTCGACGCCTTCCGCACCCTCGCCGGACACCGGCACTTCTTCGAGCTGAAGCGCACCCGCACGGGCCGCCTCGACCACTCCTGACCCACCGGTCCCGCGGGCCGCGGTGCGACCGGCGCGCCCGGCGCCCCCCGACGCCGGGCGCACCGGTCACGTCTCCCGCAGCGGCGCGTACGCGTCGGCCTCCAGGCCGAACGTCCACGCCACACCCTGCCGGGCGGTCCGGGTGTCCGGCGGCACCCGCAGCCAGTACGTGCGGCTCGTCCCGTCCGGCTCCGGCGTGGAGTTGACGACCTCCACCATCGCCACGTCCTCGTCGTCGGGCAGGGGAATCCGCCACAGCACCCCCGTGTCGTCCCGGTGCACCGGCTTGGCGCGCGACTCGCGCAGATAGCGGTCGTAGCCGTAGAACTCCAGCATCACCCGGCGCAGTTCGGCGTTCTCCTCGGTCCTGATCCGCTCCGGCGTCAGGGCCCGCAGCTCCGCCGGGAAGGCCGCCGGGACGGGCATGCCCCGCCACGCGTGGAGCGCGAAGCCGTCCCCGTACGCCAGCGCCGGGCCGTCCCCGCGGTCCAGCCGGCCCGCCTCGTCCCGGTGCAGCTCCACCGGGCGCTCGCACACGACGGCCAGCCGCTCGTACGGCCACCACCAGCCCGCCGACCGGGCCACGGCGGCGAGTCCTTCGAGCGGCGAGCCGGGCTCCGTGCCGAACGCGCACAGCCACGCCGCGTCGTGCTGGCCCAGTACCGCGTCGAGCAGCAGCAGCCGCACCTCCGCCTCGTCGGCGGGGCCCCCGGCCGCCTCCTCGACCAGACCGGCCCGGATCCGGTCGGCCAGCCGCTCCGTCGTCTCCCACAGGCGGGCGCCGGTCACAGCCCACCGCCGCCCCCATCCGCGCGCGCCGAGCAGCTCGTTCAGCCGGCCCCGCTCGGCCGCCCACGGCGCGCTGCGCACCGCCTCCCGCACCGACCTCCCCCGCGCGGCGGGCCCGCACGGGCCGTCCGGCGCCTCCCGCAGCAGCCGCAGCGCCGCGCGGGGCGAGCCCGCCCACACGATCCGCTCCGGCTCCGCCAGGCCCGCCCGGCGGTAGGCGAGCCGCACGCCCGCCTCCGCCGCCGCCCGGTCCGCCGGCCCCGTCGCCGCCGCGACGGCCCGCCACCCGTCCACGTCACCCGCCGCCGCGCCCGCCGGCACCCCGGCCGGCTCCGCCGCCCCGCCGGCCCCCACCGGACCCACCGCCCCGGCACCCCCGATCCCCCCGGTCACCCCGGTCGTCCCCGCCGTTCCCACCGTCGCCGTCATCCCCGCACCCGCCGCCATCCCCGTCGCTTCCGTCGATTCCCTCGTCACCCTCGGTCCCGTCACCCGTCTCCCCGCCCCTCAGTCCGCCACGAGCCGCACCGAGCCCGGCACGTACTCCCGCTGCCGCACCACGCGGTACCACCCCTTCGGCAGCGGAATCGCGGCGTGCTCCTCGTGCACCACCCGCCCCCCGTCCGGCAGGTGCAGCAGCAGTGGCCCGACCGCCCCCGGCTCGCGCAGCAGCCGCCCCGGCCCCAGCACGGCGTGGGCGTGCCCCGTCACCTCGCCGAGCGCCAGCACCAGCCGCCCGCGGGCGTCCCGCGGCTCCTGCGGAGCGTCCGCGGCGTGCGGCGGCACGGCCGCCTCGTCCAGCGGAACGATCAGCACGTCCCCCTGCCGGTACATACCTGTCCCCTTCCCCCGCGCCGCCCGGTGCGCCGCGTCGTCCTCCGACCGTAGGGCGGGGGTCTGACAACGGGGCCCGGCCGGGCCCGGTGTCAGTGGCGCTTGCTACAACTGGCAGCACATCGACGGCGACGCACGAGGAACGGCGGACATCCCATGGTGAGTCACAAGAACGAGTGGTGCGGGCTGCCCGTCTACGACTTCCCCGGCCCCGAGGACCAGGCCGGGACGAAGCTGCCCGACGCGGGCGCCGTCGCCTGGCGCGTCTCGGTCGACACCTACGACGCGGAGGAGACCTGGCCCGAGGCGTTCGCCCGCTTCACGGCGGCCGTCGACCCCGGCGCGGTCCGCGCGATCGTCGTCGGAGCCTGGGAGGAGGCGTACGAGAACGGCCCCGAGAAGGTGATCCGGGCGCTCCTGGACGCCCGCGGCCGGCTCACCTCCCTGCGCGGTCTGTTCCTCGGCGACATGGAGTCCGAGGAGTGCGAGATCTCCTGGATCACCCAGGGCGACGTCACCCCGCTGCTCGACGGCTTCCCCGACCTGGAGGAGTTCGGCGTACGCGGCGGCACGGGCCTCGCCTTCTCCGCCGCCGCCCACCGGCGGCTGCGGTCCCTCCTCGTGGAGACCGGCGGCATGCACGCCGAGGCCGTGCGCGGCGTCGCGGCCTGCGACCTGCCCGCGCTGCGGTCCCTGGAGCTGTGGCTGGGCACCGACCAGTACGGCGGCGACTGCGCCGTCGAGGACGTGGCACCGATCCTCGACGGCTCCCGGCTGCCCGCCCTGCGCCACCTCGCCCTGGTCAACAGCGACATCGAGGACGCCATCGCGGCGGCCGTCGCCTCCGCGCCCGTCGTCGCCCGGCTGACCTCCCTCGACCTGTCGAAGGGCGTCCTCACCGACGAGGGCGCGACCGCGCTGCTCGGCGGCCAGCCGCTCACCCACCTCGACAGGCTGGACCTGCACCACAACTACCTCACCGAGCCGCTGCGGCAGCGTCTGCGCGAGACCCTGGAGAGCGCGGGCGTCGTCCTCGACCTCGACCCGGGACACGCCGACGAGGACGAGTGGGACGGCCGCGTCTGGCGGTACGTCGCCGTCGGCGAGTGACGGACCGGCCGTGACGAAGGGAGCGCCGCGCCGCTGGGCGGTCGTCGCCAACCCCGCGAACCGCCGGGTGGCCCTGTTCGCCCGTGCGGTCCGCGAGGCCGGGCTGCCCGCGCCGCGCGTCGTGCCGTGGGCGGACGTGCTGCGCGACGGCGGCGCCGACTTCGCGCCCGACGAGGTCGTACGGCTCGACTCGCCCGGTGAGGACGCCGCCGTCGACCGGGCGCTGCGCGGGGTGGACGACCCGACCCGCGTCGAGGGCGGCGCCCGCTGGTATGAGCGGTTCACCGCCGCCGTGCGGTCGCTCAGGGGAGGGGTGCACCTCGACGACCCCGGTGAGCTGGCCGTCCTCTTCGACAAACGGCGCTGCCACGGCGTCCTGGCCGGCGCGGGGGTGCCCGTGCCCGAGTCGCCCACCTCCGGCGGCGGCACGCCGGTGCGCGGCTGGGACGACGTACGGGCCCTGATGGAGGCGCGCGGCATGCCGCGCGTGTTCCTCAAGCCCGCCCACGGCTCGTCCGCCTCCGGGGTCGTCGCCGTCGAGACGGCCGGGCGCGGCAGGATCAGGGCGACCACCTCCGTGGAGACCGCCGAGGACGGCCGCCTCCACAACTCGCTGCGCGTGCGCCGCGTCACGAGCGAGCGGGAGGTCGCGGCCCTGGCCGACGCGCTCGCCCCGGACGGGCTGCACATCGAGCGGTGGTGGCCCAAGGCGTCCCTGGACGGCCGGGCGGCCGACCTGCGGGTCGTCGTGGTCGCCGGCCGGGCCACCCACGCCGTCGTCCGCACCAGCCGCACGCCCATGACCAACCTGCACCTCGGCGGGCGGCGCGGCGACCTCACCGCGGCCACCGCCGCCGCGGGCCCCCGCTGGGCGGACGCCCTGGAGACCTGCGAGCGGGCCGCGGCCCGCTTCCCCGGCACGCTCTGCGTCGGGGTCGACCTGCTCCCGGCGGTCGGCTGGCGCCGGTTCGCCGTCGCCGAGGTCAACGCCTTCGGCGATCTCCTGCCGGGCCTCACCGGCCTGCCCGGCAGCGGCGCGGAGGGCCTCGACACCTACGCGGCCCAGGTCGCCGCCGTCCAGTACCGCCTTGACCGGAACCACACGAGGAACCACCGTGCACCCGCCTGACCCCGCGCCCCTGCCCGACGACGCACGCGAACCCGACACGTACGGGCCCGGCACGCACGGGCCCGACACGTACGGGCCCGGCACCGCCGGGCCCGACACGCGAGGGCCCAGCACGCCCGGCCCCGCCCCGCACGAGCCCGCCCCGCACGGGCCCGACACAGACGGGCCCGACACGAACGAGCCCGACACAGACGAGCCCGACATGAACGAGGTCGTCGGCCGGGACGACCTGCTCCTGCTCACCCTCGACACCCTGCGCCACGACGTGGCCGCCGAACTGGCCGCCGCCGGGCGCCTGCCGAACCTCGCCCGCCACCTGCCCGGCGGCGCCTGGGAGAAGCGGCACGCGCCGGGCAGCTTCACCTACGCCTCCCACCAGGCGATCTTCGCCGGCTTCCTGCCCACCCCGGCGGCGCCGGGCCCGCACCCCCGGCTGTTCGCCGCCCGGTTCGCGGGCAGCGAGACGACCGCGCGGCGCACCTACGTCTTCGACACGCCCGACCTCGTGTCCGGCCTCGCCGCCGCCGGATACCGCACGGTGTGCGTGGGCGGCGTCGGCTTCTTCACCAACCGGGGCGCGCTCGGCGGCGTCCTGCCCGGCCTGTTCCAGGAGAGCCACTGGGAGCCGGAGTTCGGCGTCGCGTCGCCCGTGTCCTTCGAGGCGCAGGTCGAGCGGGTCGAGCGGATCGTCGCCGGACTCCCGCGGCAGCGGCGGCTGTTCCTCTTCGTCAACGTGTCCGCGCTGCACCAGCCCAACTGGTTCCACCTGCCCGGAGCCTCCCGCGAGGACGGCGACAGCCGCGCCACGCACGCCGCCGCGCTGGAGTACGTGGACCGGCACGTCGGCCGGCTGTTCGCCGCGATGAGCTCGCGCCGCCGCTGCTTCGCCATCGTCTGCTCCGACCACGGCACCGCGTACGGCGACGACGGCTACACCGGTCACCGCCTCGGCCACGAGGCCGTGTGGACGGTGCCCTACGCCCACTTCTTCCTGGAGCCGTCCGCATGAACCCGCCCGCAGCGGCCCGAACCGCCCCCGCCGCAGCCACCCCGGCCCCCACGGCCCCCGCGCGGCTCCCGGCCGCCCCGGCGCGCCAGCCGGCACCGGCCACCCCGGCACCCGAGCCCCCGGCCCTTCCGCCCGTGCGCCCCTACCAGGCGTACGTCTACGCCTACCCGCACAAGACCGCGTACCGGCCGCTGGAGGACCGGCCCGCGCTGCGCGAGCTGTGGCGGGGCGAGGCCAAGGACGCCCTCTCCCTCTACCTCCACATCCCCTTCTGCGAGGTCCGCTGCGGCTTCTGCAACCTCTTCACCCGCATCGGCGCCCCCGACGGGCTCACCGGCCGCTACCTCGACGCCCTCGACCGCCAGGCCGCCGCCGTCCGCGACGCCCTCGACACGTCGGACGGCGGGGCGGGCGGCGGGGCGGGCGGCCCGGTGCGCTTCGCCAACGCGGCCTTCGGCGGCGGCACCCCCACCTTCCTCACCGCCGCCGAGCTGGACCGCCTCTGCGACATCGCGGAGCGGCGCATGGGCGCCGACCTCCGGGCCGTCCCGCTCTCCGTCGAGACGTCCCCGGCCACGGCCACCGCCGACCGGCTCGCCGTCCTCGCCGCACGGGGCGCCACCCGCGTCAGCATCGGCGTGCAGAGCTTCGTCGACGAGGAGGCCAGGGCGGCCGTCCGGCCGCAGCGCCGCGCCGACGTGGAGGCCGCGCTCGGCCGCATCCGCGACTCGGGCGTCCCCGTCCTCAACATCGACCTCATCTACGGCATCGACGGCCAGACCCCCGCCAGCTGGCGCGCCTCCCTCGACGCCGCCCTCGCCTGGCGGCCCGAGGAGCTGTACCTGTACCCGCTGTACGTCCGCCCCCTCACCGGACTCGCCCGCCGCACCGCCCACACCGACCGCGAGTGGGACGAGCAGCGCCTCACCCTGTACCGGCAGGGCCGCGACCACCTCCTCGCGCACGGCTACGAACAGGTGTCGATGCGGATGTTCCGCCGCCCGGACGCAGCCCCGCAGGGCCCCGACGACCACGCCTGCCAGACCGACGGCATGATCGGCCTCGGTTGCGGGGCCCGCTCGTACACCTCCACGCTCCACTACTCCTTCGACTACGCCGTCGACATGGGGCGGATACGGGGGATCATCGACGCCTACACGGCCACCGAGGACTTCGGCCGCGCCGTCCACGGCCGGCGCGTCGACGGCGCCGAGGCGCGCCGCCGGCACCTCCTGCAGTCGCTGCTCCAGGCGCGGGGCATGCCGCTCGCCGACTACCGGGCCCGCTTCGGCACCGACCCGTACGACGACTTCCCCGCCGAGCTGGCCGCCTTCGCCGGGCGCGGCTGGCTCCTCGACGACGGCTCCGGGGCGCTGCGCCTGTCGCCGGAGGGCCTCGCACACTCCGACGCGCTGGGCCCCGAGCTGTTCTCACCCGCCGTCCGGGCCGCGATGGCCGCGTACGAACCGAGGTAGCCGACACCGTGGACCTGACGATCCTGTACCGGGGGCCGCTCGCCTCCTGCGACTACGACTGCCCCTACTGCCCCTTCGCCAAGCGCCGCGACAGCACCGAGCGGCTGCGCGCCGACCGGGCGGCGCTGGAGCGGTTCACCCGCTGGGCGGGGGAGCGGACGGGGGACCGGCTCTCCGTGCTGTTCACGCCGTGGGGCGAGGGGCTGGTCCGCTCCTGGTACCGGCGGGCCCTCGTCGAGCTGTCCCACCGGCCGCACGTGCGGCGCGTCGCCATCCAGACCAACCTGAGCTGCCGCACGGACTGGCTCGCCGACGCCGACCCGGCCACCGTCGCCCTGTGGTGCACCTACCACCCCGGCCAGACCCCCTACGAGCGGTTCCTGGCCAAGGCCCGCGACCTCGCCGACCGGGGCGTCCGCTTCAGCGTCGGCGTCGTCGGGCTGCCCGCGCACCTGGCGCACGCCCGGCGGCTGCGCGCCGCCCTGCCCGCCCACGTCTACCTGTGGGTCAACGCGGCGGAGGGCCACACGTACACGGACGAGGAGGCCGCCCTCTGGACGGCCCTCGACCCGCTGTTCCCCTACAGCCGCCACCCGCACCGCTCGGCCGGGCTGCCCTGCCGCACGGGCGAGTCGGTCGTCTCCGTCGACGGCGACGGCACGGTCCGCCGCTGCCACTTCGTCCGCGCCGAGCTGGGCAACCTCTACGACGGCTCGTACCGCGCGCGGCTCGCCCCCCGCCCCTGCCCGCTCGCCGTCTGCGACTGCCACATCGGCTACGTGCACCTGGAGACACTGCCGCTCTACGACGTCTTCGCGGGCGGCGTCCTCGAACGCGTCCCGGCCGGGCACCCACCGCAGCCCCTGGCCCCGGTCCCGCTCAGCCCGCCGGAGCGCCGCCCGCCCACCCCGCCGGAGGCGGACCGGGCGCCCTAGACGGCGGCGGCCAGCGGGCGGGGTGCGCGGGCCTCGTCGTAGCGGTGGAGCAGCAGCCGGGCCAGCTCGGGGGCCGGGCCGAGGACGCCGGCCAGCACGTCGGCGCCGGCCGCGCCCGCCGCGATGCGGTCGGGCAGCCGGCCCGGGGCGATCACGTACGGGGCGACGGCCACCCGGCGGACGCCCTCGGCGCGCAGCGCCCGCACCGCGTCCTCGGTGCGGGGGAGGGATGCGGAGGCGAACGCGGGCCGCACGGCGCACCAACCGGTACGCCGCAGCTCCCGCGCCGTTTCTGCGAACACCGCGTTCGCCTCCGGGTCGGAGGAGCCCGCGCCGGCCAGGACGATCCCGGTCGCGGGCCGGTCGGCGGGGGTCAGCCCCGCCTCGTACAGCCGCCGCTCCACCGCGCGCAGCAGCAGCGGCGACGGGCCGAGCACGTCCGCCCGGCGGACCCGCAGCGCCGGCGGCGCCTGCCGCAGCGCGGCGGGGAGGTCGGCCTTGGCGTGGAACGCCCGGTTGAGCAGCAGGGGCAGGGCCACCACGTCCCGTACGCCGTCCGCCGCGAGGGCCGCCAGGGCGGCGGGCACGGACGGCACGTCGAAGTCCAGGAACGCCGTCTCGACCCGGACGCCGGGCCGCAGCGCGCCCGCCGCCCGCACCAGGGCGTGGACGGTCGCGGCGTGGCGCGGGTCGCGGCTGCCGTGGGCGACGACGAGGAGGGCGGGGCCGGCCATGGCGCTCAGCCCCTGCCCAGCAGTCCGCGCCGGCGCAGCACCGCGCGCTCCAGCGGGCTGAAGACCAGCAGGTCGACGGCGATGCCGACGAGCAGGATCAGCAGGATCGCCAGGAAGATCCCCGGCATGTCCGCGTTGCTGCGGCCGTTGTCCAGGAGCTGGCCCAGGCCCAGGCCCAGCTCCGGCGACGACGCGATGATCTCGGCCGCCATCAGGGACCGCCAGGAGAACGCCCACCCCTGCTTGAGGCCCGCCAGGTAGCCGGGGAGCGCGGCCGGCATGACGATGTGCCAGGCGCCGCGCAGCCCGGTCGCGCCGAGGGTGCGACCCGCGCGCAGGAAGAGCGGCGGCACCTGGTCGACCCCGGCGACCAGGCCGTTGGCGATGGAGGGCACGGCGCCGAGCAGGATCACGGCGAACATCATCCGGTCGTTGAGGCCCAGCCACAGCACCGCGGGCGGCACCCAGGCGACGGACGGCAGGGACTGCAGGCCCGACAGGACGGGGCCGATGGCGGCTCGTACGACCTTCACACGGGCGACGAGCAGGCCCAGCGGCGTACCGATGGCGAGGGCCAGCACGAAGCCGAGCAGGGCGCGGGACACACTGGTCCACATCACGCCGAACAGCGTCCCCTGCAGCCACATCTCGGACAGGCTGTCCCACACCGCGGACGGCGCGGGGAGTTTGTACGCGTCGGTGACCTCGGCAGACACCAGGATCTGCCACACGGCGAGGACGAGGGCGACCGCCACGACGGGCGGCAGCACCTTCCGCACCAGGGTCTCGCGCAGCGGCGTCCGGCGGGTCTCGACGGCGTCCAGCGCGTCGAGCCCGGCCTCCAGTCCCGCGAGGTCGTCGGCCCCGCCGGACCCCCTGCCCCCGCCGGCCCCCCCGGCCCCGCCGGACCCCGTGCCCCCGCCGGACCCCCCGGCCCCGCCGGACCCCCCGGCCCCGCCGGACACTTCGGTGCCGGCGGTGCCGGTGGCCTCGTTCGGCCCCGGCCCCCGCCCCGGCTTCTCGGGCTCCCGGTCCCCGCCCTGCCCCGGCTCCCGGCCCTGCCCCGTGCCGGACCTCACACCGGCCCTCGCGTCAGTGCTGCCCATGTCGGCGGATCTCCCCCCGCAGTTGTTCCGTGATCTCCAGGGACAGTTCCGCCACCGCGGCGTCCTCGATGCGGCGCGGCTGCGGCAGCCCGACCGTCCACTCGCGGGCGATCCGGCCCGGCCGGGACGACAGCAGCACCACCCGCTGCGCGAGCCGCACGGCCTCGCGCACGTTGTGGGTGACGAACAGCACCGACAGGCCCGTCTCGTGCCAGATGCGGGTCAGCTCGTCGTGCAGCACGTCGCGGGTGATGGCGTCGAGCGCGGCGAACGGCTCGTCCATCAGCAGCAGCCGGCTGTCCTGGGCGAGCGCCCGCGCCATGGCGACGCGCTGCCGCATCCCGCCGGACAGCTCGTGGACGCGCTTGCCGTACGCGCCGCCCAGCCGGACCAGTTCGAGCAGCCGCTCGGCCTCACCGCGCCGGTCGGCCTTGGGCACGCCGCGCAGCCGCAGCGCCAGCTCGACGTTCCTGCCGGCCGTCAGCCAGGGGAACAGCGCGTGCTCCTGGAACATCAGGGCCGGGCGGCCGTCCGTGGCGATCGTGCCGGACGACGGGCGGTCGAGCCCGGCCACCAGGTTGAGCAGGGTCGACTTGCCGCAGCCGGACGCCCCGAGGAGCGTGACGAACTCGCCCGGCGCGACATCGAGGCTGATGTCGTCGAGGACGAGCTGCTGTCCGGCGGGGCCGGCGAAGGACTTCGAGACGCGCTCGATCCGCGCGGCGTACGCGACCGCCGTGCGGTCCTCGGCGCGGGGCGCCGTCGTACCGATCGTGAGGGCCATGGTCGTCACCTCCTGGGAGCTGGTCTGACGGACTGACGGGACGGGTGGGGCGGGTGGGGTGCAGGGGACCCGTGCGGCCGGCGGCGGTTCACCGGACACCGAGCCCGGCGTCCTCGACGGGCGCCCGCCCCAGTGCGGCGAGGACCCGGTTCAGCGGCCGCAGGTCGTAGATCCCGTCCAGCCGGGGCTCCTTCAGCAGCCCGGCGGCCTCCGCGTGGCGGGCCTGCTCGCGCAGCGTCCCGGCCAGCGGGTCGTCGAGGAACCGGATCGTCGGCCAGGCCGAGTCGATGACCTCGGCGGGCAGCGCCTTGCCGGTGAGCTCCTTGATCCGGGCGTTCGTGGCGGCCTTCGCCTGCCCGGGGTGGGCGGTGATCCACGCGTTGGCCTTCAGCGATCCGCGCAGCACCGCCTCGACCACGTCCGGGTGGCGCTCCAGGAAGGGCTGCGCGACCGCGATGTTGGTGATGACGAACCGTCCGCCGGGCCACAGCGACGCCTCGTCCAGGAGCGGTTTCGCGCCCTCGGCGATCAGCTTCGACGCGGTCGGCTCGGGCGCCCACGCCCCGTCGACGGAGCCGGACCGGTAGGCGTCGGGCAGGATCTTGTTGTCGACCCGGAGCACGGAGACGTCGCCCTTGCCGCTCTGCGGGTCCACCTTCCAGCCCCGCTCCGCGGCCCAGTGGAGGAACGCCACGTCCTGGGTGTTGCCGAGCTGCGGGGTGGCGATGCGCTTGCCCCTGACGTCCGCGAGGTCCTTCACCCGCTCCGGGTTCACGACCAGCCGGACGCCGCCGGACGCGGCGCCGCCGACGATCCGCAGGTTCTTCCCGCCGGAGCGGGTGTAGCCGTTGAGTGCGGGGGAGGGGCCGAGGTACGCGATGTCGACCGAGCCGGCGTTGAGCGCCTCCACGGCGGACGGGCCGGCGTTGAAGGTCGCCGTCCGCAGCCGCGTGCCGCGCAGCTCCCGCTGGAAGAAGCCCTCCCGGTCGCCGACGAGGGCCGTGCCGTGGGTGAGGTTCGCGAAGTACCCGACGCGGACGGTGTCCGCCGAGAGCTTCGGCCCCTGGGGTACCACCTTCGCCCGGTTCTCCACCGCCTGCGAGCCGTAGCCGCAGGAGACCAGCGCCGCCAGGAGCAGCGGCAGGACCGCGGCGAGGGCGAGGCGTCCGCGCGGTGCGGATCGCGGGCGGGGGGCGGCAGGCACGGGAGGTTCCTCTCGTCGGCCCGGCCGCTACCCCCCGTACGGGAGGGGCGGCGCGGCCGGGCGGGCGGCGGTGGGCGGTCTTCTTCGGGTACGGCTGCGGGCGCTGCCGCCGGCGCGGTCGCCGGTACGGCCGGCGGCGGTGCCGGCGCGGCGGGCGAGCGGGCGGCGGGTCGTCGGGCGCGGGGTCATCGGGCACATCGCGCGACACCCCCGGTGCCGGCGCCGACGCGCCCGCCGCCGACGCGGCCGCCTTCCTTCGCGAAGGTCGCGAAGGCGTCGAGCACCGCACGGCCGGTGGGCATCAGAAGTCCCAGCCCGCGTCGTCGGCGCCGGCGGCCGGGCCGGCCGGCCGCTCCGTGGCGAACGACTCGCCCGCCATGCCCGCCGCCAGGGTGGTGCCGTCCGCCGGGTCGATCAGCAGGAACGATCCGGTGCGGCGCGAGTCGGCGTAGGCGTCCAGCGCGAGCGGCTCCGCCGTGCGCACCCGGACGGTGCCGATGTCGTTGGCGACCAGCTCTCCCGGCTCCGCGTGCTGGGACAGGTCGTCCAGGGTGAGCCGCGACGGGATCTCCTTGACGATCGCCTTCACCGTGCGGGTCGTGTGCTTCAGCAGCACCCGCTGCCCCACGGTGAGCGGCCGGTCCGCCACGTGGCAGACGGTCGCCTCGACGTCCTGGCTGGTCGCCGGGGCGTCCCCGGACGGCACGATCAGGTCGCCGCGCGAGATGTCGATGTCGTCCTCCAGCAGGAGGGTCACGGACTGCGGCGTCCACGCGATGTCGACCGCGGTGCCCAGCAGGTCGATGCCGGAGATCCGCGAGGTGCGCCCCGACGGCAGTACGGTCACCTCCTGGCCGACGCGGAACGTGCCGGCCGCGATCTGCCCCGCGTACCCCCGGTAGTCCGGGTGCTCGGCGGTCTGCGGGCGGATCACGTACTGGACGGGCAGCCGCGCGTGGCATCCGGTCAGGTCGTGGCTGACGGGCACGGTCTCCAGGTGCTCCAGCACCGTCGGGCCGCCGTACCAGTCCATCGTCGCGGACGGCTCCACCACGTTGTCCCCGGCGAGCGCGGAGATCGGGATGGCCGTCACCTCGGGGACGCCCAGCTCCGTCGCGTACGCCGTGAACTCCTCGGCGATCCGGGCGAACACGCCCTCCTCGTACCCGACGAGGTCCATCTTGTTGACCGCGAGCACGACGTGCGGGACGCGCAGCAGCGCGGCGATCGCGGCGTGCCGGCGGGTCTGCTCGACGACGCCGTTGCGGGCGTCGACGAGGATCACGGTCAGCTCGGCGGTGGACGCGCCGGTCACCATGTTCCGCGTGTACTGCACGTGGCCGGGGGTGTCGGCGAGGATGAACCGGCGCCGGGCCGTGGCGAAGTAGCGGTACGCCACGTCGATGGTGATGCCCTGCTCCCGCTCGGCCCGCAGGCCGTCCGTCAGCAGCGCCAGGTCGGGCGCCTCCTGGCCGCGCGAGCGGGAGGCGTGCTCGACGGCCTCCAGCTGGTCGGTGAGTACCGACTTGGAGTCGTGCAGCAGCCGGCCCACGAGGGTGGACTTGCCGTCGTCGACGGACCCGGCGGTCGCGAAGCGCAGCAGGGTGGTGGCCGAGAGCTGCTCGGCGGCGGTGGTGCTGGACATCTCTAGAAGTACCCTTCGCGCTTGCGGTCTTCCATCGCGGCCTCGGACAGCTTGTCGTCGGCGCGGGTGGCGCCCCGCTCGGTCAGCCGGGACGCGGCGATCTCGGCGATCACGGCGTCGAGCGTGGTGGCGTCGGAGTCCACGGCCCCGGTGCAGGACATGTCGCCGACCGTGCGGTAGCGGATGAGCCGCTTCTCCACGGTCTCGCCCTCCTTGGGGCCGCCCCAGTCGCCGGCCGTCAGCCACATGCCGCTGCGGGAGAACACCTCCCGCTCGTGCGCGAAGTAGATCTCCGGCAGCTCGATGCCCTCGCGGGCGATGTACTGCCACACGTCCAGCTCGGTCCAGTTGGACAGCGGGAACACCCGCACGTGCTCGCCGGGCGCGTGCCGCCCGTTGTAGAGCTGCCACAGCTCGGGCCGCTGGCGGCGCGGGTCCCACTGGGAGAACTCGTCGCGCAGCGAGAAGACCCGCTCCTTGGCGCGGGCCTTCTCCTCGTCGCGCCGCCCGCCGCCGAACACCGCGTCGAAGCGGTGCCGCTGGATCGCCTCGGTCAGCGGCACGGTCTGGAGCGGGTTGCGGGTGCCGTCGGGGCGCTCCCTGAGCACCCCCCGGTCGATGTAGTCCTGGACGGACGCCACGTGCAGCCGCAGCCCGTGCCGGGCCACCGTGCGGTCGCGGTACTCGATGACCTCGGGGAAGTTGTGGCCGGTGTCCACGTGCAGCAGCGTGAACGGCACCGGCGCGGGCGCGAACGCCTTCAGCGCCAGGTGCAGCATCACGATGGAGTCCTTGCCGCCGGAGAAGAGGATCACCGGCCGCTCGAACTCGCCCGCCACCTCGCGGAAGATGTGGACGGCCTCCGACTCCAGAGCGTCGAGGTGGGACAGCGCGAACGGGCTGTCCTGCTGCTCCTCCGTCGCCTTGATGGTCGTGGTCACGCCAGGCCCCTCTCGGTCAGCAGCGCGTGCAGCGCCCGCGCGGACTCCTCCACCGTCTGCCGGTGGGACTCGATCCGCAGGTCCGGCTCCTCCGGCTCCTCGTACGGGTCGTCGACCCCCGTCAGGCCGCTGATCTCGCCGGCGGCCTGCTTGGCGTACAGCCCCTTCACATCGCGCTCGGAGCACACCTCGACCGGGGTCGCCACGTGCACCTCCAGGTACGCCGTGCCCTCCTTCTGGTGGCGCCTCCGGACGGCCTCGCGGCTGTCGGCGTACGGGGCGATGACGGGTACGAGGACCTTGACGCCGTTCGACGCGAGCAGCTCGGCGACGAAGCCGATGCGCTGCACGTTGGTGTGCCGGTCCTCGCGGCCGAAGCCGAGGCCCGCCGAGAGGAACTCGCGGATCTCGTCGCCGTCGAGCACCTCCACGCGGTGGCCCTCGGCGCGCAGCCGGCCCGCCAGCTCGTACGCGATGGTGGTCTTGCCGGCGCTCGGCAGACCGGTGAGCCAGATGGTGGCCCCAGTCACGTGCTTCTCCTGCTTCTCCTGCGAAGAGTGGTCGTTCGTCATGCGTGCAGCCCGCATTCGGTCTTGGCGCGGCCCGCCCAGCGGCCGGCGCGCGCGTCCTCGCCCTCCAGCACGCGGCGCGTGCAGGGGGCGCAGCCGACGGAGGCGTAACCGTCCATCAGCAGCGGGTTGGTGAGGACGCCGTGCTCCGCGACGTACGCGTCGACGTCTTCCCGCGTCCACCGGGCGATGGGGGAGACCTTGACCTTGCGGCGCCGCTCGTCCCAGCCGACGACGGGGGTGTTCGCCCGCGTCGGGGACTCGTCGCGGCGCAGCCCGGTCGCCCAGGCCGCGTACCGGGTCAGGCCCTCCTCGAGGGGCTTGACCTTGCGCAGCGCGCAGCACAGGTCGGGGTCCCGGTCGTGGAGCCTCGGGCCGTGCTCGGCGTCCTGCTCGGCGACGGTCTGGCGCGGCGTCAGCGTGATGACGTTGACGTCCATCACGGCGGCGACCGCGTCGCGCGTGCCGATCGTCTCGGGGAAGTGGTAGCCGGTGTCGAGGAACACCACGTCCACGCCGGGGAGGGCGCGCGACGCCAGGTGGGCGACGACGGCGTCCTCCATGGAGGAGGTGACGCAGAAGCGGTCGCCGAAGGTGCCGGCGGCCCACTTCAGGATGTCGAGCGCCGAGGCGTCCTCCAGCTCGCGGCCGGCGCGCTCGGCGAGGGCCCTCAGCTCGTCGTCGCTCTCCCCGCCGGTCGTTGCGCCGGCCGTCCCGCCGGTTCCGGCGACGGTCTCCGTGTCGGTCATGTCGGGTCCCCTCCGCTGTCGTGGCGCTGAAGGCCCCGGGCCAGCAGGCCCAGGAACCTCAGCTGGAAGGCGCGGTTGCACGCGGCGCACTCCCATGCGCCGTGGCCCTGCTCGCCCGGACGCAGGTCCTCGTCGCCGCAGTACGGGCAGTGGAACGGCGCGGCACGCTCACTCACGACAGGGCCTCCTCGCTCGCGCGGGCCGCCCAGGTGGCGAAGCGCTCGCCGTCCTCGCGCTCCGCGCGGTAGCGGGTGAGGACGCGCTCGATGTAGTCGGGCAGTTCGGCGGAGGTGACCTTCAGTCCGCGCACCTTGCGGCCGAAGCCGGCCTCCAGGCCGAGCGCGCCGCCGAGGTGCACCTGGTACCCCTCGACCTGGCGGCCCTCGTCGTCCAGGACGAGCTGGCCCTTGAGGCCGATGTCCGCCACCTGGATGCGGGCGCAGGCGTTGGGGCAGCCGTTGAGGTTGATCGTGACGGGCTCGTCGAAGTCGGGCAGGCGGCGCTCCAGCTCGTCGATGAGGGAGGAACCGCGTGCCTTCGTCTCGACGATGGCCAGCTTGCAGAACTCGATGCCGGTGCAGGCCATGGTGCCGCGCCGGAACGGCGACGGGTTCACCCGCAGGTCGAGCGCCTCCAGCGCGGCGACCAGCGAGGGGACCTGGGCCTCCTCGACGTCGAGGACCACCATCTTCTGCTCGACGGTGGTGCGGACCCGGCCGGAGCCGTGCGCCTCCGCCACCTCGGCGATCTTGGTGAGGGTGGCGCCGTCGACGCGGCCGACGCGCGGGGCGAAGCCCACGTAGAAGCGGCCGTCCTTCTGGCGGTGGACGCCCACGTGGTCGCGCCACCGCCGGACGGGCTGCGCGGGGGCGGGGCCGTCGACCAGCTCGCGCTTCAGGTACTCGTCCTCCAGCACCCGGCGGAACTTCTCGGCGCCCCAGTCGGCGACGAGGAACTTCAGGCGGGCGCGGTTGCGCAGCCGCCGGTAGCCGTAGTCGCGGAAGATCGAGATGACACCGGTGAAGACGTCCGGGACCTCGTCGAGCGGGACCCACGCGCCGAGCCGTACGCCGATCTTCGGGTTGGTGGACAGTCCGCCGCCCACCCACAGGTCGAAGCCGGGCCCGTGCTCGGGGTGCTCCACGCCGACGAACGCCACGTCGTTGATCTCGTGCGCCACGTCGAGCAGCGGCGAACCGGAGACGGCGGCCTTGAACTTGCGGGGGAGGTTGGAGAACTCGCTGTTGCCGATGACCCGGCGGTGGATCTCCTCGATGGCGGGCGTGCCGTCCACGATCTCGTCCTCGGCGATCCCGGCCACCGGGGAGCCGATGATGACGCGCGGGGTGTCGCCGCACGCCTCGGTGGTGGAGAGGCCGACCTCTTCGAGGCGGCGCCAGATCTCGGGGACGTCCTCGATGCGGATCCAGTGGTACTGGATGTTCTGCCGGTCGGTGATGTCGGCGGTGCCCCGGGCGAACTCCTCGGAGATCTCGCCGATCACACGCAGCTGACGCGTCGTCAGACGGCCGCCGTCGATGCGGACGCGCAGCATGAAGAACTCGTCGTCCAGCTCCTCCGGGGCCAGTACGGCCGTCTTGCCGCCGTCGATCCCCGGCTTGCGCTGGGTGTACAGGCCCCACCAGCGCATGCGCCCGCGCAGGTCGTTGGGGTCGATGGAGTCGAATCCGGCCTTCGAGTAGATCGTCTCAATGCGTGTCCGCACATTGAGACCGTCATCGTCCTTCTTGAACTGCTCATTGCCGTTCAGGGGCGTGAAGTGGCCCCTGGCCCACTGGCCCTCGCCGCGGTGGCGGCCCGCCTTGCGGCGGGGTGCGGCGGGGGTGGGCTTCTCCGGGGTGGCGGCCATGGCTATACGTCCTTCGGGACTGCAGGAGGGCGGCTCTGACCTGCACAATGTCGCGCAGGGCAGGGCTCCTGCGCGACATTGCGCGGTGGGTACAGAAGATCGGGGAACGCGGCGGTGCTGGTTCGCTCAGCTCGCCGGACACATGGCGCTGGACATGCGGCCGAGGTCGACGTGCCGCCGACTCACCAAGGCAATTCCAGCTCGAGACATGACGGAAGCCTGGCATGGGAGTTTGGACTCAGTCCACCTTCGTCCGCATCGCGGACGGAACTGTCCCACATGATGGACGACTGTGGTGCCGGTCACGTTTCACGGGTCATCGGGCGGGCACCTTCCCGCTTCCGCCCCGGCGGGGCGCGCGCCCGGCCCGCGCCCCGCCCCGCCGCGTCCTCGCGCGGCGCCCTGCGGGCCGCCCCCCGGCCACCCCCGGCCGCGGGGCGCTCCGGGGCCTGCCCGGTCAGGCGAAGGCGCCCGGCCAGGGCCCCGGTGTCTCGACGGCCGGCTTGGGCGCGACGCGCGTGTCGTAGAGGCGGAAGCCGCGCCGCTCGTAGTTGGGGAGTGCGTGCTCGCCGTCGAGGGAGCAGGTGTTCAGCAGCACCCGCTTGGTGGGCGTGCGGCCCGGCCAGCGGTCGGCCAGGTCCCAGGCCCGCGCGGTGCCGTACGACAGCAGGTGACCGCCGATGCGCCGCCCGCGGAACGCGGGGACCAGCCCGAAGTACATGATCTCCACGACGCCCTCGTCCTGGGCGTGCAGCTCGATGAAGCCGGCCGGCGTCCCCTTCTCGTACGCCACCCACGTCTCGACGCCCGGGCGGTCCAGGATCTCCCGCCACTGCGCGTACGTCAGTCCGAGCCGGTCCACCCACGACACGTCGCCCCCGACCGCGGAGTAGAGGAACCGGCTGAACTCGGGCGAGGGCACCTCGGCGCGGACGATCCGCACGTCCCCCTCCGGCGCGGCGGCGGGCCGCAGGTCGTCGGGGGAGGTCTGCTCCAGGTACCAGGTGGTGACGTCGATGTGGCTCATGACGGCCAGGGAACCACGGCCCGCACGCCCCTGGCCAGCACGATCTTCCCGGCGGCGGGTGCGCGGGCCCGGGGCCGCCGCCCCCGCGGCCCGCCGTCCGGCCGTCGGGCGCGGTCCGGGCTGGGGGGTGTGGTGGTCCGAGGTGTCCGGATGCTGGGATTCCGTCTCGCCCTGGGGGCGGGCAGGCCCGTGAACCGGCGCGAACCGGTCCCGGCCCGTACCCGCCGGGAAGGCGGCGCGGCGGGTCTGACAGGATCTCCCGCCGTACGGAACCGGCCGTGCGGCGTGCGCCGCCCGGACCGGCGCAACGGGGAAAGCGAGGAACACATGGCTGCGTGGACACGCGCGGTGGCCGCGGCGGGCGCTCTGGCGGTCGTCCTGACGGCGGCGGGCTGCGACGGCGGCTCGTCGAAGGCCGACGGCAAGGGCGGTGGCTCGTCGGCGTCCGGCTCGGCATCGGGCTCGGCGTCCGGCTCCGGAGGGGGCTCCGGGGGCGAGGACGAGAGGACGACGTACCGCCTGGGCGAGGAGAGCCCGGAGGTGGAGAGCGACATGCAGGCGTCCAAGGACGCCAAGTACACCCTCACCCCGCTCCGGGTGAAGACCGGCACCAAGGCCGACATGGACGGCTCGGGCCTGAAGAAGGACGACGAGGGCGGGCCGAAGGTCCCCGTCTACGTCTGGACCAAGGTGACCCACAAGAGCGGCACGCCCATGGAGGTCGGCGACATGGACGGCGACCTGGTCGTCCGCACCGACAAGGGCACGCGCACCCGGGCGCTCATCGTCCTCCTCGGCGAGGCGAAGTGGCCCGACTGCCCCGCGCCCGACACCGAGCGGAAGCTCGCGCCCGGCCAGTCGGCGGAGATCTGCAAGGCCTTCCTCGTCCCCGAGGGGGAGAAGGCCGCGGCGGTGGAGGTCACGCGCGGCTTCTACAAGAAGCCCCTGGAGTGGCCGGCCGCCGGCTGACCCACCCGGTCGCCCGCCGGCGCCCGGTCGGCCCGGCCGTTCCGGTCGCCGCGGCCGGTCGGCCGGCCCGGCACCGGTCGGCCGGTCCGGCACCGGTCCGCCGGCCTGGCACCGGCCGGTCCGCCCGTCCGGCCCGGCGGGGGCCGGCCGCCCCGGTCCACCCCCGCGAGGGCCCAGGCAGAGGTCCGGTCCCGGGCCCGCGAGGTGCCCGGTGGCGAAGGCGGTGCGGTCGCGCAGGTCCACGGACCGGTCCCAGGCGCGCCTCAGCCCCGGTTCAGGCCGGGGCCGGGGGCGCGGCGCCCGCCGTCCGCCGCGTGCCGGGCCTCCCGCACCGCCGGGGCCGCGGAGTGCGGGAGCAGGTCCGCCGGGTCGTCCGGCGCGACCAGCTCCACCTCCACCTCGTCGCGGAACCGGTACGGGCGGTGCGCCAGCACTCCGCCCAGGGTGCGCCGTATCCGGGACATCTCCGCCCGCACGGTCACCGTCCGCGTCGGGTCGCCGAACACGTCCGCCGCCAGCTCCGCCGCCGTACGGCCGTCCCGGCGCACGGCCAGCACGTACAGCAACTCCGCGTGGCGCGGGCTCAGTTCCCGCTCCCAGCAGCCGACCGCGCCCGACACCCGCACCGTCCAGTCACGCGGGCGGCTCACGTCCAGCACCAGCCGGGCGGCGGCGTCGGCGGCGTCCGCGCCCGGACCCGCGCCGTCCAGGGGGCGCAGCAGCCAGCCGCCCGGCAGCGGCTCCACGGCGCACTCGCCCAGGGTCGGCAGCCACACCCGGCCCGCGCCCAGCGACGCGGGCAGCGGCACCCGGTCCACCGGGGCGAGCCCGTGCACCGCCGCCGTCCATCCGTGGCCGTCCACCGCGAGCGCCCGGCCCCCGACGCGGCACAGCAGCGGCGCCGCGACGGCCCGCAGCCGGGCGAGGCCCGCCAGGTGCCGGTTGCGCAGCTCCGCCTCGGCCAGCCGCGCCACCGAACCGACCAGCAGCAGGGTCGCCGGGTGCATCGTCGTCACCGGGCCGCTCACGTCGACGACCCCCATCAGCCGCCCGTCGCGGGGGTCCGTGACGGGGGCGCCCGCGCACGTCCAGGTGTGGTGGGTGGAGACGAAGTGCTCCGCCGAGTGGACCTGCACGGGCCGCCGCGCCACCAGCGCCGTGCCCACGCCGTTGGTGCCGACCGTCGACTCCCGCCAGTCCGCGCCCGGCTCGAAGCCGTGCCCGTCCGCCATCCGCAGCACCGACGCGTGGCCCTCCCGCCACAGCACCCGCCCCTCGGCGTCCGCGACGACCATGATGTGCCGCACCGCGTCGGAGTCCGCGCCGGGCAGCGACATCAGCCCCTCCCGCAGCACGGGCAGCAGCGCCACGAGGGGCGAACGGGCCCGCCGCTCCTCCAGCTCGGCGGGCGACAGCAGCCCGGAGCGGCGGTCGCGGTCGGGGTCGACGCCCTCGCGCAGCATCCGGCGCCACGACGCCTCGATGTCGGCGCGCGGCGCGAGCGACGCCGGTCGTCCCCGCAGCGCCGCGTCCCTGACCTCCTTGAGCAGCAGCGCCGCCTCACGCGAGTCCATCGCGGCGAGCCGGGTGATGTCGATCGTGGTGCTCCGCACCGGGCCAGCCCTCCCCGTTCCCCAACGGCCCCCATCATCCCCCGTCCGAACAACAGCCCGGACGGCCGCCGTACAGAACGCGCCACGGCTGCAACCCCCTGCAACTCTGGCACGGGCCCCCGGACCCGTACGAGAGTGGCCCCGTACCGGTTCGCCGGTACGCGACGGGATGGTGCCGTGTCGGCGCAGCACCATCCCGGCCGCGTCGCTCCGGGCGCGGGGTGCCGGCCGGTGCCCCGCGCCCGTTCGGCTCCCCGGGCGCCGCGCGCCGCGCCCCGGCCGTACACCCGGCCCGGCCCTCAGCCCCCGGCCGTACACCCGGCCCGGCCCTCAGCCCCCGGCCGTCCGCCCCGCCCCGCCCCGCGTCCCGGCCGTCCGCCCCGCCCTACGCCCCCGGCGCCTCGCCCGGCCGGGCGCGGTCCACGATCGCGCGCAGGTCCAGCGTGTGCGGCAGCGTCCCGAACGCCGCGCCCCCGTCGCCCCCCAGCCGGGACGCGCAGAAGGCGTCGGCGACCTCCGGCGGCGCCCACCGCACCAGCAGCGACCCCTGGAGCACCAGCGCCATCCGCTCCACCAGGCGCCGCGCCCGCGCCTCGATGCCGTCCAGGTCGGCCAGTTCCGTCAGCAGCCCCTTGACGGCCGCGTCCAGCCGGTGGTCCGCGCCGCGCGCGAGCCCCACCTCCCGCAGGTACGCGTCGAGCGCGCCCGGCTCCCGCCGCAGCGCCCGCAGCACGTCCAGCGCCTGCACGTTCCCGGAGCCCTCCCAGATGGAGTTGAGCGGCGACTCCCGCAGCAGCCGGGGCATGCCCGACTCCTCCACGTAGCCGTTGCCGCCCAGGCACTCCAGCGCCTCGGCGACCATCGGGGTGCACCGCTTGGTCACCCAGTACTTCGCGGCCGGCACGGCGAGCCGCAGCAGGGCCCGCTCGGACTCCGCGGCGCCCCCGCCAGCGGCCCGGCCGCCCGACTCCACCGCGTCGTACGCCGCCGCCAGCCGCATCCCGAGGACCGTCGCCGCCTCCGACTCCAGGGCGAGGTCGGCCAGGACGTTGCGCATCAGCGGCTTGTCGGCGAGCACCCCGCCGAACGCGCCGCGGTACGTGGTGTGGTGCACGGCCTGCGCGACCGCCTGCCGCATCAGCGCGGCCGAGCCGAGCACGCAGTCCAGGCGGGTCGCGGCGACCATCTCGATGATGGTGGGCACCCCGCGCCCCTCCTCGCCGACCCGGCGCGCCCACGTTCCGTCGAACTCCACCTCGGCGGAGGCGTTCGAGCGGTTGCCGAGCTTGTCCTTGAGGCGCTGGATGCGGAAGACGTTGCGGGTGCCGTCGTCCAGGACCCTCGGCACCAGGAAGCAGGTGAGGCCGCCCGGCGCCTGCGCCAGCACCAGGAAGCCGTCCGACATGGGCGCCGAGCAGAACCACTTGTGGCCCGTCAGCAGGTACTCCCCGGCGGCGTCCAGCGGCTTCGCGGCCGTCGTGTTGGCGCGGACGTCGCTGCCGCCCTGCTTCTCCGTCATGCCCATCCCGAGGAGGGCGCCCGCCTTCCGCGCCGGCGGCAGCAGCTCCTCGCCCTCGTACACCCTGGACGTGAGCTTCGGCTCCCACACGGCGGCCAGCTCCGGGTCGGTGCGCAGCGCGGGCACGGCCGCGTGGGTCATCGACAGCGGGCAGCCGTGCCCCGCCTCCGTCTGCGACCAGACGACGAAGCCGGCCGCGCGCCGCACGTGCCCGCCGGAGCGGCCCCAGGCGCCGGTCAGCCCGGAGGTGACGGCGTGCCCGAGGAGCCGGTGCCAGGCGGGGTGGAAGTCGACCTCGTCGACGCGGTTGCCGTACCGGTCGTGGGTGCGCAGCCGCGGCGGGAACTCGTTGGCGAGGGCGCCCCAGGACTGGGCCTGCACCGAGCCCGCGGTGGTGCCCAGCCCGGACAGCTCCCGCGCGGCCTCCTCCCGCAGGTCGGGCGGAAGGTGTCGTTCCACCGCCTCGGCCAGGGCCCGGTCCGCGCGGAACACGTCGTACCCGACCAGGGGCGGCGGCTGGTTGGTCACGGTGTGGGTGGTGGCTGCCATGCGGATACGGTAAGGAGGTGCAGGCAGCGAAGGAAACACCCGATCCGGCCGGGGGACCCGCGGGACCGCCGGGCACCCCAGGACCCCGGGACCCGGGGAGCCGCGGGGGGCAGGGGGCGGACCGCGCCGCGCCCTCCGGACGGCTCCACCGCGCCCGGGTCCTCTACCGCAACGTCTCGAAGCGGAAGCTGGCCTGGCTCCTCCTGAAGGACACGGTGAACTCGTGCATCGAGTACCGGATCCTCGGCCTCGCCGCCGAGGCCGCGTTCTTCACGCTGCTGTCGCTGCCGCCGCTGATGCTCGGGCTGCTGGGCCTGCTCGGCTACATCGACGACTGGACGGACACGACGACCGTCGCGTCCATCGAGAAGAACATCCTCGCCGCCGTCGGCACGGTCCTCTCCGACCGGGGCGTCAACGAGATCGCCCGGCCCCTGCTGGAGGACGTGACGAGGGGCGGCAGGCCCGACGTCATCTCCATCGGCTTCGCCATCGCGCTGTGGTCGGGGTCGCGCGCGGTGAACGTCTTCATCGACACGATCACCGTGATGTACGGCCTCGACGGGCACCGCGGCATCGTCGCCACCCGGCTCCTCGCCTTCCTGCTCTACCTGGTCGCCCTGGTGATCGGCGCGGTCGTCCTGCCGCTGGCCGTCGTCGGCCCGGACCGGGTGGTGGAGGTGGTGCCGTTCGGCACGGAAGTGGTGTCGGTGCTGTACTGGCCGGTGGTCATCCTGCTGTCGGTGGCGTTCCTGACGACGCTCTACCACGTCTCCGTACCGGTCCGGTCGCCGTGGGTCGAGGACGTGCCCGGCGCGCTGGTGGCGCTCGGCATGTGGGTGCTGGGCAGCTTCGTGCTGCGGATCTACCTCACGCAGACGGTCGAGGGCCCCACCATCTACGGCTCCCTCGCGGCGCCCATCGCCGTCCTGCTGTGGATCGGCATCTCCGCGTTCGCGGTGCTCGTGGGCGCCGCGGTCAACGCGGCCATCGACCGGGTCTGGCCGTCCGTCGCCACCGCCGCCGCCCGCGCCGAGACGGAGCGCGTGCGCGCCGCCGAGGCCGCCGCGCTGGTCGCCCGCGCGCAGGCGGGCGGCGACCCGGACATGCCCTCGGAGTTCCCGGAGCGCTGGTCGCGCTTCCTGCCGCCGGACGACATACGGGCCCGCCTCCAGTGGGAGAAGGCGGAGAAGGACCGCCGCCCCAAGGACCGCCCGGCCGCCCCGGACCGCCCGGCCGCCTCGGAGGACCCGGCCGCCCAGGACCGGCCGGCCACCCCGGAGGCCCCGGCCGCCCAGGACCGGCCGGCCTCCGAGCGGCCGGCTTCCGACCGCCCCGCCTCCGACCGCCCCGCCCCCGAGCGGCCAGACCCCGGCCGGCGTCCTTCCGAGCGGCCCGCCGACCCGGAACCGCCCGGGAACGGGCCGGGCGCAGAGGGCCGTGCCGGGCGGGACGGCGAGAGGCACGACCCCGGAGGGCCCGCCGGGTCCTCCGGGTCCTCCGGGGACGAGGGTCCGGCCGGACGGAGCGGCGGCCGGGGCCCGGCCGGACCGTACGTCTACCGGGGGCCCGCCGGGCCGCACGCGGGAGAGGCCGCGCCCCGCGGTCCGCACGGCGCCCCGTCCGACCGGAGCGGCCGCGGCGACCGGAGCGACGGCGGCGACCGGGCCGACCACCGCGGCGACGGGCCCGCCGGGCGGCGGTACGGCGGCGGGGGCGGGGGCTGAGCCCCCGCTACCGGGAGCGGCCCTCCCGGCTGGACGGGGCCGTCGTCTGGACGGTGGACGGGGCCCGCTCCGGTGCCGAGCCCGGACCGGTCCTCCCCGACGGCTGCATGGACCTGCTGTGGAGCGCGGGGCGGCTCCTCGTCGCGGGGCCCGACACACGCGCGCACGCCCCCGGAGACCCGGCGGCGGCGTGGGCGGGCGTCCGGTTCGCGCCCGGCGGCGCGCCCGCCCTGCTCGGCGTACCGGCGCACGAACTGCGCGACCGCCGCGTGGACCTGGCCGACCTGTGGCCCGCCGCCCGCGTGCGCCGCCTGGCCGGCCGGATCGCCGCGGCCGGGGCGCCCCCGGCGGCGCTGGAGGAGGCGGCCCTGTGCCTCGCGGCGCGGGCGGGCCGGCCCGACCCGTTGGCGCGCGCCGTCGCCGCCCGGCTGGACGCCGGGTGGAGCGTCGCCGCCACGGCCGACGCGGTGGGGCTGGGCGTCCGGCAGCTGCACCGGCGCTCCCTGGACGCCTTCGGCTACGGGCCGAAGACGCTCGCCCGCATCCTCCGCCTCCGGCGCGCCCTGGCCCTGGTACGGGCCGGGACCCCGTTCGCGTCGGCCGCCGCCCTGGCGGGCTACACCGACCAGGCGCACCTGGCGCGCGACAGCCGCGCCCTGACGGGCCGTACCCTCACGGCCCACGTCACGGCCCACGCGCCCGCCCGCGCGTCCGGGGGCACCACCGCCCCGGCGCCGGCCCGCGGGCCGGCCCACGCCCGCGGACCCGCGCCGGCCCGTCCGCCGTCCTAGGCGTCGGCGAAGAGGTCCACCCCGCGACCGTCCGGGTCGAGGACCACCGCGTAGCGCTGGCCCCACGGGGCGTCCCACGGCGCCCGGTGGCCCCGGTACCCGGCCGCCACCAGGTCCCCGTACAGGGCGTCGACCTCCGCCGGGGCGGCGCAGCGGAAGGCGAGCGCCGTCCGGTCGCCGGCGGGGGCGTCGTCCAGGTCGGTGTAGGCGCGCACCGCCTCCTCGGTGTCCCACATCATCCGCAGGCCGCCGGGCAGTACGGCCTCCGCGTGCGGCGCCGAGTCGGCCTCGGGCGGGACGTCCAGGCCGTCGGAGACGACCAGGCCGATCGCGTCGAAACGGGGTGTCACGGTCATGCGGGCACCCTACGGCCGCCGACCGCGCCGGTCTTGTACGGATCGGACGCGCCGGAGGCGTCGGCGGCGGCCGGATCACGGCATGCGTACATATAGGGCATAAGCGGCATGTGTTGGTAAGGTGAGGCCCCTCGCCCCACCCCGTCCCCGCCGCTCCACCGCCATCCCCCACCCCACCCCGTCCCCGTTCCCGTTCCCCGCCCGTCCCGCCACGGAGGTGCCGCCATGGGTACGTGCCGCACCCTCCCGCCCGGCGCAGCCGGGGGGTGATCGTGCACGACACCACGGGGCTCCTCATCGAACTCGGGGCCGTCATCCTCGTGCTCGGACTCGTCGGCCGCGTCGCCGAACGGGTCGGGCTCTCCCCGATCCCGCTCTACCTCCTCGCGGGCCTGGCCGTCGGCGAGGGCGGACTCGTCCCGCTCCACGCGAGCGCCGACTTCGTGGCGGTGGGCGCCGAGATCGGCGTGATCCTGCTGCTGCTCCTGCTCGGCCTGGAGTACAGCGCCGGCGAACTCGTCGGCAGCCTGCGCACCCAGTACCCCGCGGGCGTCGTCGACCTCGTCCTCAACGCCCTGCCCGGCGCCGCCGCCGCCCTCCTGCTCGGCTGGGGGCCGGTCGCCGCGTTCGCCCTCGCGGGGATCACCTGGGTGTCGTCGTCCGGCGTCGTCGCCAAGATTCTCACCGACCTCGGGCGGCTCGGCAACCGGGAGACCCCCGTCGTCCTGGGCCTCCTCGTCATGGAGGACCTGTCGATGGCCCTCTACCTGCCCCTGCTCACCGTCCTGCTCGCCGGGGTGGGCCTCGCGGGCGGCAGCGTGACCCTGCTGCTCTCCCTCGGCACGGTCTCCGTCGTGCTCTACCTGGCGCTTCGCCACGGGCGCCACATCAGCCGCGCCGTCTCCTCCGACAACCCGGAGATGCTGCTCCTCATGGTCCTCGGCGTGACCGTCCTGGTCGCCGGGGTCGCCCAGCGGCTCCAGGTGTCCGCCGCCGTCGGCGCGTTCCTCGTCGGCATCGCCCTGTCCGGGGAGGTGGCGGAGGGCGCCCGCCGCACCCTCGCGCCGCTGCGCGACCTGTTCGCGGCGGTGTTCTTCCTGTTCTTCGGCCTGTCCACCGTGCCCGCGGACATCCCGCCCGTGCTGCTGCCGGCGCTGCTCCTCGCCGCCGTCACCGCGCTCACCAAGCTGGCCACCGGCTGGTACGCGGCCGGGCGCGCCGGGGTGGGGCGGCGCGGCCGGCTGCGGGCGGGCGGGGCGCTCGTGGCGCGCGGCGAGTTCTCGGTGGTCGTCGCGGGGCTGGCGGCCGGGGCCGAGCCGAGGATCGGCCCGCTGACCACCGCGTACGTGCTGATCCTCGTCATGGCCGGCCCGTTCACCGCCCGCTGGACGCAGCCGGCCGTGGACGGGGTCCGCGACCTGGTGGTGCGGGCCGGGCGGCGCCGCACGCAGGCCCCGCCCGGCCGGGGCGACCGGGAGAGGGGCCCCGAGAGCGCCGGGGCGCGCCCGGCGGGCTGACCGCCCGGACCGGTACGGGGCCCGCGGCCCGCGCGGCCCGCGCCACATGTCCCGTCACCCCGCCCCGACGTCCCCGCATCAGCCCGCCCGCGCACCCCGCCCCGCCTCGCACCCGCCCGCCCGCGCGCCCCGCCCCGCACCCGCCCGCGCGGGCGCGCCGCCCCACGGGACTCGCGCACCCGTCGCCCCACACACCCCGCCCCGCGACGCCCGCGCGCCGCCCCGCACCCGCATCCCGCCCCCGCGCGCCCCCCCGCGCGCTCAGTCCCCCCGCACCGCCACCAGCACGCAGCTCGGGCCGTACTGCCAGACGGGCCCCGCCGCCTCGAAGCCCGCCATGTGCAGGAGCCGGACGTGGCGCTGGAGGGTCAGCCCGTTGTCGCCGCCCGCGCCGGGGCCGCGCCGGGCCCGTTCCGCGAGCGGCCCGGCCAGTTCGGGCGCGGCCGACGCCGCCTCCCACCAGCCCCGCCAGTCCTCGGCGGCGTCGGCCCCGTGCCGCTCGGCGTGGCGGCGCCCCACCACCTCGGCGAGCGCGGCCACCGCCGGGTCCTCCTGGAAGAGGTGGTCGCCGTTGACGAGGACGCCGCCCGGCCGCAGCGACTCCCGCACCTGCTCGTACACCGACAGCAGCGCCGGCTCCGGCAGGTAGTGCAGGGCCGTCGCGGACACCACCGCGTCCAGCGGCCGGCCCAGGTCCAGCCCCTCCAGCCAGCCGGGCGCCCCGATCGTCACGTCGGCGAACCGCACGTGCGCCCCGTGGTGCGCCCGGCCCAGCGCCAGCAGCAGCGGGTCGGTGTCCACACCGACCACCTCGGCGTGCGGCAGCCGCCCGGCCAGCCGGGCCGCCAGCGAGCCGGGGCCGCAGCCGAGGTCGGCGACGAGGGGCCGGGGCACGCCCGCCACCGCCGTCTCCACCACGTCGGCGATGACCGTGAAGCGCGCTTCCCGGTCACAGGCGTACCGCTCCTGCTGGAGGTCCCACCGGCGGATCCACTCACCCGCCCGCTCGGGCGTCAGCCGACGCGACATCACTCCTTGAGACATCGTCCCCTCGTGCTCCCTTGCTCATCGTGCTATCGCCGCCCGCCGGGCCGGTCACCGGCCAGGTCGGACAGCACACCGAGGAGCCGGTCGATCTCCTCGGGCGTGTTGTAGACGTGCACGCTCACGCGTACCGAGGCGTCGCTCTCGCCCGCGCGGGCCTGGCACAGGCCGTCGGCCCGCACCAGCAGCCCGTGCGCGGCCAACACGAACCCCAGGTCGTTGGCGCCGACCGCGCGGTGCCGGAACGTCACCAGGCCCTGTCGGCGCTGCACCGGCGAGCCGGCCTCCAGGCTGAGCGGGCAGCCCAGCACCTCGTACGCGCCGAGCCGGCTCAGCCCGTCCGTCAGGCGTACGCCGAGCCCGACCGTCCACTCCTCGATGCGGTCCGGGCCCGCCGCGTCGAGCCAGTCCAGCGCGGCCCGCAGGCTGACGATCCCGGCCGTGTTGGGCGTGCCGTGCCAGCCGCCCGGCCGGAAGGGGCCGCCCCGCCGCCCGCGCGCCCACACCACGCCGGTCCCCGGCAGCGCCATCGCCTTGTGCCCGGAGAACACCAGGAAGTCGACGTCCAGCGCCCCGAGGTCCACCGGCAGGTGGCCCACGCTCTGCGCGGCGTCCAGGCACAGCACCGCGTCCGGCCCGACGGCCTGCCGCACCCGGTGCACGTTCATGTCGGCCCCGTACACGTGGTGGACGTGGGTCACCGCCACGAACCGCAGCCGCTCCCCGGCGGACGCGGCCAGCGCCGCCAGCGCCTCCATGTCGTAGTCGCGCGAGTCCCGCTGGTACGGCAGGGGGTGCACGGTGATCCGCACGCCCCGCTCGGCCAGCAGGTCCCGCGCCTCCAGCCACGGCAGGTGGTTGGCCTCGTGGTCGGCGAACGGCACCGCGATCTCGTCGCCGTCGGCCAGCTCCCGCACCAGCCAGTCCCGCGCGACGGTCCGCAGGCCCTCCGTCGTCCCGCCGGTGAACCACACGGCGGAGCGGTCCGGCTCCGGGTCGCCCAGGAAGGCCTTGACCCGCTCGCGGGTCTCCTCGATCAGCGCCGTCGTCCGGTTCGCCCAGGTGTAGGTGCCGCGCCCGGCGTTGGCGTTGCACCCCGTCAGATAGGCGTGCACGGCGTCCAGCACCGCCCGTGGCTTCTGCGCGGTGGCCGCGCTGTCCAGATAGGCCAGGTCGGGGTGGCCGGTCACGATGGGGAACTGCTCGCGCAGCGGCTCCTGCCACGCGCGCAGCCCGGCGGCCGGCGCGGTGCCCGTCACGGAGGTGGTACGCATCGGCCGCCCCCTCAGTCCCGCACCATCGGCGCGCCCGCGTCCCGCCAGGCGATCACCCCGCCGGCGAGGCTGCGCACGTCCCGGTGGCCCATGCGGGCGAGCAGCGCCGCGTACGTGGCGGACTTCTCGCCGACGGGGCAGACCAGCAGCACCGGCTGGGACCTGCCGAAGGGCGGCCCGCCGTGCAGCAGCTCCTCGAACAGCTCGTCCACGATGTTGACGGACCCCTCGATGTGCAGCGCCTCGAAGGCGAAGGACCCGCGCAGGTCGACCACGAGGGGCCGCTCCGCCGCGATCCACGCCCGTGCCTCCTCGACCCCGACGGAGCGCACCTCCGCCAGCTCGCGCGGCGTCACCGTGGCGGGGGAGTTGGGCCGGGGCGGGCGGCGCAGCAGCTCGGGGCGGCGCTGCCGCACGTAGCTCATGTAGCTCTCGACGCGGTCGCAGACGATGAACACGGCCGTGCCGCGCCGCCCGTCCCCGGCCCGCGCCAGCTCGGCGTCCCGCTCGCGCAGATGGCGCACGGCCCCGAAGTAGGCGGCGCCGCCGGTCGGCCCGCCGAGGATGCCGCAGCGCCGCACGAGCGTCAGCATGCCGTCGATGGCCTCGTCGGCGGAGACCGCCTCCAGCGCGTCGTAGGTCTCCGGGTCGAACAGGCCGACCTCGTGGACCTCGTCGATGTCCCGGATGCCGGGCACGAAGTCGCCCTTCTGCGCGACCAGTCCGACCACGCGGATGTCCGGGTCGTGGGCGCGCAGCGCGCGGGCGGCGCCGGTGGACGACCCGGCCGTGCCCACGCACGCCACGAACCAGTCGGGCGCCGTCCCGCCCAGGTCCTTGATGATCTCCGGACCGGTGCCGGAGGCGTGGGCCTCGGCGTTGGCCGGGTTGTAGTACTGGTCGGTGTGGAGGTAGCGGCCGTCGTCCTCGGTGAGCATCCGGTGGATGCGGGTGAGCGGGTCCTCGGTGGCGGTCGGGTCGAGGCACTCGGCCTGGCCGGGCAGCTCCTCGATCTCGGCGCCCAGCAGGAGCAGCAGGTCCTTGATCTCGGGGACCTTCATCCGGTTGGTGACGCTGCGGAACGGCAGTCCGTGCACGCCGGCGATGACGGCGAGCGCCTTGGCGGTGTTGCCGCTGGACAGCTCGACGACGGTACGGCCGTGCCGCCGGGCGTCCTCCAGGTGCGGGCGCGCCATCCGCCAGGCCGCGCGGTCCTTGACGGAGCCGAACGGGTTGAGCATCTCCAGCTTGGCGTACAGGTCGATGTGGCGCAGCCCGTGCACCTCGGGGGCTATCCGGACGAGGGGGGTGTCGCCGATGGCGTCGGTGATGTGCTCGTACCTCATGCGTCGTCCCCCGCGGTCAGGTGCGGCCAGTACTGTTCGTCGAGGCACCAGCTCCACGGCCCGGTGTCGCCCTCCCGGTGGACGGCGACCTTGCGGGCGATGGGCTGGTGCAGGGCGTGGTCGGCGGTGAAGTCCATGAAGTACCCGGCGGTGTTGGCGAAGGCCAGCAGGTCGCCGGGGCGCGGCTCGTGCGCCAGGTGCACCAGGCGGCGGGTGATCAGGTCGGACTCCAGGCACAGGTTGCCCAGGAGGTACACCCCGACCCCCGCCCCGGCCCCGGACCCGGCTGCGTCCCCGGACCCGGCCGCGACCCCGGACCCGGCCGGCGGGCCGCCGTTCCCCTCCGGCCGCGGGGCCGCCGGGACCAGCACGGGGTCGAGGAGCAGCCCGTGGTCCTCCAGGCCGATGTCGCGTGCGTTCGCCGCGAGCCGCACCAGCCGCTCCCCGGCCGCCGTGACGCGGACCTCCAGCACCCTCGCCAGGGTGAGGCCGCACTGGTCGGTGAGGGCGCGGCCGGGCTCGGTGTGCAGGTCGTACAGGTTCTCCAGGAGCAGCGTGGCCAGCGGGCGGCCCAGCGACGGGGCGGTCTGGGCGAGCAGTTCGTCCAGGTAGCGGGGCCCGGCGACGGGGCGGTGGGCCGGGTAGACGCTCAACGTGCCGCGCAGGGTGCCGTTCTCGCCGCGCAGACCGTAGCCGTGGCCCTCCCAGGTGAGCGGGGGGCGGCGGCCCAGCAGGGCGCGGGTCAGCTCCGTGGTGTACCGCTCCCACTGGGCGCCGTCGGCCAGGTAGTCGACGCCGAACCCGCCGCCGACGTCGACGCACCGGGGCCGCAGGCCGCGCCGCCGCGCCTCGTCCAGGACGCGCAGGCAGCCGTCGAGGGCGGCGGCCTTCTCGGCGAGCCCCATGGTGTCCAGGTGGTAGGACACGCCGGTGAGGTCGACGCTGTCGCCGTGCTTCTCCACCAGGTCGAGCAGCGGCCCGGCGTCGGCGGCCGGGGTGCCGAAGCGGCTGCGCCGGGTGAGGACGCGGGTGCCGGGCGCGGCGAAGTCGGAGAGCCTCGGCAGGACGGGCACGCGCGGCAGCCCGAACCGCTCCACCAGCCGGGCCAGCGAGGTCAGTTCGGCGGGTGAGTCCACGGCGACGGTGACCCCGGTACGGGCGGCGAGCCACAGGTAGTCGGGGTCCTTGGGGCCGGTCGCGACGATCCGGTCCGGGGTCAGGCCGGCGCCGAGCGCGTGCTGGAGCTCGCCGAGCGACGCCACGTCCACGCCGACGGCGGCGGCCGGGCCGGTCGCGGCGAGCCGGCGCAGCAGCGCGCTGGAGCGGTTCGCCTTGTGGGCGTAGAGGACCCGGCCGCCGAGCCGGTGCCGGGCGTACACGGCGCGGAAGGCGCGCACGTTGTCGGCGATCTGGTCCGGCAGCACGAGGTTGAGCGGCGAGCCCAGGGCGGTGACGAGGGGGTGGAGGAAGGCGGGTGAGTCCAGCAGCGACGCAAGCCGCGGCTCCAGGCGTGGTGCGAGATACAGCGGTTCGCTCATGCGGGTCTGGTCCTGGTCCTCTCGGAGGGGCTGGAGGCAGGTGACGGGGGCGGAACTGCGTACTGCGCCCGAGTCTGACCGCGGGGCGCCCGGAGGACGAGCATGCCATCACTTGGCAATGATTGTCATGAGCGTCAGTGCTGTCCCGCACCGATTCCGCGCAAACGGGAGGTGTGACTCCGCAGGCGGGCTGGGGTGCGCCGATGGGTGCGCCCCCCGTGCGGCGCCCCGCCACGCGCCCCCCTGGCAGGCGACGGCATCATGCGATCGGCGTATGCACGTATCGACACCGCCCCGCCGCGCGCCGCCCCCGGATACGGCGGAATGGGGGGCGTACGCATACGTCGATCGCCGTACGGAGGATGCGGCGGGAAAACCGGTGGCGCGGCCGGAGCGGCCCCGGCTAGCGTGGCGCGCGATGACGTTCCGACGCGCCGACCGCGATGGAGCGTGCCGAGACGCGACGCCGCCGCTCCGACGCGAGGGCGACCGACAGGGAGGTGAGGGCATTGACGACTGCCACCACGCGGGTGCTGACCCCGCCCCAGAGACTCATCATTCCCGCTCCCGTGGCCTCCGGCTGACCGAGCAGTCCGCCGCACGCGCCCGACGAGGCGCGCGCCGCCGGGGCCACCCTGCGAAGGGCACCCCTTGTCTACCTCGTCCACCACCGGCTCCTCCTCCTCTTCCTCTTCCTCTTCCGCGCTCTCCCCCCTCCCGTCCTCCTCTCCTCTGTCCTCCTACGGATGGGACACCCACTGGGAGGCGGAGTTCGCTCCGCACGCGGAGCGCGGCCTGCTGCCCGGCCGGGTCGTCCGCGTCGACCGCGGGCAGTGCGACATCGCCACCACCGAGGGCGTCGTGCGCGCCGACACGGCGTTCGTGACGCCCCACGACCCCTTGCGGGTGATCTGCACGGGCGACTGGGCCGCCGTCGACCCGGCCGGGGGCACACCCCGGTACGTCCGGGCCTACCTGCCGCGCCGCACCGCCTTCGTGCGGTCGACGTCGTCGAAGCGGTCCGACGGCCAGATCCTCGCCGCCAACGTCGACCACGCGATCGTCGCCGTCTCCCTCGCCGCCGAGCTCGACCTGGGCCGGATCGAACGGTTCCTCGCCCTGGCCTGGGAGTCGGGCGCGCAGCCGCTCGTCGTCCTCACCAAGGCCGACCTCGTCCCGGACCCGGTCGGGCTGTCGTACCTCGTACAGGACGTGGAGACCACCGCGCCGGGCGTGCCCGTGCTGCCGCTCAGCTCCGCCACCGGGGAGGGCGTCGACGTGCTCCGCGCGATCATCGCGGGCGGTACGAGCGTCCTCCTCGGCGTCTCCGGCACCGGCAAGTCGACCCTCGCCAACACCCTGCTCGGCGAGGACACCATGGCCGTCCAGGCGGTCCGGGACGTCGACGGCAAGGGCCGCCACACGACCACCACCCGCAATCTCCTCACCCTGCCCGGCGGCGGCGTCCTCATCGACACGCCGGGGCTGCGGGGGGTGGGCCTCTTCGACGCGGGCACGGGGGTCGGGCAGGTCTTCTCCGAGATCGAGGAGCTCGCCTCCTCCTGCCGCTTCCACGACTGCGCCCACGCCACCGAACCCGGCTGCGCGGTCCTCGCCGCCGTCGAGGAGGGGGCCCTGCCGGAGCGGCGCCTGGAGAGCTACCGCAAGCTGCTGCGGGAGAACCAGTACATCGTCGCCAAGACCGACGCCCGGGTCCGGGCCGAGCTGCGGCGCGACTGGAAGCGCAAGGGTGCGGAGGGCCGCGCCGCCATGCAGGCCAAGCGCGGCGGCCTCATCCGCTGAGCCCCGCCCCGGCGCCCGCCCGGCGCCCGCCCGCCGGCACGGGCGGGCGGGCACCGCGGGCGCCGGGGCCGGGCGGGGCCCGCACCGGAGGGGCGCGGGGGCCGGGGGGCGGCGGGGTCCGCACCGGCGGGCGGCGCCTCGGGCCGGTGTCCCGCCAGCGTGGCGCGGAGGGCGGGGCCGCGGCCGTACCGGCGGGGCGCGCCGGGCGCGTGCCGGGTCTCCAGGCCGTGCGTAGGCCCGGCAAGGCGGCCACCGCGTGCGTACGGCCCCGGCCCTGACGGTGCGCCCGAAGGCCCCGCCCCGCGCGGCTCAGGCGTCGGGCGGGACGGTGTCGTCCGGCCAGACGCCGATGTGGTCCGGCTCCCGGCGGAGCATCACGCGGTCGCGCATGCCGAGGCCCTCCGTGTACTCGGCGGGGAGCTGGAGGCGCCCGGCCCGGTCGAGCATCGCGTACTCGCGGGCCACCGTCGCCTCCCGGCCCGTCGCCGCGTCGACCTCCGTACGACGCAGGATCTCCGTGGAGGTGCGGCCGTCCCGGATCGCGACGGTGCGGCGGACCTCGCGGGCGACCGCCTGGTCGTGGGTGACGATCACGACGGTCGTGCCCAGCTCGGCGTTGGCCCTGCGGAACGCCGCGAACACCTCCTCGGCGGTCCGCGAGTCCAGCTCGCCCGTCGGTTCGTCCGCCAGCAGCACCGACGGGTGGTTCGCCAGGGCCACCGCGATGGCCACGCGCTGCTGCTGCCCGCCGGACATCTCGTGCGGGCGCCGGTCGCGGCAGTCCGCCACACCGACCACCTCCAGCAGCGCCCCGACCCGTTCGCTCCGCTCCCGCGCGCGCCCCCGGCCCCGCAACTGCGCGGGCAGCGCCACGTTCTGCGCGGCCGTCAGGTAGGGGAGGAGGTTGCGGCGGGTCTCCTGCCACACGAAGCCGACGACCTCCCGCCGGTAGCGCAGCCGCTCCCGCGAGGACATCGCCAGCAGGTCCCGGCCCGCGACCTTCGCCGCCCCGGCCGTGGGCGTGTCCAGCCCGGCCAGGATGTTCATCAGGGTGGACTTGCCGCTCCCGGACGCCCCGACCAGCGCCATCAGCTCGCCCTCGCGGACCAGCAGGTCCAGACCCTGGAGCGCCTGCACCTCCACCCCGTCGGCGGAGAAGACCCGCACCAGCCGGTCGCAGGAGATCAGGGCGTCGTGCCCGTACGCGGGCCGGTCCCGACGGTCCGCCGCGCGCCGCTCCAGCTCGTCCAGCGCGGCCCTGGCGGCCTCCGTCCCGGAGCCGGGGGGCTCCGCGCCGTCATCGCCGGGGCCCGCGCCGGCGGAGGTGTCGGTCATCGCGTGTCTCCAGCCCTGAGTTCCGTCGTCGTACGGCCGGTCGCCGCCCACGCCTGCGCGGCCGACGCCGCCACCGCGAGCACCACCACCGCCGCCGCGGGCAGCAGCAGGCTCCACGGGTCGGCGGCCGGCGTCACCGGCCCCGGCACCCCGGCCGCGGACCGCCCGCCCAGCGCGGTAGCCGTCAGGTCGATGCCCGGCCCGAGCAGCGCGACCGCCGCCCACCCGGCGAGCACACCGCCCCCGGCCGCCGCCAGCGCGAGCGGCAGCGACTCCACCACCAGCAGCCCTCGCCCCTGGCGCCGGGTCAGCCCCATGGTGCGCAGCCGCGCCAGCAGCGCGACCCGCTCGGGCGCGGCCCGGACCAGCGCCAGCAGCAGCGCCACGGCCGCGTACGCGGCGCCCGCCGCGACGGCGGCGACATAGACCAGCTCGGCGCCCCGCTGGGCCGGGGAGTCGGTGAACCCGGCCCGTACCGCCGCCCGCAGCGCCACCTCCGGTGCGTCGGCGCCCGGCGCCCCGGCCGCCGCCCGCAGGGCCGCACCGGACAGGGACGAGCCGCTGACCAGCAGGGTCGTCGGCGCCCTCGCCGCGCCGCCGGGCAGGCCCGCCGCGTCCACCACCAGGAACTCCCCGCCCGACGCGGCGCCCGGCGTCACCTCCCGCACGGCCGCCACCCGCACGGTGAACGGCGCCTCCGCGGGGCCCACCAGCACCGCGTCCCCGCCCAGCAGCGCGGCGACCCCCGGCGACGCGACCGCCGGAAGCACCCCGGACCCACCGGCGCCCGGCGGCGCGCGCAGGGCGTCCGCCCCGAAGGCGCCGAGCCCCGTCCGGGCCGCCAGCCGCGCGTACGACTCGGCCTCGACGGCCAGCAGCGTCACCGCGCCGACCCCACCCGTGTCACGCTCCCGCAGCTCCAGGTCGTACGAGCGGCGCACGGCCGCCACATCGGTCACCCCGGCCACCCGCCGCACCGCCCCGGCCGCGCCCTCGGGCAGCGGGTCGCCGTCCACGCGCGCGTCCGCCCCCACCGCCGCCAGCGAGGCCCGGTCCCGCGCGTCGGCCACCCCCGCCGGCACCGACCCGCCGAACGCCGCCGTCGTCAGCGCCGCCACCAGCGCCAGCAGCGGCAGCGCCCCGCCGCCGCCCGCCCGGCCGGCCCGCGCCAGCGCCAGGAACGCCACCGGGCCGCGCCGCCGCGCCGCCCACCGCGCCGCGAGCCGCAGCGGCAGGGGGAGGAGGCGGACCAGCAGCAGCGTCGCGATCAGGGCGACCAGCAGCGGCGCGGCGCTCGCCAGCAGGTCCACGCCCCCCGCGCCGGCACCGCCCCCGGCCGTCGCGGCGGCGCCGCTCCCGCCCGCGCCGCTCCCACCCGCACCGTCCCGCCGCAGCGCCGCGACCGCGCCCACCGCGAGGACCAGCGCCGTCAGCTCCGCGACCACCCGGCCCCGCGAGCGCCCCGCACGCCCGGCGTCCGCCCGCCCGCCGTGCACCCGCACCCGCCGGTGCGCGAACGCCGCCCGCGCGGGCAGCGCCCCGCACGCCACCACGGCCACCGCGGCGGCGGCCCACACCGACGGCAGCGCCCGGCCCTCCGGCACGGCGGCGAACGCCAGCGCGCAGCCCGCCGCCGCGGCGGGCAGCACCGGCACCGCCGTCTCGCCCAGCAGCCGCCCGGCGACCCCGGCCACCGAGCCGCCCCGCGCCCGCAGCAGCGCCAGCTCGTCGTGGCGCCGCGCCGCGACCAGGCCGCCCGCCATCAGCAGGACCACCCCGGCGACCCCCGCCACGCCGAACGCGGCGACCGCGACCACCGGGTCCAGCCCCGCCAGCGTCCGGTCCACGCCCAGCAGCACGTCGTCCAGGGCCGTCTCGACGAACAGCTCCGGCGAGAACGCCTCGCCCAGCTCCGCCCGCACCGGCCCGTCCTCCACCGACGCGACGGCCGTGCGCAGCGCCCGCGTGTCGTCCGCGCCCAGCCCGGCCGGGTCGACGGCGATCCGCCAGTACGCCTCGCCGTCCGGACTCGCCGACCGCAGCACGGGCGCGGCGTCCGGGGCCATCAGCAGGGCCCCGTGCCAGTACGGCCGCGGCGCCGGCCCCTCCTTGACCAGCCGCACCGGGGCCCGCAGCACCGGCTCGAACGCCCAGTAGCCGCCGTCCGGCCGTACGGGCTCCACCACCCCCGTCACGCGGACGGCCAGCGGCGCGCCGCCCATCGGGCGCGGCAGGTGCACGACGGCGCCCGGACGGATCGCCAGGGTCCGGGCGGTCGCCGCGGTGACGGCCGCCTCCACCGCGTCCGTGCCCTCGGTGACCGACCCGCGGGCCGCCCGCGGCAGCCGCCCCTCGCGCACCACCGCATGCCGGTCGACGCCGTGCTGGGCGGAGAGCGTGAACACGGTCCGCCCGCCGTCGAGCTGCGGCACCCACGGGTCGCTCGCCGCGAGCGGGGTCCCCGTGCGTGCCCCGTACGCCGACTCCGCCGGGTCCGCGCGCAGCGGCGCGGGCAGCGCGGCGACGACCCGCCGGTACCGCTCCGCCAGCACGGCGGGGTCGAGCGGATCGGCGGACGAGCCGCTCTCCTCCCGCCACGGCGTGTCCGTCAGCGCGATCGCGCCGCGCTCGGGCGGGGCGGTCGCCAGCCCGTGCCGCAGCCCGGCCGCCGCGTACGCGTCCATCGCCCGCGGCAGCGCCGCCGCCGGGAACGCCGTCGCGAGGGTCAGCACCAGCAGCGCCACGGCCGCGCCCGGCGCCGTGCGCAGCCTCGTACGGACCCAGGGGGCCACGGCCCTCATCCCACCCCGCCTTCCCGCGCGCCGGCCGCCCGCGCCGGGCCGCCCCGGCGCAGCGCGACCGCCGCCACGATCAGCGCCGGCGCGACGGCCACCCCGGCGAGCAGTGCCAGCACCCGCCCGAGCGGCAGCTCGACGAGGACCTCCGGCACGGGCCGGGTCGCGTGCCCGGTCAGGACGACCAGCGGGATCACGGCCCGCGCCAGCAGCGCGCCCAGCAGCGGCCCGATCACCAGCGCCAGGCCGATCAGCGACGCCTGCTCCAGGGCGACCAGCCGGGCCGGCAGCCGGCGCCGCGCGCCCAGCGCCCGCAGCACGGCGAACTCCGCCGACCGCTCCCGCAGCGCGCCCGCCGTGCTCACCGCGAACCCGACGGCGGCCAGCAGCGCGGCGGCCACCGCCGCCCCGAGCAGCGCCGCCCGCGGGCCCGCGCCGAGCGGGTCGTCCGACAGCCGCCGCGCCAGCTCGTCCCGTACGACGACGCCGGACGGGTCCGTGTCGGCACGGGCCCGCAGCGCCGCCGCCACCTCGGCCGCCGCGCCGCGCTCGGCGAACAGCCACCACTCGCCCGGCGGCAGGGACGCGTCGGGGCGGGCGGCGAGCACCTGGTTGACGGCGCGCAGGTCGAGCAGGAGCGCCCCGCCGTCCGCCCGCTCCGCGGCGGCGGTGTCCTCGGCCGAGCCCGCCGCGCCGGGGCCGGTCGTCGGGACGGCGTCCAGTACGCCGGAGACGCGCACCCTGACCGGGCCGCCCGGCATCGGCACCTCCAGCGTCGTGCCGACGGCGGCGCCGCTGGACTCCAGGAAGCGGGGCGTGGCCAGCGCGGACGGCACCGGGGGAGCGGCCCGCCGCAGCACGGCGCGCACGGTGGCCGACCGCTCGGCGCCCCAGGCGTCGGGGACGGGCGCGACCCCGGTGTGGAACGCCACCTCAAGCGGGGCGCGGGCCGTCGACGCGCCGGCGGTGGCCTCCGGCGCCCGCTCGCCGGCCCCGGTGGCCCGCTCGCCCGCCACGCGCGCCTCCCACACCAGACCGTCCGGTACGGCGACGGGCTCCGTGACGGGGCCGATCGTGCCGTACCCGGCCTCGGCGCGCAGCGCGCGGACCGTGAACCGCTTGGGCGTGGCACGGGCGGGGTTGCCGCGCTCCTCGATCTCCACGCTGGTCACCGCCAGCGGCCCCGCGGCCCGCCCGTACGGGGCGCCGGCGGCCCGGTCGACGTCCGCGGTGACCGTGCGCGTGCCCGGCCCTGGCCCCTCCGCGTACGGGACGGTGCCGAGCGGCAGCCGGTAGGGCACGCCGTACCGGTCCTCCACGATCAGGGCCAGTGCGGCGGCGCCGGCGCCGTGCGGGCCGTCGCCGCCGGGCGGCCGGGTCAGCGCGACGTCCAGGTGGAGCCGCCGGGTGTCGGGCGGCAGGACGATGCCCGTCCGCGGCCGGGTGCGGGGCGCCAGGGACGCCACGAGCCCCGCCGGGTCGTCGCTCTCCGCCAGGTCGTAGCGGAACGGCAGCCGCCGGTGGGCGGCCTCCGTGTCGAGTGCCAGCACCGTCGCAGCGCGGCCGCCCGACAGGCTCATCGCCGTACGGGCCGCCGGCACGGCGGCGCGCAGCCCCGGCATCCCGGCGTACGCGCCGCCCTGCCCGAAGCGGGCCGTCACCCCGCCCGTCACCCGGATGTCCGCACCGGCCCGGAAGTCCGCCTGGTCCTCCTGTGAGCGCTCCCACGACGCCCCGTGCCCGACGGCCAGCATCCCCGTCGACACCGCCAGCACCAGCAGCAGCACCGGTCCCGCGGCCCGCGCCGGACGGCGGCTGAGCTGCCACCCGGCGAGCGGAGCCGTCAACCCCCGCCCGGCCGCCGCGAGCCGCCCGGCGAACCGCGCCACCGGCGGCAGCAGCCGCAGCGTCACCACCGCCCCCGCCAGCAGCGCCAGGGCCGGCGCCACGAGCAGCAGCGGGTCGACACCCGGCGGCCCGCCCCCGCCCAGCACGTCGCCGCCCGCCGTGCGCCGCTCCAGCTGCCAGTAGGCCACCGCCGCGAGGGCCACCAGCGCCAGATCCGCACCGGCGCGCAGCGGACCCGGCAGCGCCCGCGCACGCCCCCGGTCGGCCGCCCGCGCCGCGGTCAGCGCGGGCCACGCCACGGCCGCCGCGCAGGCCACGGCCACGGCCGGGCCGGTCAGCCACACCACCGGGTCCGGCCCCGCGTCCAGGCGCGGCCCGGCCCCCGCCGGCAGGCCGCGCTCCGCCGTCAGCCGGGCCAGCGGCCCCGCCAGCAGCGGCGCGCACACCGCCGCGGGCAGCGCCAGCAGCAGTGCCTCCAGCGCGGCGAGCCACGCGATACGGCTCCGGGACGCGCCCCGCGCCAGCAGCAGCCGCGTCTCGACGTCCCGCTCCGCCGTGAGCAGCCGGGACACCAGCAGCAGCGCGTAGCCCGCGAGCAGCGCCAGCTGCACCGACACGATCAGCAGCGTGGCGCGCGCCACCAGCAGCGACCGCTCCAGCCGGTCCAGCGCCTCCGGCAGCGACGTGCGGACCGTGGCGTCGCCGCCCAGCAGCGGCTGCGCGGCGACATGGTCCCGGCTCCGCCGCGCGGCGTCGCGCAGCCCGTCCACGTCGTCGGCGCGCAGCGCACCGAAGGACGCCGTGGCCGCCCAGCCCAGCTCCTGACGGGCGACCCGGCCCGAGCCGAACAGCGCCGGATCGGCGAGCAGCGGCCCGTACGAGGTGAAGGCGCCGTCCGCGCGCACCCCGCGCCCGCCGCCCAGCCGGTCCAGCCGCCAGTAGGGGTCGGCCGCGTCGGCCGGCCGGTAGACACCGGTGACCCGGATGCGGACCGGGGGCCCGCCGAGCCGGTCCGCGAGCGTCAGCACCCGGGGGCCGGGCCGCATGCCCAAGCGCCGCGCGGCGGCCTCGGGCACGGCCACCTCCACCACACCGCCCGGTGCCGCGGCGGCCGGGCGGCGGCCCGCCGTGAACCGCACGGCGCCGGGATGGACGGCGGCGAACTCGGTGAGGTCCACCGTCCCCCCTGCGCCCGGCCCGGAGCCCTGCCCGGCGCCCGGCCGCGTCGCGCCGCCACCGGCGTCCGCGGTGCGGGGGAGGGCGTACGGGCCCGAGTGGTCGAACCGGCGCAGGCCCACCGGCAGTCCGGCGAACGACCGCTCGGCCGCCCGCCGCGCCTCGCCGGTGGCGGCCTCCGGGTCGATCCCCGCCCTCGGCGTGGTGATCAGAAGGGCGGCGTCGGCGGCGTCCCGGTGCGCGAGCGCGTGGCGCAGGCCCGCGTCCCCGACGGAGCCGGCGAAGGCGGCCAGCCCGGCCAGGACGGTGGTGGTCAGCAGGACGGCGAGCAGCGCCGCGACGAGCGGCAGCCGGTGCGCGCGCGCCCGCCGTACCAGCAGACCCACCACCGCGCCCCCCTCGACCGGCCCGTACGGCCGTCCCCCTCGAAAGTCCTTTCGGAGAGGGGATCATCGCACAGGAGCTGCGGTCAACGGCCGCCGACGACGCAGGACTTGACGCCATCGTGACCGGCGGCGGGAGCGGCACCCCGCGTCCCGCCTCGTGCGGCGCGGCGCCCGGCCGGCCGGGCCGGAGGACGGGATCAGCCCGCCGCGGTCACGGCCGGCGCGGACTCCACGATCACTCCGTCGTGCAGCTCCAGCACCCGGTCCGCGAGGTCCAGCAGCGCCGCGTCGTGCGTGGCCACCAGCGCCGTCACCCCCTCGCCCCGGACGACGGCCCGCAGCAGCTCCATCATGGCCCGGCCCGTCTCCGCGTCGAGCTGCCCCGTCGGCTCGTCCGCCAGCAGCAGCGCCGGGCGGTTCGCCAGCGCCCGTGCGATGGCGACCCGCTGCTGCTGGCCGCCGGACAGCTCGGCCGGGCGCTGCTCGGCGTGCTCGGCGAGCCCCACCATCGACAGCAGCAGCCGCACCCGCTCCTCCCGCTCGGCCGGGGCGGCGCGGCGCAGCCGCATCGGCACGCCCACGTTCTCCGCCGCCGTCAGGATCGGGACCAGCGCGAAGGTCTGGAAGACGAAGCCCACCCGGTCCCGCCGCAGCTCCAGCAGCCCCTCCTCGCCGAGGTCCGCGAGGTCGGTGCCGTCCACGGTGATCCGCCCGCCGTCCGGCGCGTCGAGGCCCCCGACGAGATTGAGCAGCGTCGTCTTGCCGGAGCCGGACCGCCCCTTCACGGCCACCAGCTCCCCGCGCGCCACCTCGAACGACACCCCGCGCAGGGCGTGCACGGCGGCCGGTCCGGAGCCGTACGAGCGCCGCAGCCCCTCCACCCGCACCATCGGGTGCCCGTCGCGTCCGTCGCCGTCGCCCACCGTGAACCGCCCCCCGTACGTCAGCGAAGCCCCCAGTATGCGCAGCCCCGCACCCCCCGACAACGCCGCACGGGACCCGCCCCGGCCGCCGGGGCCCATGGTCCCCGCCCGCGTGTCGTCACTGTCAGACGTCCTTGATCTGAACCTGGTCGCCGCACAGCTTCGACCAGTCGTCGCGATCCGAGGTCAGTACGAGGACGGGCGCCGGGGAGCGAAGCGCCATCGCGGCGACGAGGGCGTCGATGGCGTACTTGTGGCCGTGCAGGCCGCCGGCGTCGCTCAGCAGCTGCACCGCGGTGAGACTGTCCGCCTGGGTGACGTCTCGGACCTGAAGGCGGGAGAGCAGCCAGCGCAGCCGGGCGGTGTCCGTCTTCCCGTGCACGGCCTCCACCACCGTCAAGGCCGACACGAGGACGGGCACGCCTACGCGTCGAGCGGCCTCGATCCGGGTGATCACCTGGCGGTCGTTACGCAGCAGCAGCGACAGCGCTTGGGAGTCGAGCACCAGGGACCTGGCCGAGGGCTCCTTCATGCGGCGCTGTCGTTCGACGCGTAGGGTGCCGGCGCGTCACCGAACAGTTCGCTCTGCGCGGCCTGGACCTCGGCCTCGCTCAGCGGCTCGTGCTCGGCTTCGTAGGCGGCCACGATCTCGGCGAGGCCGTCCATGGCGAGTTGATGACGGACCGCAGCCGTCACGTACGCGGACACGCCGCGCTTACCGGTACGGGTGCGCAGGGCACCGAGGAGATCCGAGGGCATCGAGACAGAGACGTTCTCCGTGCCGCCGGGGCGGGATGACTTCATGGGGGTAGTGTAGTACAGAGATTATTACAGCAGCGAGCCCTCGCCCGTGAAGGGTTCCCCGCCGCGCGTCCGCTCCCGCCGCCCGTGCCGCCCTTCCACCCCGGACCCCGGACCCCGGCCTCACGTGCCGAGCGCCACTCCCGCCCAGGCCGCCGCGACGAGCAGGCACGCGTACAGCTCCACCAGCACGCTGGTGCCGATCGCCCGCATCACCCGCCGCGTCGCGGCGGCCGCCGCCTCGTGACCGCCCCCCAGACGCCGCTCCGCCAGGTAGATGCCGCCCACGTAGCCCGGCACCCCGCCGACGACCGGCACCAGGACGAACCCGAGCACGGCGCCCACCCCCGCGTACACGGCCATCCGCCGGGTCACCCCCACCCCGCGCAGCCGCCGGACCGGCAGCCGCCGCACCTCCGCCCGCGTCACCAGCAGCAGCACCGTCGCACCGGCCAGCAGCCACCAGGCCGCCGCCGACGTGTCCCGCAGCGCCCACCACAGGACGGCCGCCCACACCAGCCACGGCCCCGGGACTCCCGGCACCAGCACCCCGAGAACGCCGAGCAGCAGCACCAGGGCGACGATCAGCTCCGGCCACACACCCACCTGTCCAGCGTGCAGGAAGCACCGGGCCCCCGCCGCCCCGCGGGCCCCCGGTGACCCGACCGGCGCCCATACGACCGGTGGCCCCGCCCCGTCGGCCCGGCGGCAGCCCGCCCGCCCCGGCCGCCCCCACGCCCGGCCGGCCCGCCCCTTCGACGCGCGCCCGAGACCGCCCGCCCGGCGGCGCCCGCCCCCGCGTGGCGCCCCTCCTGCCCCTGCCCGGCTCGGCAGCCCGCTCCCGTTCGATCCGCACCCCCCGACGCGCGCCCGAGCCCGCCCGGCGGCGCCCGTGCCATCCCGCGCGCCCCACGCGGTACCGCTCCCACCCGGCAGGCCCGCGGACGCCCCGCCCCCGCCTCCGCCCCCCGCCCCCCGCCCCCCCGGACCCCGCCCGGACGCGCCCCCCCGGGGCCCCGTGCGCCCCACCCCTCCCCGCCGCCCCGCTCAGCGCACGACCCAGCCCCGTTCGTACGCGTGCCAGCCCAGCTGGAGGCGGGTCGTCACACCGGCCAGCTCCATCAGCCCCTTCACCCGGCGCTGCACGGTCCGCAGCCCCAGGTCGAGCTGCTTCGCCACGCTCGCGTCGGTCATCCCGGCCAGCAGCAGCGACAGCACCTCCAGGTCCGTCGCGTCGGGCCCCGCCGCGGGCTCCTCGGCCACCGTCCCGTCCGCCGCGCCCAGCCGCATCGGCACCGCCTCCCGCCAGACCGCCTCGAACAGCCCGGCCAGCGACTCCAGCAGCCCGCTCGCGTGCACCACGAGCGCGGCCGGTTCCGCGCCCCGCGCCGTCAGGGGCACCATCGCCAGCGACCGGTCCGCGACGACCAGCTTCGTCGGCACCCGGTCCACCACCCGTACCCGCTCCCCCCGGCTCAGCGCCGCACCGATCTCCGCGGGCCCGCCGGGCCGCTCCAGCACCTCCCGCTCCACCACGACCCGGTACGCCACCCCGCGCTCGGCGGCCCGCTCCTCCGCGTCGTTCTCCGGGCCCGCCACCACCACCGGCCGGCCCGTCACCAGCGCGCACACCTCGTCCGCCGCGCCGAGCTGGAGCTGGCGGAACCGGTGGGCCACCGCGCTCGCCCCGGTCACCACCTCCACCAGGTCGTGCACCGCCGGCGGGGCCGCCGCCTCCGCCCGGTACTCACTGGCCAGCACGGCGGCGGCGAGCTCGGCCCGCTCCAGCTCGTGCCGCTGCTGGGTCAGCAGCGCGCCCAGCGCCACCGCGGGCGGCGCCGCCACCCAGCGCCCCGTGCGGCACGAGGACCGCGCGGCCAGCCCCTGCGCCTCCAGCCGCCGCAGCGTCCGCTCCGTCTCCGGCTCCGGCAGCGCCAGCCGGTGCGCCAGGTCCGCCACCTCCGCCGCGCCCAGCGCCACCAGCGCCCGGTACGCGGACTCCTGCCGCTCGTCGAGCCCGATCGCGTTCAGCACCCGGGCCTCCTCCCCTCGGTCCGTGGCGGGAAACGGCCACGGCGCGAATCCGCCGCGCCGGTCGTCCCCACACCACCCGACACTCTGCCAAGGTGACGCCACCGCACCATCGGCGGCCCCTCGGGCACCCCGGGGACGCCCCCCGGCCACCGCGAGGACACCCCGACCGTGGTCCGCGCCGAACGCGTCGCTCCGCACGACTCGGCGGACGGCGCGCGCGACCACACAGGCCCGCCGGAGGCGCCCTCCTTTGATGGGGAAGGAGGGCGCCCCGGCGGGCACCCCGGCCCACCACTCACCGGCCCCCGGCTCCGGCCCGCACACCCCTCCCGGCCCGGCCCACCCACCCGCACATCCCTTCCCGCCCTCCCCGCCCGCCCTCCCCGGCCCGCTCGCGGCGCCGGTCCCGCGCCCCCACGGCGGCGGCCGGTACGCCGACGGGCCCAGCCGCGGGGGCGCTCGGGAGGCGGGGGCGCGCCGGGCGTGGGTGGATGGGGGCATGGGCAGACAGAACGTGGCCGAACTGTTCGTCGACACGCTCGTACGCGCCGGGGTGCGGCGCCTGTACGGGGTGGTCGGGGACAGCCTCAACCCCGTCGTGGACGCCGTGCGGCGCACCCGCGGCATCGAGTGGGTCCAGGTGCGGCACGAGGAGAGCGCCGCCTTCGCCGCCGGCGCCGAGGCGCAGGTGACCGGCCGGCTCGCCGCCTGCGCCGGGTCGTGCGGACCGGGCAACCTCCACCTCGTCAACGGCCTGTACGACGCGCACCGCTCCATGGCCCCCGTGCTCGCGCTGGCCTCGCACATCCCGTCCAGCGAGATCGGGCTCGGCTACTTCCAGGAGACCCACCCCGACCAGCTCTTCCAGCGGTGCAGCCACTACTGCGAGCTGGTCTCCACCCCCCGGCAGACGCCCCGCCTGCTGCGCACCGCGATCCAGCACGCCGTCGGGCTCGGCGGGGTGAGCGTCGTCGTCCTCCCCGGCGACGTCGCCGCCGAGCAGGCGCCCGAGGAGAGCAGGGCGTACGACCTGGCCACCACCCGGCCCGCGGTGCGCCCCGGCGACGCGGAGGTCGACGAGCTGGCCCGCATGGTCGACGCCGCCGACCGGGTCACCCTCTTCTGCGGCAGCGGCACGGCCGGCGCCCACGCCGAGGTCATGCAGTTCGCGGAGCGCGTCAAGGCACCGGTCGGCCACGCGCTGCGGGGCAAGGAGTTCATCCAGTACGACAATCCGTTCGACGTGGGGATGAGTGGGCTGCTCGGATACGGGGCGGCGTACGAGGCCACGCACGAGTGCGACCTGCTGATCCTGCTGGGGACGGACTTCCCGTACAGCGCGTTCCTCCCCGACGACGTGCGGATCGTCCAGGTGGACCTGCGGCCCGAGCGGCTCGGGCGGCGCTCGCGGCTCGACCTCGCCGTGTGGGGGGACGTCCGCGAGACCCTGCGCTGCCTCGTGCCCCGTGTGCGCCCCAAGAGCGACCGGCGCTTCCTGGACAAGATGCTGAGGAAGCACGAGCGGGCGCTGGAGGGCGTGGTCCGGGCGTACACCCGCAAGGTGGAGAAGCACGTCCCGCTGCACCCGGAGTACGTGGCCTCGGTCCTCGACGAACTCGCCGACGACGACGCCGTGTTCACCGTGGACACCGGCATGTGCAACGTCTGGGCGGCCCGCTATCTGACGCCCAACGGGCGCCGGCGGATCATCGGGTCGTTCAGCCACGGCTCCATGGCGAACGCGCTGCCGCAGGCCATCGGCGCCCAGTTCACCGACCGGAACCGCCAGGTGGTGTCGGTCTCCGGCGACGGCGGGTTCTCCATGCTCATGGGCGACTTCCTCACCCTGGTCCAGTACGACCTGCCCGTGAAGGTGGTCCTGTTCAACAACTCCTCGCTCGGCATGGTGGAGCTGGAGATGCTGGTCGCGGGGCTGCCCTCGCACGGCACGTCCTACCGGAACCCGGACTTCGCCGCCGTCGCCCGCGCCGCCGGGGCCTACGGGGTGCGGGTGGAGAAGCCCAAGCAGCTCGCGGGCGCCCTCAAGGACGCCTTCCGCCACCGCGGCCCGGCCCTCGTCGACGTGGTGACCGACCCCAACGCCCTGTCCATCCCACCGAAGATCCAGGCCGACATGGTGACCGGCTTCGCGCTCTCCGCCGGCAAGATGGTGCTGGAGGGCGGGGTCGGGCGGATGCTGCAGCTCGCCCGCTCCAACGTGCGGAACATCCCGCGACCTTGACACCCCGCCGTGCCCCACTGCTCCCCTCCGTGCGCCCGCCCGCGGACGCGCCGCACGCGTGATGCTTGCGGCAGGGGGGCATGGTTCCCCGTGAGCCTGTTCGATGAAGGGCCGACGACATGGGTGGGGGCTATGAGTGGGCGTCAGGCAGGGGTCGGACCCATGGTGGACGGGCGGGACCAGGGCATACCCGGCGCGGCGCGGCTGACCCGCCGGATCGGCGCCGGTGACCTCGGCGCGGTGGCCGGGGTGCGCGGCGCCCTGCGGGAGTTATGGGCCCACCGGGTCGCCGACGACCCGGCGTACACGGCGGAGCTGCTCACCACGGAGCTGGTGACCAACGCGCTGATCCACACGGCGTACGGGGCGGTGGTCACCGCGACGCTCGACGGGGACGTGCTGCGCGTGGAGGTGCGGGACTTCGCCCCCGAGCCCCCCGACCCGTACCTGCCGGTGTCGGAGGAGCGCACCCATGGCAGGGGCCTGCTGCTGGTGCAGGCGCTCGCCGACGCCTGGGGGATGCGGGACCAGGGCATCGGCAAGGTCGTGTGGTTCGAGCTGTCCGGGGTGAAGCCCGCCGCGTGAGGCCCCGCCGGGGGCCAACGCAGAGGGCCCCCGCGCCCGGCTCCCGCGCCGGAGCCCCCGGGCGCCACGGGGCGGAGGGCTCGCCCGTACGGCACGGGGCGCCTCCTCGTACCGAACGCGGCGGCGGGCGCTGGAAGGCCACAGGGCGGTGGGTCCCCTCGTACGGCCACAGGGCGGGGGGTCTCGTACGGCCATGGGGCGGCGGTCACGCCCGTACGGCTTCGGGGGCCGGCCTGCCGAGTGTCCGGCAGGCTCCGGCTGTCGCCCGTACGAGCCCGGTCCGCCCCCCATCCGCTCGGCGCCCCGGTCCGCTCGGCGCCCGCCCGGCCGCCCGGCGGCCCGCCCGGGGCCGGGCCTCAGCCGAACTGCTGCTCCAGGCTCTTGAGCTTCTGCTCCAGGGAGTCCAGGCGCGGGAGGGTCTGGGTGTCGTCCTCCGCCGTCAGGTCCACCGTCCGGGGCTCAGGGCCGCCCCTGACGGCCTGCAGTGAGGGCCGGGGCCGGTGCGGCGGCTGTCCCGGCCCGGATATGGCGGGCTCCGCGACGGACCCGCCCACCGCGGCCTGCCCGGAACCCGGCGCGGCGGTGAGGCCCGGCGCCTCGACCCGGCGTCCGACGCCCCGGCCGAGCCCCCAGCTCCGGTGCTGGCGGTTGAACGCCCGCAGCCGCGCCCGCTCCAGCTTCTGCCGCTCCCGCCGCTCGCGGTGGGCGCGCTCCTTCTCGCGCCGGTCCTCCCGTACCTCCTCGACGGCCTCGTCCAGGGTCCGCACGCCCTCCAGGAGCATCAGCGACCAGGCGGCGAACGTCTCGCGGGGCGCCCGCAGCCAGCGGACGATCCGGATCTGCGGCAGCGGGCGCGGGACCAGGCCCTGCTCGCGCAGCGCCGCCCTGCGGGTCTGCTTCAGGGCCCGGTCGAACAGCACGGCCGCGGACAGGGACATGCCCGCGAAGAACTGCGGGGCGCCGTCGTGGCCGAGGCCGCGCGGGGCGTGCACCCAGTTGAACCAGGCGGCGGCCCCGGCGAACAGCCACACGAGCAGCCGGGAGCCGAGGGCCGCGTCACCGTGGCTGGCCTCGCGCACGGCGAGCACCGAGCAGAACATGGCGGCGCCGTCCAGGCCGAACGGCACCAGGTACTCCCAGCCGCCGGACAGGTTCAGGTTCTGCCGGCCGAAGCCGACCAGTCCGTGGAAGGAGAGCGCGGCGGCGACGGCCGCGCAGCAGAAGAGGAGCAGGTAGGAGGCGATGCCGTAGACGGCCTCCTTGCGCCGGCGGCGCTCCTGGCTGCGCTCCCAGGAGTCGTCCGCCGCGGCCTTCTCCCCGGCGGCGCGCCTGCCGCGCGCGACCACCGCCACCGCGGCGGCGGCCCCGACGAGCATCACTCCGCCCGGAAGCAGCCATTCCAGCGATATGTCGGTCATTCTCATCCGGTGTCCCTGTCGTCGCGGTGGGCCGTTGGGTGCGCCATCCTGGCCGAACGGCGGTGCCCGTCACGGGGTTTCGCGGCAAGAGCACGCCATCGTGGTCCGAGGAGCCGCGAACCGGAGCCGTAGCATCGAACGATGATCTGATGAGCAGGGGTTCTGTTCGATTACGGCCACGCGTGCGGGTGGCGTGGAACGCGTCACGAGCGGGTGCCGGACCGGGCCCGCGGATGTGATGCTGTACCCCGGAGCGGCCGGTTCCGAAAGCCGCCGGGTGCCGAGGTGGAGAGACCATGAGCAGTCAGCGGATCACCGTGCTCGGCGAGTGCGTCGCCGACGCC